>CAZUJZ010000182.1:0-8176 GCA_964620665.1 uncultured Desulfofustis sp. | reverse complement strand
TTGGCGCCCTTATCCCAGAAACTGTGGTCCATATCCCAGGTAATCCAGAAGATTTTGCTGTCAGGTTTTCTCCGTCCGGCGGCTACCCCCTGGTAATAGTCGGTGGTACCGCAGAAAGCCCAGGCGATTACTTGGGCAGTCAGATTGCTGAGTACAAGCGCCTCGGAAACATTTTCTACGGACAAAACGGTATTGTTATCAAGCAGGTTGCCGAGCTTTCGGCGATAGTCCACCAGGTCTTTCTCCGGGTTTTTGCTGCGGTATTTGACGAAAAAATAATCTGCGTCGCCAAATCGCTGTCCCCATTGACGCCTGCTCAGGTGTTCGATTGCAAACCCCATACTATAGGGGTGTCCGTTGAGGTAGATTTCCACGAGCCGGGTTGCCGGGACGATACCCCCTATTCGCCGGGCAATGTCGTAGGCTATCGGATTGTTGAGCGGATAGCCGGGCGGCCAGGCACCGTTTTGCAGTACCACCGTGCGCAGCGGAACATCGAGATCGGGCAGGATCAGCCCCGAAGGAACTTCGGGAAGCCCGTACTTTTTTCGAAAATAGAGCCGAAAGCCGGGAGTGAATTCACCGGTGGTCAGTCGTTTGCCGCCATGCATCCGCAGCCCGGCACGGGTTTCAAAGAGTACCTCGCCGCCCTCGATATAGGAAACTTCGGCGATTTTCTCCCACTCTCGTCCTTTCTGGGTTCTGTTTGCCATGATCCCCGTCTCCGGGTCATGCAGAAAAGCCTCATCGATGGCGATGGAGACTATCGGCCAGTCGGGCTTCGTCTTTCTCCCTGCCAGCAGATCGGTCGAACGATAGCGAATGGTTCCTTCCGGATTGGCGGTATAGAGATAGTCGCCGACTTGTCGCTTTTTCTGGAAGACCAGTGTTTCCAGATCGTCGTCGTGTTGTTCGGTCGGCTTGAAGCGGCTGAAATCGTTGCGGCTGACGGTGACCAACTCCAATCGTTTGAGCATTGCCCCCATGGTGCCGTAGTCGAGGACTCCGGAGCCCACAGATTGTATCTGGAGAGCATCTTTCAGATGTTTGAAGTCTTCCTGCCGCGTCGTGATAGCGGCCAGGATGAGCAACACACCGATTGTTCCGAGAAGAACCGCCAGGATTTTTCGCCGCTTGTTCATGGTGAGATTAAACTTCTCCGGAGCGTCGATAGTGAAAGCGAAGCTCGGCAGCTGCGTTGAGCCGTTTGACATCGTCCAGCAATGGGGCGACGGTACGTGGCGCGATATCGTCGACTTCGATGCGATAGGTGGTGACGTGTTCACCGTGATCTCGGAAGATTACCGGGGCCAGCCGAAAAGATTGGGTCCTGCTTTCCGGGAGTCGAAGGAGCTGCTGATTTGGGAGTGATATGTGGAGTGTCCCGGAACTTTTCGGTCCTCGCAAAAGCCGGAGATTGATGGCCAGGGAGATGACCAGGCAAGAGAGCAGCAAAGCGGGGGTGACGGGATTGATGAAGGAAAAGATGCGATGTGACTCGAGCGGAACATGGACTTCGAAAAATGGGTCGTTGCCGGTAGACTCAAGGACGAGTTCGTCATCTCGCCGGTCCATGAAGAGATCGTTGATCTGGGTTGCCGGTGTTTCCCGCAGGCTGTCGACAAGGTCGAGTGAATAGTTATCACCGGCGGAAATACGTGCCGTCCGGAGGGCCATCTGACCGGGCCGGTTGCCCGGATCGATGCGGATGTAGTCGCTGCCGGCCATAGGCACGGTGGTGTCGATAGTGGTCAGCTGAGACCTGCCGAGGGGAACGGTCGATGATCGTTCGATATCGTAGGGCTCTTCACTGCCGCGCCAGAAAATAGTCACGTAATCGGACTGTTGAGCTTCGAACTGGAGGTGGATGTCGAGACCGGCCGAATAGTACTGGCAGATAACGCTGAGAGTGAGGAAGGCCAGAGCCAGAAAGACAAAGGCGGCAGTTTCGCGAAAAATTGAAGCGAATCGAGACAACGTCATGGCGGCGTCAGGTCACATGGTCTGACTATTGTAAAAAATGTTCATTTTTATCGCAGGATCAATGGCCCTGATCAGGTCTCTGAGTTCCAACAGCTGCTTTTCTCGAGGCTGCCGGATGTTATAGGAGATAATGGCGGCGTCTCCGCTTTCCGACACACTGTCTAATCGACCGTTGTCGATGCAGGTGTGCAGTGCGTCAAAGAGTTCCCGGTTTTTATGATGAAAGACCGCCGATGGCGATTCGATAATGACAATACCACTGTTGTCGGTGACAGCCAGAAAACCTCGGCCGTAGTGCAGGACAAGCAAAGCGACAATGGCCACGCCGAGGATGATGCAGAGGAAAAGGATATTGAACGTCGCACAGCAGAGCGAAGCCGCGACCACCAGCATGATGAATCCGATCTCTTCCGGTTCTTTGATCGGTGTGCGAAAGCGCACGATGGACAAGGCACCGAGCAGTCCCAGGGAGAGTGGCAGGGAAAACTGAATGGCGATAAAAATGGCGGTAATCGATATGCCAAGGAGAGGAAATGCTCGGTAAATAAGACTCCCCGTCGATCGTGGCTGGAAAAAGCGAACATAGAGCAGCGCGATAAAAAGTGACGAGAGAAGTGAGATGCCCATGATTCCGAGAAATGGAATCAGGCCGATCTCGTCCATGTTTTTACTGCCAAAACCGGTGAGGATCGAATACCAATCGATTTGTTTGTTGTCCATAATGTTGATCGCTGTTTACACGGTGAGTCGCTGCGAATGGAGAAAGCAGCAGGCATATTTGGAAAAGGCGTCTTTCCGGCCGCCGGAAAGTGTGTTGACCTGGCCCAACCAGTCCGGCAACTCCTGTGACTGGTTTTTACATTCGAAGACCGCATCGCCAAGGGATTTGCCGTTGAGGCATGGGATGAGTTGGCCGTTGACGCGCGATACCCGGATGTTACCGTCCACCGCGAGCCTTGCGCCACTGTGTGGATCGAGGTAGCGGCTGCGATGATAATCTATCTGCAGGGTTGGAAACAATGGCCGGTTGAAATGATTACCAAGTTTTGCCAGGATCGTGTTGATTTGTAAAAAGGATGGATCGTGAAGCGGTCTCTCTCTGATCCAGTCACCAAAACCGTCGAGTTGTTGTCTGATTTTCCGCCTGGCGCTCCCGACTTTTCGCTTGACCTCGAGAAAGACGGGCGGATAGGGTGTTCCTGTAGAGACGGATGAATACCAGCGCAAGCGAACTTTGGCTTTCAGGTAATCGCTGTTGAGTTTTTCATCAAGCAGTTCCAGATGGCTGGTATCGAAATAGATACTTGATATGAGGCCTTCTGCGTACTCGCCGTCGGGGATGCATCGCATCGACAGGAAGCGGCGAAGAATCCGGACGCGCGAATTGGCAAACACATATTTTGTTTCGTGTTCCTCCCTGGGCAAGGCAGCGCTCATCTAAATCACGTCGGGTTCGGCATGTCGATGTCGTCGGACTGTGCGAGGCACGCACGGTGTACGTTGCTTCGTTTCGGCGATAAAACATGTTTTTGTAACACAACTCTAACGAAAATGAAACAAACTTTGGCCGATACGGTTCGCAAGCGTCGATTGGTGCAGGCCCGGCGATGATGGACAAAGAGACGATGGTCGCTGAAGAGACCGGTATGGCCAAGTGGCGCCTTTTTCTGCTTGTCGGTGCCGGTGTCTTTCTGAGCACCATGGACAGCAGCATGGTCAATGTTGCTTTGCCGTCTATTATGCGATCGTTTTCGGTGCCGCTGATCCAGGTGCAGTGGGTGGTGCTGATCTACCTGCTGACCATTACCGTCAGCCTGCTTTTCTGGGGCGTAGCGGCAAACCGGCTGGGAACCGGAACGGTTTATCTGTTCGGTATCGGTGTTTTCGGCGCCGGTTCGGTGGCCTGCGCCCTGGCGCCGAACCTGTGGCTGTTGATCGGCGCCAGGCTGGCCGAGGGGGTGGGGGCGGCAATGATGATGGCCTCCGGCCCGGTGATTATCAGGGACGCCTTCCCGCGCCGGGAACTTGGCAAGGGGCTCGGTATGATCGGTATCGCCACGTCCGCCGGGCTGATGAGCGGACCGCTGGTCAGCGGCCTGCTCATCAGCTGGTTTTCCTGGCGCATGATCTTTCTTGTGAACCTGCCGGTCAGCCTGGTTATCCTTGTCTCCGGTATATATCTGTTCAGGATCTCCGGCGTGGGCAATGGTGCCCGCAGCAGACGCCGGTTCGATGGCCGGGGAGCACTGCTATGGGCTGTCGTGGTGTTATCCTTTATCCTCTATGCGCACTTTCTTCCGTCTTCCGGCTGGTTCTTTCGAACCGGCGGAGCGCTGTGGCTGGCCCTGGCGACAGCCCTGTTCGTCTGGACGGAGCGAACCCGGAAATCGGCTATCCTGCCGTTGCACCTGTTCTGCAAGAGTTACTATCACATCGGCCTGATCACTGCTGCGATATCGTTCGGTTCTCTTTTCGTCGTGCTGGTGCTGCTGCCGTTTTATCTCGATCTGGTGCGTGGTTTGCCGGCCAATCTGATCGGACTGGTGATGATAGCGATGCCGCTCAGCCTGTTTGTCGTTTCCCCGGTTTCCGGCATGCTCTTTGACCGCCTCGGCGGCAGGATCCTGACCACGGCCGGTCTGGCCATCAGTTTCGTGGCGCTGCTGTCGTTGGCGACGATTGATGCCGTGTCTTCACTGCCGGCCATCTGTGCCCGGCTGGTGCTGCTCGGCATGGGACAATCGATGTTTTTAGCGCCGAATACCGCTTCGCTGCTGTCGCGAATCGGTGACGACGATGCCGGCGTTACCGCCGGTTTGCTGGCCACGTCGCGAAATCTCGGGATGCTTTTCGGAGCGGCTTTCGCCGGCATCGTTTTTGCGGCCTGGTTTTCCTGGTTTACCGGAGGCGCCGAGATACGGCATTTTGATGCGGGGCAGAGCGGCCAGTTTGTCGCGGCATTGCGGGCCACGTTTCTTTGTGCGGCGGCTGTTTCGTTGGCGGCGGTGCTGATTTCCTGGCAGCGTGAGCGTTAGCCCGGATCCGGCGGGAACGCGGCCGGCCTGAATCTGATCAGGGCGATCGTACCCTGCGGCTTACCGGGTGTCAGGGAAAAATCGGCATTATGCTGGGCCAGGATCTGCTCGACCAGGGTCAGGCCCATGCCGGTGCCATGGGTCTTGGTGGTGTAAAACGGATCGGCGACCCGGGCCAGGTCTCCCACCGCGATGCCGATGCCGGAATCCCTGATGGAAACCAGTACCGCCCCGTCTTCCTGCCAGGAGCGAACCTGCAACATCCCTCCGTCCGGCATTGCCTCGATACTGTTTTTGATCAGGTGCAGCAGTACCTGTCGAATTTTGTCGCTGTCGATGAGCAGGACCGGGTCCTCGCCGGTGAGCTCGATCTCGTAGCTGATGTTACTGTTTTTCATCGCCCCGTAAAAGATCATCACGCTCCGGCGGATCAGCGGATGGAGGTGCTGCTCGGTCTTGTTGACTTCGCTCTCACTGACGAAGCTGAACAGATCGCTCAGGGTCGCTTCCAGTTTGCTTGTTTCCCTGGTCAGAACATCGAGGAATTTTTTGTTGTTTTGATCCGAGATTCGTTTGCTGAGCAGACGGGCGGTTCCGCCGATCGACGTGATCGGGTTGCGCAGGGCGTGCACCAATTGGGCCGACATGTAGCCGAAGGCCGAGTAGCGTTCCGCTTCAACGAGCAGGTCCTTGCTCTTTTCCAGTTCCTGGGTGACCAACTCGAGTTCGTCGATCTTCTGTTGCATGTCGGTGTAGAGCCGGGAGTGCTCGACGGCGAGACTGGCTTGGCCGGCGAAGGTTTCCAGCGCTTCGACATCGGTTTCGTTGATCGGTTGCCGGGTGACGAAATTATCGGCGATGATCACTCCCAGGGCCTTGCTCGGGGAAAAGAGCGGTACGATGACAAAGGTGTCCTCGCCGAGCGTTTCAATGAGTTCCGCGGGGATCTCTATCGGTGCCTGGCCCCGGTTCACCAGAATCGAGCTGCGGCTGCGACAGGCATGGATCAGCGGGTGCTGGACAAAAGAGGCGGGAACAACGAGTGACTGAACGATCTCGTTGACAATAGTATCTTTCTTAAAAGAATCGCCGGAAACGGTGTGAAACAGGTCTTGCAAGCGGAGATTTTTCCGCTTGATTTCGTTCCACACCTCGGCGGCGCCTTCTCTGCTGCCCGGTCCGATGGCCAACTCGCCCTGGAGCATGGCCTCTTGTTTGTCGAACAGCGCGAGGAAGGCCCGATTGAATCGTAGTCCTTCTTCCGACGTGATGCCGATCAGGATGGTCTGCAGAACATTTTTGAGTTCCCGGGCATTGAGGTAAGCGCTGTTCATCTTCAGGTTGAGATGATGCAGAAACTGGGTCCGAAGGTAGGTGATCTGCAATTCCTGCTGAAAAAGCCGGTTGTCGATGGCCAACCGACGCTTGCGCAGGGTTTTGTTGACGGTTGCATGAAATTGCTCGATATTGACCGGCTTGGTCAGGTAATCGTCGGCACCGAGGCGTAAACAACGCAGCGCGGTCTGCAGATCGGTGCTGCCGGTCACCATGATGATCCCGAGATCCGGAAAATTTCGGACCAGTTCGGCGAGGATTTCATCGCCGTCCCGATCGGGAAGACCGATGTCGAGTAATATCAGAGCCACCTCCTCTTCCCGGAGCAGCTGAAACAGTTCGGTGGCGGTATAGGCCGGGCGGGAGGGAAGATTCCTGCTTTTCAGATAGGCCTGGAGCAGAATCGAGATTTCCGGCGAATCGTCGACGATGACGATGATTTCATGGTCTTTGACCAGTTTTTCAGCGGACGTTCCGGCATCCAATTCTGCAGAAGAGAGCAGTTCGACCATGCCAGTGTGTTGAGTCGGGGGTTATAATCGGTTTCCCTGGTGAAACCGTTTTGCAGAAACGCACCGATCGGAGGGTGTAAATCGCTTCTCGTCTGGGACGGCTCAGATGCAGCACCTGTCACCAGTGTACCGGTTTGGTTGAAAAATAAAAATAAAAATCGTATAACCTGAAGGCTCGACGATAACGGGCAGGCCTGTCGCCATGTCCCGGAAGCGACTTCTCACTCAGCCAGGACATGGAACAATCGGTACAGGCATTTTTCTCTGAAGATGGGCCGTTGGCGGCTCGTCTTGCCGGATACGAGCCGCGAGCCGATCAGGTGCGGATGGCTCGGGCGGTAGACGAGGTGTTGCAGACACCGCACCACGGTGTGGCCGGCCAGCCCGATTTCTGCCGGACCCTGGTCGTCGAGGCCGAGACCGGGGTCGGTAAGAGTTTGGCCTATCTCGTTCCGGCGGTACTCTCCGGTAAACGGGTCGTCGTGTCGACGGCGACCATCAATTTACAGGATCAGTTGATCGATAAGGAAATCCCGCTCTTGTCCGCAGTCCTCGGCACGGAGGTCGACGCCTTGTGCGTCAAGGGCCGGCAGAACTATCTGTGTCTCTATCGCTGGTATCAGCACCGTTCGTCACCGCAATTGTCGCTGATCGGCGATGAGGATGGTGCCCGAATCGATCAGTGGCTGGAGAGCACCGAGACCGGGGACCGGGCCGAACTGGCCTGGTTGACCGATCGTTCACCCCTGTGGCCGAAGATTTCCGCCCTGTCGCATCAATGCTTCGGCAGCGAATGCCCGGAACATGCTTCCTGCTTCATCTCACGCTTGCGGAAAAAAGCCGGCGCAGCCAGATTGCTGGTCGTCAACCATCATCTCTATTTTTCCGATCTGGTGCTCCGCCAGCGCGGCTACGGCGAGTTGCTGCCGCGCCATGAAGCGGTCATTTTCGACGAGGCCCATCACCTGGAGCAGGTGGCGACCACCTTCTTCGGTACCGCTTTCGGTCAGTATCAGGTCTATGATCTGGTCGGTGATATTGTTCGCCAGGCGGAAAGCGAACTGAACCCGGATGACGGCGAGAGAGTTGTGACTATGGCCCGGGGACTGAAGCAGCGCATCGATTCGTTTGCCGGCCTGTTTCCGGCACAGCGCGGTCGCTTCGATCTACTCGGCTTCGTCCGGGCGCAAAGCGACTGGCAGCAACAGGTTCAGTCGGTGGTCGAGGCCCTGCAACGATGCGGAGACCAGCTGGCCGCCTGCGGGCCGGATGTCTGGCCGGCGCTGGCCGAGCGTTGCGATGAGCTGCGCC
>CAZUJZ010000181.1:0-8190 GCA_964620665.1 uncultured Desulfofustis sp. | reverse complement strand
GAACACTTGAAATATATTGTTGAGCATTAAAATGCTCACATCGTCTTTGACAGGGACGCGCGAAAGGCGCGCGCCCCTCAAAGCTGAAGTTGCCGGTAGAAGAGGTTGTATGTGGCTGGGATTATAAGGAAGATTTAATGATTGGAGAATGAAATGATGACCCTTGATGAAAAATTTCAAGCACTTGAGACAGAAAATGCTCCCGGTCAAGAGGTTCGACAGGAGATGGGCGAGCTCAATGCCATTATGCGCGGCGATACATATGACGGAATTCCGGTGGACTTCTCGCACGGGGATGTCGATGCCTTTCCGCCGACACCGGGATCGTTCGAGGCTTGGCAGGATGGCTTTGAGAGAGGCGGGCAGCAAGCCTACACTGAGTATCGCGGTTCGGCTCAGATCCGCGAAAAACTGGCGCAACGTCTTGGCACGTTTACCGGGCGGCCAATTTCAGCAGGCAGCGAGTTGATTATAACACCGGGAACACAAGGCGCGCTGTTTTTGGCGCTCGGCGCGACAGTCGCTTCAGGGACGAAAGTAGCTGTGGTTGAACCCGACTATTTTGCCAACCGTAAACTGGTTAAGTTCTTCGGCGGCGAAATTGTCCCCATTCCTCTGCACTATCAGGGAAATCCCTCTGAAAATGGCCCGGATCTTGATCGAATTGAAACCGCATTTAAAAGCGGTACGAAGGTCTTTGTCTTTTCAACACCGAACAACCCTACCGGTCTGGTCTATTCAGCCGGGGCAATATCCACAATTTCAGCGCTTGCGGCAGCGCATGGTGTCACCTTAATCGTGGACCAATTGTACTCTCGGCTGCTTTACCGTGGTGAGGTGTATACGCATCTTCGCGCCGGTGATACACCGCCGGAAAATCTTATCACCATCATGGGCCCGTCGAAGACCGAGTCTCTCAGTGGCTTTCGTCTCGGAGTTGCATTCGGGACAGCCGGATTGATTGATCGAATGGAGCGTCTTCAAGCGATCGTTTCCCTGCGGGCGGCAGGATACAATCAAGCGACACTTGATACGTGGTTTCTGGAGCCATCGGGCTGGATGGAAAAACGTATTCGTGAACATGAAGCGATACGGGATGAATTACTGAAAATCTTCAGGGCTGCCGATTTCCCGACAGCAACTCCGCAAGCCGGGAGCTATCTTTTCCCGCAGTTGCCGCCTCTTGCTGTTGACCCGCATACGTTTGTCAGACTGCTTCGCCATCAGGCAGGCGTAACGGTAACGCCTGGAGCAGAATTTGGACCCGGTTCACATGACAGTATCCGGCTCAACTTTTCCCAAGACTATGCTGCGGCAGTTGCTGCCGTAGGACGGATCGTAAAAATGGTGGAGGTCTACCGGAGATGATTCGAAAGAGTGAACAACCAATCCCGCAAGGCACGTATGTGCCTGCAGTTCGGCACGCAGACCTGATCTATACTTCGGGCATGACGCCCCGAAAAGCAGGGGAATTGATATATTCCGGCAAGATCAGAGCGGGCGATCCCTTGGAATCCAACCGGGATGCCGTCCGTCTGGCTACCTTCAATGCGTTGGTCGCCGCCCAGGCATGTTTGCAAGATGGCGAGAGACTATCTGTAATCCTTCAACTCAACATTTTTCTCAATGCGGAGCCGGAGTTTACGGCACATTCTAAAATTGCGGATTATGCATCCGAGACCTTGATCGAGCACCTGGGACCTGGAAGCATCGGCAGTCGCGCTGCAGTAGGTGTTGCGTCACTCCCTTCAGATGCACCCGTGGAAGTAACATTGATCGGGAAAGTGGTTCCGTAAGCGAGAAACGGGACAGGGCATTTGCGCTGCTCTGACATCGTTGCAAACGAAATTCAATATCCAAAAAATTATTCTTTCTCATTAAAGAGTGAATCATGAATAAGGCATCTAATGCTCATGCAAAATTTATCGATGGTTATGCTTGTTCTCAAGCCATCTTTTCAGAATATTGCAAAGATTTTGCCATAGACCCGAATATCGCTCTGTCTATTTCTGCTGGTTTTGCAGGTGGCATGCGTATGGGAAAAACCTGTGGAGCAGTTACTGGAGCACTCATGGTACTTGGCCTGAGGTATATCGAGCAGCAACCTGAAACACCAGAAGGGCGTAAAAAAGTGTCTGAAGCAGTAACAATTTTTACCAATAGATTTGCTGAAAGAAACGGTTCGACTGAATGCAAGGAGCTACTTTCTGTGGATATCAGCACCGCCGAGGGCCTCCAACTCGCGAAGGAAAAAAACTTATTTCGAACAATATGTCCGAAATTCATCACCGACGCTGCCTCACTATTAGAAGAAATTGCAAATGAGAGCTAACCTTCCTCACCGGTAATGCCGGTGAACCGAGGGCATGCTCACCGGCCCGCTCAAAGGTATGCCAAGCTGCTGCCGATTTAAATTTTATGAGTGCGGCCTTCGTGGCAATGGCGGCGCTCTGCCGGGTGCTGTCAGGCGGATCGGCGCCATTCTCATGGCCGGGCGCCGGGAGCCGTTCGTGGTGGCGTTCTACCGCGGTGCGATCTGAGCCTTGTCCCTCTATTCCTTAGATTCCTTAGATTCCTTAGCCTTGCTGATGCCTTCCGCCACTTTAGCTTTCTGCTTATCCACGGTTTCAGCTGCCTTCTCGACCGTTTCCGCCGCCTTGGCCGACAAAAGTTCACGCGTCTCCTTGCCGGTTCGGGGAGCAGTCAGGACACCTGCCGTAAAACCGGCCGCTGCGCCGGCGACCGCGCCCAGTATGAGTTTTCCCGTAGCGTTGGACTTCTTCTGTGTTTTGAAAAGATCTATCATGTCTTCCTCCTGTTTTTTTCTGTTGCCATCAGCTCAGCCCCATTGTCGGTCAACAATTTCCAGGCAGCTTGGCTTCTGTTTATGACCATTTCCTGATCAACCGGTTCACCGAATAAACGATGTCATTGAAACTTTGCACGAGTGATTTGACCTTGCTCGTTGTGTCGTTGAGCAGCATGGCGGATTCGGCTCCCGTTCTGATCATGGTGTTGACGAGCAGTTCGTTGTCCCTGTATTGCTTCATCAATGAATCACTCAATTGTGCCGTATTGCCGCTCACTTTTCCCAGGTGATGCAGGAGTTGATCGAGCTGTTCCTGATTGTCTACCACCGTCTTGTTTATGTTCGTGATGAGCCGGTTGGCATTCTTCAGGACAACCAGCAGGTAGATGCCGATTGCCAGGGCCAGTAAACCGAGCGCCAGCCACAAAAGCACGTAACCATCCACGGTAAATGTCATGAATTATCTCCGTTTCGTCCTGTCTGCTATTGAGGCGGGTTCATGGGCGGTCGAGAAGCCCGTTCATGAACTCGCCTTCTGCTCTTCCTCCCTTTCCGGACACAATGCCTCGGCCTTCTTGCCGAGAATCTCGACTACGTGATCTTTTCCCTCGATGATGTTGCTTTGCAGTCGTTCCAATTGTTCGGCCGCCGAGTCGGATAGTTTTTCTCGGGTCTCTTTCCCCGGCCGGGGCGCGTACAATATTCCCAACCCCACTCCCACCGCCAGACCGATTAGGGTGCCGGAAAGCGCGGAATTCCTTTCTCTTCTGATCTGCTCGCGGGCGTGTTGTGAGGCGGTACCGACAACCGTACCGGCGACTTCCTTGGCCAACAGGGCATAGGCACCCAACTTGATGACATTGCCAATCATTGGTATCTCTCCTGGTCGTGACGCATTATTCTCCTGACATCTTCACTCCGACAACGCCGTAACGCTCGTCCACTCGGCGGCGTTGTCTGGCATCATTGCTACCGTCTCTTTTGCGAATGCCATGCCAATACAGATTAGTGTTGAATTACAATCATATAAGTGACGCCTTCTGGTACTTGACCGGAGCAACCGCAAGGTGAGGCGGCAATTTGTCCGATATTTTCGGAAACAATTCCACTCTCGCCGGAAGCCGACTCGTTCAACCGGAAGCAGAGGTCCTCGGGGTACGATTTTCTGGAAGGTGCCCCGGCGGGGACTCCTGACTGCCAGTGACGACTGTCCTGGCCTGCGTGTCGTAATCCTTTCCGCTGCTAACCCGTCTTCCCGCCGCGCTTAGTAGTTTGCCGGGAGGTTTGTACGGCAACCGAAAAAATGTACGCTCGGGTATGACTATTGCAAAATATCGGTAGACAATTACCGCTGGTCACGCGCTATCAAACACCTGCACTGTCGCAATCATTACCGGTAGCAGGTGGAGATACACTCATTTTACGACAGCCTGTAGCTGTCGAAAAGGCGAAGGACAAGGAGGTAGACATGTTTTTGGAAAAGATCAAATCGGAAGGGATTGCCCATTTATCTTACATAATCGGCGACGGCCTGCACGCCGCGGTCATCGACCCGCGGCGTGACTGCGAGATCTATCGGCAGATCGCTTCACGCGAGGGGGTGCAGATCACCCATATTTTCGAGACCCATCGCAACGAAGACTATGTGATCGGTTCCCTCGATCTGGCGCGTCATACCGGGGCGGGCATTTATCACGGCAAGGCCCTTGATTTCGGCTACGGAACACCGGTGTCCGACGGGGAAAAATTCAGCATCGGCGATCTCCGTCTGACCGTTTTCGAAACACCCGGGCACACCTTCGAGAGCATCTCCATCGTCGTGGCGGACAGCAACTACGGCAAGGAAGCGGTGGCAGTATTCACCGGCGATGCCCTGTTCATCGGCGATGTCGGCCGAACCGACTTTTTTCCTGACCGGGCCAGGGAGACAAGCGGCGCACTCTACGACTCCATCTTCAAAAAACTCTTGTTGCTCGGCGACCAGACGATTCTTTTACCGGCCCACGGAGCCGGATCGGTCTGCGGCAGCAGCATGGCTTCCCGGGAGTTCTCAACCATCGGCTACGAGCGGCAATACAATCCGGTGCTGCAGAAAATCAAGCGAGACGAATTCATCGAGTACAAGATGAGCGAACACCACTATCAGCCCCCCTATTTCCGCATGATGGAGAAATATAATCAGCAGGGGCCGCCGCCGCTGGAAACGGTTCCCCGGCCCAAGCCGCTGTCGTCCGGTGCCGTTGCGGAAGCGAAAGAAGGGGGAGCGGTCCTGCTCGACCTGAGAAGTCCCGAAGCCTTTGCCGGTGCCTTCATTCCCGACAGCATCGCCATGCCCGCCTCCATGGTGCCGGCCTATGCCGGCTATCTGCTCGGTTACGATCAGGACCTCGTTCTGATCGCCGAATCCGACGAACAGGTCGAGACCGCCACACTCCACCTGATCCGCATCGGCTATGACCGTATCGTCGGCCATCTCAAAGGCGGTATGCACGCCTGGGAGACGAGCGGCAGGCAGTATGACCGCATTGGCGCCGTCCATGCAGGAACGCTACAAAAGCGTTTGCGGGAAAGGGACGACTTCACGCTGCTGGATGTGCGTCAGATCGACGAAGTCAAGCAGGGGCGGCTGGAGGGAGCCACCCACATTTTTCTCGGGGAGTTGGTGGAGCGTCTTGACGAAATCGACCGCGACAAACCGGTGGTCACTTTCTGCGGCAGCGGCCAGCGCGCGATCATCGCCGCTTCCATTCTCAAGGGTCACGGTTTTGAACAGGTGGAAGACAGCCTCGGATCCATGCAGGCCTGTCGCAGTATCGGCTGCGAAATCATCGAATAGAAAAGGAGCCGTCATGCAATTCGTCATGGACCTGCTCAGCGCCTCGTCCTGGTCCCCCTACGCGGTCGGCGTCGGAATCGGCGTCCTCAGCTGGATCGCCTTTCTGCTCTCCGACAATACGCTCGGCGTATCTTCGGCGCTGGCGGCCAGTGCCGGCATCGTCGAGAAGACTGTTCGCGGACCGAAGGTGCTGAAGAAACAGTATTACCGGGAGAATCCACCGGCTATCGACTGGGAGTGGCTGCTCGTTTTCGGTCTTTTTGTCGGAGCCCTGTCCTCTTCCTGGCTGTCCGGAGATTTCCGCTGGGAATGGGTCCCTCCCATGTGGGAAGAGGCCTTCGGCTCCAATATCTATACTCGGCTGGCCGTTGCCCTGTTCGGCGGTATCTGTATCGGTTTTGGGGCCCGCTGGGGCAAGGGCTGTACGAGCGGACACGGTATCAGCGGCACGCTGCAGCTCGTGGTGAGCAGTTGGCTGGCTGTCGCCTGCTTCTTCATCGCGGGCGTGATTGTCGCGATGCTCATCTACCGATGGTGAAACGGGGGGATAGATATGCTTGCAACCATTCGCAACCGGACCGGTCTCCAGTACCTGTTCAGCCTGCTCATCGGCTTTTGCTTCGGCTTTTTGTTGCAGAAAGGGCGGGTCTGCGACTATGAGGTCATCATGGGACAGCTTCTGCTTGAGGACTTTACCGTTGTCAAGATAATCCTGACCGCCATCGTCACCGGTATGATCGGCGTTTACGCATTGCGCAGCGCCGGTCTGGTTTCCCTGCACAAGAAGACCGGTTCGCTCGGCACCAGCATTCCCGGACCACTTGTCTTCGGCGTCGGCTTCGCCATCCTCGGATACTGTCCGGGAACCTCAGTCGGGGCGGTGGGACACGGCGCCCTCGACGCCCTGGTCGGCGGCGTGGGCGGCATCATGATCGGCTCGGCCCTGTATGCGGCGGTTTATCCGTTTTTAAAAAAGCACATCCTGGACATCGGCCCGTTCGGCGACAAGACCCTGGTCGATCTGCTGCGACCGGGCCGCCCTTGGATCGTCGTGCTGCCGGCCGCAATCGTTATGATTTCGGTACTGTTCGTGCTCGAACAGTTTTGAGCGTGGCATCCCCAGCACTGAACCCGGCTCCCGGCCTCACGATGGCCCGGGAGCCGGGTTCGGTGCTGGGATGATGCCTTTCGGCGGCCCACCGGCCCTGTGCCAATCCGAAGAAAAGCGTGGACAGGGAGCGCCGTTTGCTCGAGCAAAACCTTTTGCAAGAGCGGGGTGGCCGTATCTTGCTGATGTGTGTCCAGTAATCCAGGACGCCTGTCCGCTACTCCAGGAATGTTCCGATGCGGCAGACGAACTCGGCCCGCTTCCTGTGCCCCGCCGGGCCTTCACGAGGCAGCCTCCGAGAGAACCAATCAGCTCGGGGAGTTCAGCCTGGGGAACTGATTTTCATATAAAAGAAAAAACAGCTAACTGGTTCTGATGTCTGGAAAAGGTACCCTGGCAGGAGGTCGTTGTCCGGTAATGAACAAAAGAGAAGTCATGACAATAGGCAATCGCAATCCGTTCCTGGGCATATTGGGTTTCCTTGGATTCCTGGGGTTTCTCGGTTTCTTGGGATTTCTTGGAGGGCCAAGTCCAGCTCTCGCCGGACTTGCGAGCATGGGCTGCTTGTCGGCATGTGCCATCAAATTAGAAACATGACAGGGCTGAGCACGGTCTTCGTGGCAACGGCGGCGCTCTGCTGGGGGCTGTCAGGAGGGATCGGCGCTGTTCTCATGGCCGAAGGCTGGGAACCGTTCATGGTGGCGTTCTATCGCGGTGCAATCGGCCTTATATTCGTTTTGGTCTGGTTGGCGTTGCGTCCACGTGACAGCGGACTGGCACGTAGCCGATTATGGTTCTGGTCGGCGATTGCCGGTCTCGGGGTAGCCGGCAACTTCTCGTTTTATTTTGTCAGCATTGCCGAGGGCAGCGTCGCGGTTGCGGCCACATTGATGTACTGCGCTCCGGTGTTCGTCTATCTTGTGTCGTTCGCGCTCAAGCTCGAACGTGCCACCCCGATGAAGTGGGCGGCAATCGCGCTGGTGATGTTTGGGATCGTACTGCTGACGGGTATTTATGACATCGATGCGGGTGGTGTCACGCTGATCGGTGCGGGCGCCGGGCTGCTTGCCGGATTGTCCTACGCGGTATTCATTTTCGGCTTCAAGTATGCTGCCCCGCACGGCAGCCCACAGGCGATTCTCGTGATAGCATTTGCGGTACTTGTCGCCGTCCTTGTCTGGCCGGCTGATGTCGACCAGATAGGTGCAGCTCTGAGTTCGCCGGTTTGGCCGCTGTTCATAGTACTGGGGGTGTTTGGTGCGGGACTGTCATTTATTTTCTACATCGTCGGTCTTAACCATACTGCGCCGGCCGTGGCCTCAATTGTGGCAATGGTGGAACCGGTCACCGCGTCGCTATTCGGCGTCGTGGTATTACATGAAAGCCTGGTCGGCCTCCAGATCTTCGGCATGGGATTGATTCTGGTCACCGTCACTG
>CAZUJZ010000180.1:4756-8193 GCA_964620665.1 uncultured Desulfofustis sp. | reverse complement strand
CACCTTGCAACTTGCTTGGCCTTTTTCATGAATAGATCAGGCTAACATGTGCCTCATATTGGGTAGCTACATGCTTTCAGTATCCACAGATTCATCGGAAGACCTGAAAATCGAAAGCAGAGGTCGCCTCAGGCAGAGGCACAGCAGGACCACACATATTCCTGTACTGAAGGCTCGGCATTGAACAGCAGCGGACGTTTATTGACAAACCAGGTCCTGACGTCGCTCTGGTTCAGGCGGGTGCGCCGGGCCCGGAGCCATGCAAGCACGCGCTTTTCTGTCGCAGGATTCACAAAGCAGCGGAGCGTGTCTTTGCCAAGAAGTTCCTTGTACCGAATCTCTGCGGTTGTGAGATCCAGCCGCAACAGTGCGGCCGGGGCTCCGCCAACTTTGTCGTAGGTGCGAACGTCGCCGACCCTCTCGAACAGCATCTTTTTCTCGTAATAAAGTGTATGGCGCGGATTAACGGTAATGACAAAATCCGTGGCTCCGTCCAGACGTCGAGCCGCCAGATAGGCCACTTTGAACATGTGGCGCAGAACCTCAACGCATCTGCGCCGATTTGATTCATCGCTGACAAGGGAAGTGATTTCGCAAATCCGGCGCCCCCGGCTGCGCAGAGCCTGTAGTTCGTCTCCGTATAACCTGTCGGCAGGGATGGTGAGCGGCGAGTCCGGCACAAGGGTCAGCGTGGCCACGTTACAACCATGCTTGCGGACAAGAAAAGTCGTGGTTTCCGGCAAGGCATCATGCAGACTATACCAGAGTCTGCTGGGATGACTTTGCGCATATCCTTTTTCGCGATATTTTTCATAGACCAGGGCCCAGGCCTGTTTACGTTCCTCGATAGTGGCTGCAATGTCGACTGTGTACTCATCGTCATGGCCGAACCTGTAATCAAACGATAGTTCCCGCATATTCGTTTTTATTTTCATGTCAAACCTTCCGGGGAACAGGCATGCCGGGCTCCTGTCCAGCTATGGAGTTGCCGGCAACAGTCCTGGAGCCCGCCTCGCGTTCAATCATGGCTTTGAGTTCGGGGAAACGCTTGAAAGCAACCCGGCGAATCAGCCGGCCGATCAAACTTCGTGTGAGTGAAGGACGAGGCCTGAGCCGTCTTGTGCGCAGCCGATAGGGATCCACATACACTCCGCGCGGCGCAGCGCACACCTTGCCGCGTCCGCACACCAGTTTGAGAACTTCGGTAGCGGCCATGCCTGAACACAGAAGGCAGGATGACATCAGCGCCGGTCCCTTTTGTTTCTCGAAATCCACTCGGCTGGGATCAACGCCGCCGCCCAGCCCCGGAGCCAGGCCCAACCCGAAGGCCATGAGCTGTTCGGTGTTTGTCATACTGTCGTCGATCCGGAAATACTCGTCGAATGACATGCCGTCCGGTGTAAACACAAGAACGGCCGCGCCGTACCCGACAGGACCGGCCGTAATCACAGGAATTCCGCGCCGGCGGCATTCGCTGAAGAGAAGCCGCCGCGCCTCAATTGCGAAAAACTCGAGCCCGTCCACAACGACATCCACGCCCTCCAGAAAAGAATCGATTGTTGAGCGACTAATTCCTTCGGGAAATAAGTCCATTTTCACCTCGGGATTCACTGCGGCAAGCGCTTCCTCTGTCACCTCTGTCTTGGGGCGCCCGACGGTCCGAAGGTCTGCGCCAAGCTGACGGTTGAAGTTGACAACTTCAAATTCATCCATATCCGCAAGGCGGAAACGGCCTACGCCCATTCTGGCAAGAGCCTGAGCATGAGAACCGCCCACACCGCCCAGTCCGGGGATAGCCACGCAGGTTTGATGCAGTTTTTCCTGTTCCTCTTCACTGATCAGACCCAAATTGCGGCAAAAAGCGTTTTCATATGCCCATGATCGCCTGTTTGAAGCCATTTTCGGACTCCTTTCTCTATTTCGTGCTGTGGATGATACCGTCATTTACCTATGGGTTTGCCGCAGTCTTTGATCCGCTACAAAAAGATGGGGAAAAAAGGATAAAAAGACGGTTTACGGGCGCTTTGCCAATTCGTGCCGTCGCAGTGGCGCTATCCGCGTTCGCAGCAGGAAGTTTGTGAGATATGCGGGTTAATCCCTGTTTCGGGGTCCTGTGAGGTAGCAGCGGCGGACCTCGCCGGGCGAGAGGGCCCGTCCGTAGATTTCGACCGCAAGCAGGTCCCCGATCCAGATTTGCTCTTGAGCATCCTTTGGGAACGCGTTTGCAAGGGTCACCTCTATTGAGCCCTTGTTTTTGTCCAGGCGCAGCCTGTTTCCTGACACCAGTGTGGTGTCCCGTTCTCTCAGGTTTATCGAATGGCTGGTCAGGAACCCCTTCTCTGTATCCCTGTAGACAAAGGCGAGCAGGTGGGGCTCCCAGGATCGGACCTTCTCATTGCCTAGCAGAATATCCTGATCCAGTTTGCAGCGGCGCAACGGGCGGGACCTCCTTGATCAGGCGTCTAACCCTCACGCACTGAACGGCCACGTCCATATTCATTGCTCTGACCGTCATTTTGAAAAAACCCTGAACATCCGGCTCAAAGATGGCTCGATGTTTGAACCGTTCTTTTCCTTCAACCACCGAAGACCCCGTGATTGATAAAACACGGGAATTCCGGCTCACTCGGTATTCATCTCTCTGATGAACCCATTGTCCCGATTCCGGCGCTACCGGATTGCTGTAAAGAGTTTTCTGATGCAATGGCGCTTCATCCCTGCCCGTATGGCAAAGTAAGCCTACGGTGAAAGTTCCTTTTCCCGATTTCCCGAGCAGGACATATTCGCTTTCGCAAACCAGACTTTCAAGGGGCAACTCTTTCTGGTGTTTTGCATAGATGTTCACATCTTTGTGCTTGCTGCCGGGAACTACCAGGCACGCGCGCCGGCTACCGTTATATTCGACATCCCTGACGATCAGCGCCTGATCTATATCTTTGCCCTGCTGTTGCAGGGTCCAGTCCTGCGCGCCATTTTCGAACGTCTCGTCCAGAAGAACTTCGCCTAAAACCAGAAACTCTTTTTTGTTGGCATTCAAAACCATCGTCTGCCTGGACGTTATTTCTTCCCGCGCGTCGCTCAAGAAAGAGTGAACATCGACAACACCTTCATCCACATCAAGACGAGTTTCCCCGGCATCCGTCTTGAGCCCTAAACGAGTTCCCAGAACCGTGGCTTGCATGTGTTCTGTTCTCAAGAGCATGGGGCTCCCCGCAGGTTGCCTGGCCACGGTTGCTTCCAGCCGCCCTTGTTCAAGGTAAATTCTTTTCCCCCCGGTTTTTGAGAGCTGGCGTTCAACGCTCGACATTTCGAACACGCGCACCAGCGTGGTTTCCCCTTTCCATCCGATAGTCAAGCTGCCGCCCTTTTCGGTCTTCAACCTTTGCCCGGCGGCCAGAACCATCCCGACAACGGCTTGTTTCTTCGCCCCCCCCCCC
>CAZUJZ010000180.1:0-4746 GCA_964620665.1 uncultured Desulfofustis sp. | reverse complement strand
GGCGCCATGCACCTCAACGATCTGAGCTTTTGATGCAACAGTTACGGGTGTGGTGGGCTGGTCTGTTTTTATCTGAAGTGTCACGAACACACCCACAGCCACCAGAAACGCTGCTGCCGCGGCAAGCGGTAAAGGAGGAAACGGAATTCGCCAGCGAACAGCCTTACGTGATACGGTTCTGGGAGCATCAGATTCCAGCGCCCGGGCAACACGTTCCGACACGTTGGATTCATTTGTGGTAAGACGTTCCCGGAAACCATTCATGAATTCCTGAGATCCGGTCCCGAGCTGTTTCATCACACTATGGATTTCAAGGTCATCCAGAAGTTCGTTCCGCAAATGCTTGTCTTTTTTCATGAGCGCCAACAGAGCCTTCTTCTCCTGCTCCGGCAGTTGGCCATGCAAGTACTTCTCCCAGGCGCGTCGGATATCTTCCGATTTCATGGCTTCACCTCCTGCATGGCCAGTTCAGACTCAATGCATTGACGAAGGGTTCTACGAGTCCTCATGAGCATGGTCCGTATGGAACCTTCCGGACGTTTTAGCTGCCGGGCGACCTCGCGAATCGGAAGACCCTCAAAATAGCGCAGCCGTACCATGTTCGAAGCTCTGTCCGCCAGTTTCCTGAGGCACGTCCGCAGTTCGCTGATGTAGTCCATGTCGTCGCTATTGCTTTGCTCAAGACGTTCCGCGGACCACTGTTCAAGCAGGTCTTCCATGGATGCTTTTTCGCGTTTTTTGCGATGTCCGGTTTTTCGCAGGAAGGCCAAGGCCAGGTTGCGGGCGATACCCCGAACCCATGGATAGAACGGCCGTTCGGGATTGTATGAGTCCAGGCGATCGTATGCCGCAAGAAAGGTGTCCTGAGTCAGGTCCAGCACATCCTCATGGTCGTAGTTTACAAAGCGCGCAATGTAGGCCCTCACATTAGCCTGACAGGATTCAACCAGCTCACAAAAAGCCTCCGTATCCCCTTCCCGGGACCGGGCGACCAGTCCTGCCGTATCGCTACCTCCGATTATATCCCTTTCAGCCATGGTATCGTTTGCTCGTTTCGCTTATGATTATTCACAAAAATCTGTTGCTCTTACCTTATGGTCTGCCGTCAAATTGAAAATGCTACAAAAAACATTTTTTTATGTGCCATCCAGAATCACCGCCCCCACCCTTCAACGCATACTTGCTCAATCCCTTAATCGCCACCCTTTCTCGGATACCCTTCAACGACCCGCTTGGCCGATTTCAACAGCCAAACAATCTTGCTATGCAAGAGTCTTGCCCATTCGTCGCGAGAATTCCACCATTTCCTGTGCCACAACCATTGATTAGAAGGAAATATTGAATGATTCGGATTCATCATTGGACATTCCGTGCTGGATATTGGACATTCTCTCCCTCTCAACCCACCGCAAGCTTCGCAAGCAGGCGGGCAGGCCAACGCCGCAAGCGCACCAGAGTCTCGGGGCCAATGACGCGCCCGAAGGACGCAAATGACACGGCCACCAGGCCGTAAATGACTCAGCCGAAAGCTGAAAATGACCGCCGCGAACCGGCTGCTATCTGAGATTCTCCTCTGTATACATGGACAACTCTATCATTCGTTCCAGAAGGCGGTCAGGGGAAATACCGGGGAAGTTCTTCAGTATCAGTTCCTTCGAAAACAACCTGCAGATATAACGCAGCTTACGGGCCTTGTTGCGCGAAGCGTACACGAAATCACGATGTCCGTTGTTGATAACAACAATGTTCTTCTCGTTATCATACCGCGAGCGCCATAATTCCCCGGGCGCCCTGCGGAAGGTATAGCCGGGAAGACCTTTGTTCCGTCCCTCTCCAGATTGTCGCGATTGTGGCAGGAGCTCATCGGTAACAGTCAAAAAAGCCTCAGCCCGACATTCAACTTCATCCTGCCGGACTATGACCTCAACATTTGCTAATCCGGGCTCTGCGGGCGCTATGTAAACGGCGCATTCTCCGGTGGAATTGTGCAACCTTCCCTCTCCTTCTACAATCCGCCATAGAAAAGTCAGATTCTTCTCCACCAACTGCCCTTTTCGGTCCACCGGCACAACACGCAACGACTTCTGGCCTTCGACCGAAACCACACTGGATTTAGGGACTATCTTGACAGAATGGAGAGGACCCTCGTATTCGAAGAACTGTTTCTGAGCTGGCTCTCCTCCCGACACCTCGATTCCTTCGCCAACAGCCTTCTCGCCAGGCTCCTCAACCTCCTTTTTCACTCCGGCGCCCAACGGCTTTCTGGAAGACCGGCTACGCACGTCGAACCAGTCGTATTCCTCCTCGGGCAACGCAAGCAAAGCCTCCCTGATGGCGCGCTGCACAGATTTGAGTACCTGCCTGCTCGCCCTTTGCTCCTCTGCCCTGCGCTGCTCCTCGATAAGCCTGCAGAGTTCTTCCTCCACCGGCTCCAACGCAGCACAAAACTGACTGAATGCCTCATCATGAATTATCCCCGTCCGGGAACCTGGAGTCAGCCTGAGAAAAGGGGCGTCAATAATCCCCTCGAGACAACCACTGGCCCACGGCTCCCTCTCGAACTGAGAAAGCATGGAAATCGACGAAAGCACACGCGTCCCCGACCTGTACAAGCCAACACGGTTCTCGGGGTTATGCTGCGTTATGTAAAGCTCCAGATAAACATCCCCAAGGCTGGTCGACACCCGCGGCAACTCATGAATAAGCCTGCCGGCAAACTGGCGTGGTTCGACCTCAAGCTCTTTCCTTGCCTGACGATCAACCACCTTGATCCTGACCCCCGACGATCGTATCCGATCGCGAAGCTCAGAAGCCAGATACCACTGTATCTTCTCTCCGCTCAACTGCCGTATCCCCGGCAACAAAGGATGAACCTTGAGTTGCGTTCCCTCTTCCGGCAACAGTATGCGGCGCTTATACACTTCGTAGCCCGGCTTCTCGCGCGCCATATGCATCTCATAGGTGCATCCGTCAGACCCATGAGAAGACAACACAAGCTCCTCCCCAACAGTCCAGAAACTTAGCAACCCGATACCGAATTCGCCCTGGATGCCCTGCGCGCCCTCCGCCTTCATCCGCCGCTTAATAGAGTCGCAGACGTGCGTTGCAACATACTTGAAATCGGGAATGCCTTCGTCAGTATGGGGAATCCCGTGTCCGTCATCATTAACCCTGAGATACGGTTTCCCCTTCTCCTTGCCGCGCACAATGACGATGTTCCTGGCTCCGGCATCGATACTGTTTTCCACGAATTCTGCAACTGCCTTGAGCGGGTCGTTCTGAGAAAGCGCAATAATGGTTATCGCATTCCACATGTCTCCGATGCGGAGCTTCCCCTTGCTGGTAGATGAATTTGTTTTTCGTTTTGCCATCGTTCCGATACCAGGGTTACAGTGAGAAAAAGCGGGCGCGCAAGTCTTCTATTTTCTTTTTTGCCAGTAATACATAATTCCGGTCATTGGAAAAAATCTCCAGCGTGACAGTGTCATTGTAGCCAACATCCTTAAAAGCCATGAAGACTTCGTCCCAATCAACGTTCCCCGTTCCGGGCGGCAAATGCATGTCTGCATTGCCGTAATTGTCGTGAAGATGTACATGTCTCAATCTTTCGCCAAACCTGCGAATCATGCCTTCCGGAGTCTTCCCATGCAGATTGCAGTGTCCAAGGTCAAGATGACATCCCGCCTCAGGAACAGCATCAAGGATCCTTTCCAGATTTTCCGGCGAATCCTGTTTTCTGTCCACCGGCTCGTATAGAATCTGAATGCCATATTCGGCTCCAATAGCAACAAGTTCTTTTAACGAGCTTATCTGGAACTCAAGTCCTTCCTGCTGGGTAAAAAGCGACATTGAAGGCCAGTTGGAATGTATTGTGGCTCCAGTCACTCCAACCACACCCAGTGCTGCCAGATATTCTGAGGCAATATCAATTGCAGATCTTCTCAATTGAGCCATTGCCGAACCTATCGGAAGATAACAAGCCATATGCCCCACAACGCTCAGCTTGTTATCATGAATCGCTTGACGTATGGCATTCGGATCAATGTTCTCAACAGCCGTTGACTCAGGCTCAAGAAAAAGATCAACAAATTCAAATCCGTTTTCACCGATCCACCGTATTTCCTCCAGCACATCCCTGCGCGGATGGTTAGGATAACCTATCTTCATGAACGCTCCTCTTTTATTTAGCCGACACTACCGGAGTATCTTCCCGTTTATCAGCCGCCCCCATCGCCCGCCAGAAACACCAGATCAATCCGCCGAATATCACAACCATCGCAACCGCCATCACGATATACGCGGTAGCGCCCAACTCACCATCCGGTCGAAACTCCACGTCCTGCCTGCCAAGCCACCCGGAAAACTGCCCGAATTCAATAACTACCGCGGATATTACCATAATTATTGCAACATACAGCACGCCATAGCGTGCGCCTTTCTGATTCCCCTCGGGCACAGTCTCCTTATCGCCCCTTCTCTTTCGGCTCAGAAGCCGGCAAACTATCGGCACAGCAATAAAAACCAGGGATCCTGCGGCAAGGGCATAAGGAAACTCGAATTCCCCGTCACCATGCCACGAATCAATCACTGCGTGTACCTCGCCGCTTATGCTCCAGACAATCAATATCCCCAACAAGGCGGGAGCAACGTACCTGACCACAATGTCCCACCATCCGTAAAGCCGCCAGTCCGAACGTTCGTTGGCATGATTGCGCATCTCCTTAACAAATTTGCCCTGCCATGCCC
>CAZUJZ010000179.1:0-8201 GCA_964620665.1 uncultured Desulfofustis sp. | reverse complement strand
TCGTATCTGATTTCCGTCAACCAGTTTGTTGAACACCCGGCCCTGGATGCCGTGCTCAAGGGATTTCAGGACGATTTGCAGGAGCACGATGTCGTTGCCCGGTTCAAAGTTCACAATGCTCAGGCCAATATGGGAACGGCGACCCAGATCGGCCAGCAGATGATCGGCGAGCGTGCCGATCTGCTGCTGGCCATTGCCACCCCGTCGGCCCAGGCCACCGTCCAGGCCATGTCCAAAGCGCCGGCACCGATGAAACGGCCCGTCCTGTTCACCGCGGTGACCGATCCGGTGGCTGCCGGTCTCGTGGAGGCAGTCGACCGGCCCGGTGACTTTGTTACCGGAGTGTCCGATCTTCTGCCGCTGGACAAACACCTGGAAATGATATTGACCTATCGGCCGTCGATCAAGAAACTTGGCGTCCTTTACAACGGTGGCGAAGCAAACTCCCGGGCCACCGTCGCCAGCCTGAAGACGCTCACTTCCGAGGCGGGTATCGAGGTGGTCGAGGCGACGGCCGCCAAAACGGCCGATGTCCACGCCGCTGCCAAGAGTCTGGTCGGCCGATGTGACGCGGTCTTTATCCCTACCGACAACACCATTGTTGCCGCTCTCGAGTCGGTGCTCAAGGTCGGGGCCGATAACCGGCTGCCGGTCTTTGCCGCCGATGTCGATTCGGTTGAGCGTGGCGCCGTTGCCGCGATGGGCTTCGACTATTACCAGCACGGCCGGCAGACCGGCGCCATGGCTCGCCGGGTCCTGGCGGGCGCCAAACCGTCGGAGCTGGCCGTCGAGTTTCAGCAGGAGCTGCAATTACATATCAATCTCCAGGCGGCCGAGGCGATGGCTGCGCCGGCGCCTCGGGAATTGCTTAACCGGGCGGCCAAGCTCTACCGCTGAGCGCCTGCCGGTTGATCTGCTGAAATGACGCTTTATGCCGCCCTCGGGGCTCTGGAACAGGGGCTGGTTTACGGAATTATGGTGGTCGGGGTCTACCTGACTTTCCGTATCCTCGATTTTCCCGACCTGACCGTTGACGGCAGTCTACCGCTCGGCGCGGCGATTTCCGCGGTGGCCATTACCGGCGGTATCTCTCCCTATCTGGCCCTGTTTCTCGCCTGCTGCGGCGGGTTTGCGGCGGGTGCCGTCACCGCGCTGCTCAATACCAAATTCAAGATTCTCCACCTGCTTGCGTCGATCCTTACCATGATCGCTCTGTATTCCATCAATATCCGGATCATGGGCGGCCCCAACATTGCCTTGATCGGATCGGCCACGGTATTCGACCCGATCATTGGTCTCGGGGTGCCCGCCTATCTGGCCGGGTTGGTGGTGTTTGCTTTGTGTGCCGTAATCGTGATGGCGGCTCTCATCTGGTTTTTGAAAACAGCCTTCGGTCAGGCCCTGCTGGCAACGGGGGACAATCCGCAGATGATCACCAGCCAGGGGGTCAACACCCATGTCATGATTATCGTCGGCGTTGGGTTGTCAAATGCGCTGGTAGCGCTCAGTGGGGCGCTGGTCGCTCAGAACCAGGGCGCCGCCGATGTCGGCATGGGGATCGGTACGATCATTGCCGGGCTGGCATCGGTGATTATCGGTGAGACCGTTTTTGGCGCGCAATCGATCGTCCGGGCCGTGCTTGCCGTGGTGCTCGGTTCGGTGCTCTACCGGTTTGCCATTGCACTGGCGTTGTCGTTGGAGATGGGAGAGTTCTCGTTTAGCCCGAGCGATCTCAACCTGATTACCGCGCTGCTCGTCATCGGCGCCCTGATTGCTCCGCAACTCAAGCAGAAGATGAGGTTTCGGTGATCAAACTGGATGGGTGTACGAAAGATTTCAACCGAGGTGGCGTCAATGAAGTGCGGGCCCTGGATCGGCTCAGTCTGACCATCGACGACGGCGATTTCGTAACGGTGATCGGCTCCAACGGCGCCGGCAAATCGACCCTGCTCAACGCCATAGCCGGCGGCTTTTTCCTCGATGCGGGCCGCATTTCCATCAATGGCCGAAATGTGACACGCTGGCCCGAATATCGTCGGGCCGCCTTGATCGCCAGGGTATTCCAGGATCCGCTGCTCGGCACCTGCCCATCGGCGACCATTGAGCAGAATATGGCCCTGGCGGCGCGGCGTGGTCAGCGGCGGGGGCTTGGTCTGGGCGTTCGCGCCCAGGATCGCCAACGGTTTTGCCGGGAGTTGGAGCAGATCGGACTCGGTTTGGAAAAGCGGCTCCAGGATCGGGTCGGACTGCTTTCGGGGGGGCAACGGCAGGCGCTGACGATGGTCATGGCGACCTTGGTGCGGCCTGAAGTCCTGCTGCTTGACGAACATATCGCCGCCCTCGACCCGAAGACGGCGCGCCAGATCCTGGAGCTGACCCGCGAGATCATTGCCGACCAGGGGCTGACGTCATTGATGATCACCCACAATATGCGCCATGCGCTGACGCTGGGCAACCGCCTGATCATGATGCACCAGGGGCGGATCATTCTCGATGTCGGCGGGGAGGAAAAGAGCCGGTTGGGTGTTGAGGATCTTCTCGAGCAGTTTTATCTGATCCAGGGGGAAGCGTTGGTCAACGATTCGATGCTGCTCGCCTGAGCGGTTTCGTCAGGCAGGCTGATGCTGTTTAACCGCCCGTTGCAACCGGGCGTCTGTTCAACCAAGCAGGGTGTTCCAGTCCAGGTGCCGGAAAGAATCGTGGAGCAGATGATCGTCGTCAACGATAACCGTTTCCAACATGGCAAAGGTGTTCTGGGCGGCCGGGACGACGAGATCCGGAGGAGTGACCGTATCGTGACGACCGATGACCAGAATGGTCGGCGTCGCCAGTTTGGCCGGTGGCGGCTGATACTCTGTGAAGTTCAGGGCCGGTGCCAGCAACACCAGTCGCTTGATGCCGTTCGGCTGTTCCACGGCCAGACAGGTTGCCATCAGGCCGCCGAAGCTTGAACCGACGATGACCAGATCTCTCAGGTCGGCAACAATGGCACGTAACCGCTCCATCCGCTCAGCCAGCGAGCCGTCGAAGTCAGGACGCAGCATATCCGGATAGGTCTCGGCGAAATATTGTCCTTTGGTGCCGAAACCGGAGGAGTCAAGACCATGCAGGAAGAGTCGTTTCATACGAAGCCCGGGACAAGATTTTTGTAGACATTCCTGGTTAAATCCGGCCCGTCACGCCTTCTTGAGGCTGAGACATCTTCAGCAGACCAGGAATACTAACGCTTGTAAAGCAAAAAGCAAGAGACCGATCGCTCTTGCACGTCCACTTTCTTTTTCGTTTTATCCCCCTTGGGAACCTGTTATGATGATATGGGGTTGTGTTGCACAATCGTGCCGTTATTAATAATGGCGTAACCGAAGTGGTAATACTCATTTCGCTCACACGTGGATGCACGTATGGAAGATGAACAAGAACGGCTCGATGTGATACTGGTTTCCCAAGCCTATAGTGCCGACCTCAAAGGCAGACAGTCGGTGCGTACCACTTTCAAACTGTCGCCCCGTTGCATCGATGCCCTGAGTCTGCTGGCCGGGCAGCTGGGAATTAAACAAAAATCCATCGTCGATCACCTTATCGACGACACCCAGGTCCTCCACGCTTTGGCACGGGAAGCGGTGCAGCGCACTCGTACGGTGGAGGATCGGGTAGCCAAGACCTATGTCATTTCCCGACGAACCTTGGAAAGCCTTGAGCGGGTTTCGAAACGATTTCAGACACCCCGTGACATACTGGTCGAATCGTCGATCGAGCGGATCATGCCGCTGCTCAGGGAAGAAAAGCGCAAACATCAACAACGCAAGCGATTGCAGGATCGATTACAGCAGTTGCTGCATGCCAGCAAAGAGTTGCTGGAACACGCGGACGCAGTGCTTGATGCTGACGATCCGGCGGCTGATCATATCGTGTTGATGGCCAGGACCGTACAGAACGGCTGTGGTGAGGTTGGACAGATTATCGAGAGAGGCCGCAGGCTCGAAGATTTCTAGAGATCTCTTCTTTACCGGAGACCGGAAAGATGGCTTCTTCCGGGGTGAGCACTGAGTCGGCAGCAGTCATTGGCAATCTGGTAATACCAGTTAGTTACCCTTGCGTTCCGGTTATCGATGGACTAAGATTACGAAGGATTTTCCAGGTGATACTTTTTGCTCTCGTGTTTCCAATCGGTTACGAATGAGTTGGCTTGTGATGAGCGAGATCGTTTTGCCGCTCGGCAAACTGGTAAAACCACAACAGATATACAGCTTCCTTGCCTGCATCTTCCGGAGGAAAATCGACTGGATGATACCGGTGCGATGGGGAAAGGGGCTCAATGCGAACGAATAAACGTTATCGAGGAGGATGAACATGAAAGCACCAGTACGTGTAGCAGTTACCGGAGCCGCCGGTCAGATCGCCTATTCCCTGATTTTCCGTGTTGCCCATGGCGATATGCTGGGACCAGACCAACCGGTAATTCTGCAATTGCTTGAAATACCGCCGGCGATGGGCGCGCTCAGCGGCGTTGTTATGGAACTCAATGATTGTGCGTATCCGCTGGTGGCCGGAATTGTCGCCAGTGATGATCCCAACGTTGCGTTCAAGGATGTCGATTATGCGTTCCTGGTTGGCGCTCGTCCTCGGGGGCCGGGAATGGAGCGTTCCGACCTGCTTGAAGCGAATGCCAAAATTTTCTCCGTTCAAGGCAAGGCTCTCAACGATCATGCATCCAAAGATGTCAGGGTGCTGGTCGTCGGCAACCCGGCTAATACCAATGCCCTGATCACCTTGAAGAATGCACCGAGCCTCAATCCAAAAAATATTACCGCGATGATGCGGCTCGATCATAACCGATCGTTGTCACAAGTCGCCGAAAAAACCGACAGTCATACCACCAAGGTCGAGAAGGTAGTGGTCTGGGGTAACCATTCCGCAACCCAGTATCCCGATATCAGCTATGCCACCGTGGACGGCAAACCGGTCACTTCCGTGGTCGACAACGATTGGTATGTGGATACGTTTATCCCGACCGTGCAACAGCGTGGCGCGGCGATCATCAAGGCCCGGGGCGCTTCGAGCGCTGCTTCGGCTGCCTGCGCTGCAGTGGATCACATGCGGGACTGGGCTCTTGGCAGCAATGGCAAATGGGTGAGCATGGGAGTGTATGCCGCCGGCAATCCCTACGGCATCGATGAGAACATCATGTATTCCTTCCCGATTACCTGTGAAAACGGTCAATGGAAGATTGTCGAAGGGCTTGAAGTCAGCGAGTTCAGTCGTGATATGATGGCCAAAACCGAGGCCGAACTGGTCGCCGAGCGGGAAGCTATCGCCAGCCTGTTGTAAAATGTTGTGACGATCCTGATGGGCAAGCCCGGTGCTTGCCCATCAGGCCATTGTATCATTCTTTCCGTGTTTTGCTGCCGCCCACCGCAACAGTGATGTTCCTGTCGGCCCGTTTTCTCTGATAAAGATTGTTGTCCACCCCTATCAGCACAGTATCCACGCCCTCTCCCTGTTCATATTGAACGACGCCGAAACCGGCGGTAATGCAGATCGTATTGAAAAAGCGGTATACTTCAATCGTCGTCCGCAGTTTTTCCGCGAGCGTGCGGTTTTCGGCAGTGTGATGCCCCAGGACAGGCAATGGCAGTTCTTCTCCCCCCCCAACGCGCGATTACCTCGCGCTCCCGGTCCCGGCGCTGTTGTGCTGTAACAGCCAAGCCATCTGCTGCTGTGCCTCGCCGCCGACATGATGATCGTGACGATCATTGACTTTCTTGAAATATTCGATATCCGCACTCGGTTATCGGCAGTTTTGGAGCGACCGGTGTTTGACTTGAGATCGTTGTGAGTATATGCTTGGAATAGCAGCGTCGTAGCCGGGCAAGGGCAAAAAGCCAAAAAGAGAGCTGCCGGGAGAAGTGCTGGGTGTCGAGTTTTTCGGCAGTTAAGAGGTCCGACAGAAAGGAGGCGTTATGAAGGATGGTGAAAAACTGGTCATTGTTGGCTGTAGTGGTTCGGGTGGTCCGGCGGCGATGATGGCAAAGAAACTGATGCCGTCGGTGGACGTTACGGTGATCCGCAAGGAGGAATTCTTCATCGTCAGGTGAGCGCTTCCCCATGTCGTGGCCGGTCTGGTCACCAGTGCAAAGATCGTCGTTCCGGACAAGATGCTCGAAGGAGCGGGTATAACCGTGGTTCACGATGAAGTGACGGCCGTTGATTCACAGCGCAAAAAGGTTGAAACGTCGGCTGGTAGAACCTTTGCTTATGATAAGCTGTACCTGGCCACCGGGGCGAGTTCGTTTGTGCCGCCGATCGAGGGCAGCGATCTGGACGGGGTGCTGACTTTGCGTGGTGTGCCCGATGCGGAGAGAATCAGAGAGGTGCTCGATCGCTCGGTCAACGGGAAGATTGTCTGTATCGGGGCCGGTTTTATCAGCATGGAGGTTGCGTCCCTGCTGGCCGAGAAGCCGGGTTGCGCATTTGACATCACCGTGGTGGAATTGCTGGATCGCCCCCTGCCATTGATGCTTGATCAGGATATGGCCGCATTCGTCAAACAATACCTCGAGGAAAAAGGGTTACGTATCCTGACCGGAGAGAAGGTTGAACGCCTGGTCGGCAGAAACGGCAGTGTGGTCGGGGTGGAGTTGGCCTCGGGGGCCTTGCTCGATGCCGACCTCGTGTTCATGAATGTCGGCGTCCGTCCCAATGTCACCCTTGCCCAGAGCATCGGCTTGGACATGGGACGGTTTGGTATCAAGGTGAACGAATTTCAGGAAACGTCCGACCCCAATATCCTTGCGGGCGGCGATTGCGTGGAGAAGGTCAATTTCCTGACCGGCAAGCCGACTCCGGGACAGTTGCGCGGGCCGGCGGTTGTCCAGGGACGTCTGGCCGCCAAACGTCTGGCCGGCTACAGCGTCGCTTTTCCCGGAGTAATCGATGCCGGCGGCTGTAAAATGTTCGATATGACTATTACGGCGACCGGCCTCACCGAAGAACGGGCAGCGCAGGAGGGTATAGCCACGGTCTCCGCCGTTGTCGATTCACGAAGTAAACATGGCATGATACCGGGGATGAAACCGTGGAAGATCAAACTGGTTTTCAATCGTGACAGTCAGCGACTGATCGGTGGTCAGATCGTCGGTTATGATATTGCGCCGGCACGGGAAATCGATGCGATCAGCGCCTTTATTCTGGGCGGCAGAACCATAGCGGAGCTGACAACCTTCACATCGGCCTGCAACCCGGATATTTCTTCGGAGCCGAGCGCCGAACCGATTACCATCGCAGCCGAACAGGCCTTGCAAAAGGTAGGCCGCCAGTCAACGAACTGACGGACCGTTCATGGCCGGAACTCACGCCACCACGGCAGCGGCCCGGGCCTGCGGCAAGAGCCAAAGATTAGAGTAAACTCCACAGGTGCAAGGAGGCGAGGGGATAATGATGGATCGGTTTGCGCGGCGAAAACTCGGGTTCTTTCCGACTCCGGTGGTCGCCTTGCCGCGGCTCTCTTCCCGTCTCGGCGGGCCACGGTTGTTCATGAAACGTGATGATCAGACCGGTGTCGCCACCGGCGGCAACAAGGTGCGCAAGCTCGAATTTCTGTTCGGCGAGGCGCTGGCGAGCGGGGCGGATTGCGTGGTTACCGGCGGCGCGGCTCAATCGAATCACTGTCGGCAGACCGCCGCGGCGGCGGCGATGGCCGGCCTCGAGTGCCATCTGGCCCTCGGCGGCGATATGCCATCATCCTATCAGGGTAATCTGCTGCTTGACCGCCTGCTCGGAGCCCATCTGCATTGGTGCGGTCGTGATCGGAAAGGTGAACGGATTCCGGACATCTGCACGGCGTTGCGTCGTCAGGGGAAAGCTCCGTTTGTTATTCCCTACGGCGGCTCCAATGTCACCGGCGCACTTGGTTTTGTCGCCGCGGTCCGGGAAATTGACCAACAGGTGCGCAGACAGAAACTGCCGGCTTTTTCTCACCTTGTTTTTGCCTCCAGTTCGGGAGGAACCCATGCCGGTCTTGAGGTCGGGAAGCAGTTATTTGGTCATTCGTATCAGGTCATGGGGATCGGTATCGACAAGGAAGAAATGGCGGGTGTTTCGCTTGCTGCTCATATTTGCGGTCTGGCCGATGAAACTGCGAAGCTGCTCGGCAGTGAGTCTCGGTGGACGATTGATGATATTGTTCTGAATAATTGCTATTG
>CAZUJZ010000178.1:0-8350 GCA_964620665.1 uncultured Desulfofustis sp. | reverse complement strand
CGATAGCCCGACGCATACGCCGATCCCACCGCAAACACCGAGGCCAGGGCCACCATCATCGATAATCGCTTTTTCATCCTCACTCCCCTCATCTTGAGATTAGCCATCTCCAGCCGCCGCGAAGATGGCGATTAACACCGGCTCTTCTCGTATCCGGCGCCGTTATGCTCGTTTGGCGTTCTTGTCGTAGAGATAGCGTTTGATCTTATGCGTCGCCGTTTTGATGAACGGCTCTCTTCGTTCCAGGACCTCGGCCAGGCGGGAGGTCAACGGCAGCTGACCGTTCACTTCCTTGCGCATCGATTCCAGCAGGTTTTCCAGAAAATCACGGCGCTGTGCTCTGGTCTGACCGGCGCTCGCTTCGTCGATATGTTCGTAGTCGGGGTACACCCAGGCGGTCAGCTTGTTGTCGTTTTCCACGACCAGTGATTCGACCACCCAGTGGACGGCATTGATCTTGTGCTCGATCGCCTCGGGATAGATATTTTCACCGCTGGCCAGCACCACGATGTTTTTACAGCGCCCCTTGATATAGAGGTTTCCCTGCTCGTCCATGCGGCCCAGATCCCCGGTCGCCAGCCAGCCGTCCGGCGACAACACCTCCTGGGTGGCGTCTTCATCGTTGTAATAACCGAGCATCACGTTTGGGCCGCGGGCCAGTATTTCGCCGATCCCCGATTCCGGATCAGGGTCCTGAATCTTGACTTCAACGCCGGGAATCGGCTTCCCGCTGGAGCCGACAACAATCGTCGGATCCCCAAGGGGACCGCCGGCAATGAGCGGCGCCGCCTCGGTCAGACCGTAGCCGATCAGGTAGGGAAAACCCGCTTCGCTGAGAAACTGCTCGACATCAGGGTTGAGCGCGGCGCCGCCGACACCCATCATCGCCAGATTGCCGCCAAAGAATTCGAGCAGTTTGCGGCCGATTTTACGGTTGATTCGGCGACGGGCCGGGGCAAAACGGTACGCCAGGGTCAACAGGCGGCTCTTTTCAACCTTCGGGAGTACTCGCTTTTTGTAGATCTTCTCCAGGACCAGCGGGACGACAAACATCACATAGGGTTTTTCCTGGGCACAGAGATTCTGCAAAATGGCCGGTGTCGGCGTCTTGCCGGCATAGGCGATACGCGCGCCGAGCAGCAACGGCAGGATAAAGCCGGTGGTAAATTCGTAGGTGTGCGACATCGGCAGGATCGACAGAAAGACGCTGCCCGGCTTGATCTCCATCAGGGTTGAAGCGGCATAGGCGTTGGACGTGAGATTCTTGTGGCTCAACATGACCGCTTTGGAAAACCCGGATGTTCCGGACGTGTAGAGGATGGCGGCCACGTCATCTTCGCCGACATCGGGAAAAACCGGCAGCTCACCGGTCACCTTGTGCTCACGATAGTCGGCAAGAGCCGTTTGGCAATAGGTGGTGAACGGTTCAACCGGCAACAGCCCTTCGGTACCGCGATAGTCATCGAGGGTAATCAGCTTTTGGATCTTGTCAGCGCGCAGATCGTAGAGCTTGTCGATCTGCCGTTGCGTGGTAAACGTGACCTTTGCCTTCATTTCCGTCAGAATATGATGGACATCGGCCTCCGGCAGGTCCGGCAAGATCGGCACCGCCACCCCTCCCAGACGCACGATCGCCAGGTACGCGGTTCCCCAGTGATGCGAATTTTCGGCCAGCAGGGCGACCCGGTCACCCTTGACGATCCCCTCCTGTTGCAGGCGCATAGCCAGGGCGCAGATCCGGTCGTGGAACTCTTCGTAGGTAATCGGTTCTTCCATGGCCATGCCGACGGCTGCCAGATCCCCGTATTTTTCCCGGCTCGAATCGATAATGAAATTCAGAGTCATACGTACATCAGGTCCGTCTGTCATGTGCTACCTCACGGTAAGAGAACCGGCGCGAACGCCTTCGTTTATCTGACAAAACGTTAGAATGATACCAATTACCGACGAAAATGTCTGCTCTGGTATAACACAATCCTAACGACTTGGTCAATCAGGAAGACGGCGCGGCAGCGGTGGTTTCGGTCCGCCGCGACATCAGGAAAATTCACCGGTACAACGGCTCGAGCCGGTCCACGGTCAGGGTCACGGCTCCGTAATCCGACTCGACCAGACCGCTCAGCCGATACGGCCGTTGCGCGTTCAGCAGGTGGGCATAGCGATCGTACGCCTGCGGGAAAAAGGTCGTTTCGATCAATCCCGTTTCGTCCTCAAAGGTCAGGAATTCCATGGTCTCTCCGTCTTTGGTCGCCACCTTTTTCCCGGTCAGCAGCCAGCCGGCCACGTGAACGGTCCGGCCGACACATCCCGCCAGCGTCTCGATCTTGACCAACATCGGGGCCGCCGCCCCTTTGACCAGACTGAGCGGATGGTGGCGGCAGAGAAAACCAAGCGCCCGGTATTCCCGGCGGAGCTGTTCAACGGCAGCCGGCGGGGGAAGCGGCGGAGCAACCGCCGGGGTGGGGACGAACAGACGAGCAGGGCCCGCCGCGTGCGGCCGCGAGCCGGCTACCGCTTCCCAGTGCAACATGCTTCGATTGGTGCCGGGAGCCAGGCTGTCCACGGCCCCGGCATCGATCAGCGAGCGCATCTCGTCGTCGGCCGGACGTACCCGGTCAAGAAAATCTGCCACCCCGGAAAACGGCGTCGATTGACGCGCGGCACTGATGGTCTCGGCAGTCTCCCGGGACACATCCCGGACGGCCTGCAACCCGACCCTGATGCGCGCCTCCCGCCCGGTCCAACGGTAGCTGCTGAGCGACACATCGGGAGGATCGATCTGCAGCCCGAGCCGTTTTGCCTCCGACACATAACCAAAGGTCGAATAGTAGCCGCCCTGGTTCGAGATCACCGCGGCCATGAATTCGGCCGGCGCGTGGGTTTTCAGCCAGGCCGCCTGAAAGGAAACTCGGGCATAGGATGCCGAATGCGGTTTACAGAACGAATAGCCGTCAAAACTCATCATCATCGCCCAGATCCGGTCGATGTCGGCCTCGACCAGTTCGCGGCGCCGACAGCCGTCATAAAAGCGGCGCCGGTAATCGCGCAGCCGCAGTCGGCGATCCTTTTTCGACAAAATCTTGCGCAGCCCGTCTGCCTCGGCATGGGAAAAACCGGCCAGGGCGACCGCGACCCGGGAGACGTCCTCCTGGTAAACCATCAGACCGTAGGTCTCGTCGAGCACCTCTTCCAGGGCCGGGTGCAGCGGCTGCCAGGTGCCGCCGTGCAGACGCCGCACATACTCCCGGACAAAGTCGTTGGCCGCCGGCCGGATGATTGAAGACTGGATCACCAATTGCTCGAAATCACCACTACCCGCCTTGCGTTGCAACAGGCGCATGGCCGGACTCTCGATATAAAAACAGCCCATGGTCTCGCCCCGACCGACCGCCGCCCGGGTGGCTTCGTCATCTTCCGGTTGCCAGCCGTCTTCGTCCAGGGTCGTGCCATTGGCCCGCAGCGCGGCCACGGCATCCCGGATAACACCCAGGCTGCGATTGCCGAGCAGATCGATCTTGACCAGCCCGGCCTGCTCGGCGCCGTCCTTTTCCCATTGGATAATCGGCACCCCTTTGGCGGCCTGCTCGACCGGCACGTAGTCACAAACCGGATTCGGTGTGATTACCACCCCGCCCGGATGAACCGACAGGTAACGGGGCAGACCGATCAAACGATTGGCCAGGCGAATAATGTCCGGCCACGGCCCGGAAAGATCCTGGCCGCGAAGCGAGGGCAACTCGGCCAACTGCTCCTCCAGGTTGTCCTGGTCGTGCCGGGAGAACCACGGCAGCCGTTTCGTCAGCCGTGATATCTCGCCGGCCGGCAGCCCCCATGCCCGGGCGGTCTCCCGAATGGCCATGCGCGGCTGAAAACAGACATGATTGCAGACCATCGCCGCATGACTGCCGAACCGAACAAACAGACGGTCAAGAAGCGCATCGCGCTCGTCCCAGGCGAAATCGACGTCGATATCCGGTGGATCGCTGCGACCCGGGTTGAGAAATCGCTCGAAATAGAGGTTATAGCGAATGGGACAGACATTGGTAATGCCGAGACAATAGGCAACCAGCGACGCGGCGCCGGAACCGCGCCCGCAGATCCGGCGCCGCCGCCCGGCAGCTTCTTCGATCGGCGACCGTACGATATCACGCACCACCAGGAAATAGGAGGCAAAGCCCATCTGGCAAATGATCCGCAGTTCATACTCCAGCCGTTCGACCACCGTTTCGCTCAGGTCCTCCCCATACCGCCGGCGCGCCCCGCGATACGCCCGGGTCCGCAGGGCCTGCGCACTGCTCAGGTGACCATCGCCGTGCCACGGCGGCATGACTACGCCGAACCGGGGCCCGGCAAACGAGCAGCGTTCGGCAAGCTCTTCGGTTGCCCGCAACGCCTCCGGCCAGACACCAAAGCGTTGTCGGTAGACCTCTGGCGCCGCCAGTGGTGCGGCTACCAGTCCCTGCTGCCGGGTCAGGACCGTACCGGCACTGACGGCCTGCAGCAATTCCCGCAATGGCTGTTCATCCTCACCGCCCAGGTCGCTGTCCGGGGTAACCACCGCCGGCACCCCGAGCGATCGGGCGCGCCGGCGCAAACGGCTGCCCGCCTCGGTCGGACGATGGCCAAGATCCGCCGCGACGTCGATTCCGGCATCATGCAGTCCGGCCAGCCGTTCGGAGTCACCGGTCAATATCACCAGTCCGGCATACAGCCCCGGGTCCGCCGCGGGATCACGTCGATCACCGGCCTTGACCCGGGTGATCAACCGGCAGAGATTGCGATACCCCTGATCGTCTTTGACCAGGGCCACGACCGTCTGTCCATCGTCCGGTCCATCGGTCAACTCGGCGCCGACCAACGGCCTGATTTTTTCCCGGTCACAGGCAGTCAGAAACGACCAGAGCCCGGACAGCGTGTTCCTATCGGTCAGCGCCAGACGACGATAGCCAAAACGCCGAGCCCGGAGGCACAGCGCTGCCGGCGAGGATGTGCCCTGCAACAGGGAATACCAGGAACGAACCCGCAGCGGGATCATGGCCATGCTCCGACAAAGCGTACCAATCGATCAGGCCAGACTCGACTGGCTGCCGAAGCGCAGGGCGTCGACACCGAACCGGTTACGCACTCCAGCCAGCGCCTGCCCCAATCGCTCGCGTTTTTCACCTGGCCCGGGCGGGTCGGCAAAAAGGCGCAATTGCGGGGACTGTCGCCGCAGCCGATCGCAGAGCAACCGGCAACTGCGCACCCTGGTGCGGCGCCGACAGGCCCGTTCCAGGGCCTGTCCGGCCAGCCGGCGCAGCAGGAAATCATCGGCGATACCGTTTTTCCGGCAGACCTGGCGGGCCACCCGAACCCCGTCTGTATAACACACCTGCAGGACCAGCCGGCAGGCAACCAGGCGCGCCGCCCGGAGCTCCATGCCGATTCGGACGGCCAGGCCGGCAACGACCCCGGCGAGCAGCCGATGGTCGCAGACATCATCGGCAAAAACCCATTCACGCTCGATCGCCGACGACCGCTCTCCGTCCGCCCGCACCTCGTCATCGTCAACCCCGCGACTCAGCTGGAACAACACCTCGCTGCGGCAGCCGAAGACCGACTGGAGTTGGCCCCGGCTCAGGGCCGCCAACTGGCCGATCCGATCGATGTTGAATTGCAGCAACCGGCGCACCTCCTGTTCCGCCAGACCGGGCAGCAGCAGAACCGGCAACGGTGCCAGAAACGACGCCTCCTCGCCGCCGCCGACGATATATTCGCCGGCCGGTTTCACCAGACGGGAGGCGACTTTGGCCACCAGCTTGTTGGTGGCCAGGCTCCAGATCGGATCGATCCTCAGCCTGTTGCGCACCTGTTTGCGGAGCCGCCAGCCGACATCCGGCGCAGCACCATGCAGGCGATAGGTACCGGTCACGTCGAGGAAGAGATGCCCGTCCTCGGCGCCATGCTCGAGTCGCGGGCTGTAGCCCCTGGCTTCGGAGACCAAGGCATTCATCGCCCGGCGATACAAATCGGGCCGGGGCGGCAGGACCCGGGCCCGGCGACACAGCCGTTGCGCCTGGCGCAGGGGCATATTCTTGCGCACTCCGTCCCCGTACGCCTCATCGCTCATGTCGTAAACGACCGAGCGGGACGCAGCCGGCGGGGCGACGACCACCGGCCACCGGCACAGGCTGCGATCGACAACCCGTTCAACGGCAACGGCAAAATCGGCGACGTTAAGATGAATGACCGCCCGTTCCCGGCTCATGCTCCGTTTCCCCCGTTGTTCCCCAGAAGTTGCAACAGACGGGCGGCATTGCGCGGCGCCTGAGCCCGTACATGATTGTTGAAGAACAACACGCCCCGCTCGCCGCGGCCGGCCAGGACTGCCAGCTGGGTGTCCGCCCAATGGCGCAGTTCCGCGTCACGATAATCGTAGTCGAACTTTTTCTGCATCGAACCGCTGCGCCAGCCCGTCACGTTCCGCCCGTGAAACCGCACATAGACCAGAGACGGGTTGGTCACCACGTCAAGGGCGGGAAAGAGCCCCGGCAGGGCCGGCGTATCGACAGTCACCAGCGAGACGGCCCGCCGCTCGAGTTCGGCAAATACCGAATCGGTCGCCCAGGAGGCATGCCGAAACTCCACGGCGACCGGCAACTCCTGCAACGCGTCGAGCAGTTCCGCAAGAAACCGGCGATTGGTAACGCTTCGATCGAAATCGGGGGGCAGTTGCACCAAAACGGCCACCAAACGCTGCTGCAGCGGAGCAATGCCACGACGGTACAGGCGCACCTGGTCGCGCCAATCCTCTTCCCGTTCATGGGTAATGCTCCTCGTTAATTTGGCCGCAAACAGCAGGTGATCGGGGGCCGCCGTAACCATGCGGCCCAGGGCCTCGGCCCGGGCCATCTGATACCAGGTGTAATTGAGCTCGACGACGGAGAAACTGCGGCCATACAGGCCGAGCATGGCGGCGGGCCGGGTACCGGCCGGGTAGAAACCGCCGTCCACCCATTCCAGGTAGGAATAGCCGCAGGTTCCCGCCAGCAGGCTGCATCTCCCGCCTCGTCCGCCGCCCGGAAACACCACCATCCCGGGCCTGTCCCCCCCTCGTTTCACCAGTCCTCCACAGATCGCTCAACCGGCGCGGGAAAAACTCGGGTGCATGCCCCTGACCACCCCGACCACTCTGCCCTGGACCAGCACCTCCGCAAGACCGTAGTGCTGTACCGGGTAATCCGGGTTTTCAGGATGCAGCTCAATGGCGTCGGCCCGCCGAAAAAATCGCTTCACCGTGGCCTCTTCGTGCTGGATCAGCGCGACGACGATCTCCCCTTGCTCCGCATAGTGCCGGGGCTCACAGATCACCAGATCACCGTCGAGAATGCCGGCATCGCGCATCGAAGCGCCGCTGACCCGGAGACAGAACAACGCGTCCCCACCAAACAGGCCGCCGTCGATCACCACACTGCCGTCCCATTCCTGCTGGGCAGCTATCGGCAGGCCGGCGGTGATCCGGCCGATAATCGGCACCTCCCGCCCCGCGGAGCCAGGCAACGCCCGGGCAGCCGCTCCGGGCAACAGCCGGATCGTGCGGCTATACCGCCCGTCGCGCCGCACCATCCCTTTTTTCTCCAATTGCGCCAGAAGCTGCGCCACCGCCGTATGGCTGACGCCGAGATCGCCGGCCGCTCGGCGCAGACTGGGCATCTTCCCGTCGCGGTGCCGGCGCCGTTTCAGATATTCATAAAATTTTCGCTGTTTGTCCGTCAATTCCATGACCCGTTGCCTCGCTCATGTACATGTACTTTACGACTATTGTAGCGGTCATCCCATAAATGTCAATGTACATTTGCAAACTGCGGGACCACAAACGGCAAAGAAACGGGTGAGGAGACGAACGAGGCGCCGACACTTCCCGGCGATGCTCAAGGATTGAGCTGCGCGGTCGCCAGTTTGAGGCCGAGTCCGAGAAACAGCAGGCCGTTGATCCGGCGCAACAACCGGGAAGTCCCCGGTGACCGTCGGAGCCGCCGGCTCATCGCGGCGGAGAACAGCGCGACCAGCAGGCACCAGATCGTGCCGGTGGTGACGAACAAGGCGCCGAGGATCACGAACGACAGCGGTTTATTCGGGCTCGCCAGCGAAATGAATTGCGGCAGGAAGGCGAGAAAGAAAAGAGCCACCTTCGGATTGAGGATATTGGTCACCGCCCCCTGTCGATAGATCTGCAGCAGGTCATCCCGCGACCATCGCCTTGCCGTGACCGGTTCTGCCGCCGGCGCGCCGCGGAGCAGCTGGACGCCTTGATAGACCAGATAGGCGCAACCGGCATATTTGAGCAGCAAAAAAGCGGTGGCCGAAGCGG
>CAZUJZ010000177.1:0-8362 GCA_964620665.1 uncultured Desulfofustis sp. | reverse complement strand
CGCGCTTCCAAAAAGTGGGCACTGCTCATGGCTTAACGTCCTGTGTTGAATGAATAATTTTTCTGTGTATCGCTGAATCAGCCAGGGATATGCCAACCAAGTTTATATGAAAATCGGCGGGACTGGTTTTTTAACCTGTCCCCCGCTAACTTTCAAAACCAACCGGCCATTCCGACCACAGCGCCGATTTTCATCGTTCGTTGTGACGTCCCGTCATGGCGGTTACATGAAAATCATCCCCGGGGCTGGCCGATCCACTCGCCGTGATCATGATTTCCGCTGCCACCGCTCCCCCTGCTTCTCGTATTTCTGTTTAACGGCCGACCAGGCAACTTTGTGAGCGACCTCTTCCCGGGAGTCTTTATCTCTTCTGCTGTCCCCCTCCCGGTACTGCCCCCAGGCGTTGTTGAATGCTGCCAGATAGATTTCCTGGGCATGTTTCGGCAATGCCTGCCGAACTGCATCAGGCAAGTCTTTCAGAGTGTCGTACGGCATGGAAGACCTCCTTCCCGATAATCGTCGCACCAACAGTGCGGGGGCGGCTTTTTCGCACCTGACTGCCAGCCCCATGAAGAGCATCTAAGCCGGCCGCTGCAGAGTCATTCCATGTTTCCGCCCGGGTCATGCAGCCGTAACCGGCACCATGGGCTCGATGAGACAAGAGGCGCGGTTGGCCTTCAAGCATGGTTACATAAACCGCGACCGAGCCGATTTCATCGCTTCGCCGAGCGAGTCCCAGGCAAGTTCGATACCGGATCTCAGATCTTCCCAGGCATCCTCGCCAGCCTGTTTCAACTCCCCAAGCTTTTCCTGTGCTGCTTCCTGTTTCATGCGCAACTCTTCAATCTGCTTGTAATACTCGAGTTGTGCTTCAGCGTCGGCATTTTTTGCCTGTGCTTTCATTTTATCGATTTCGGCCTTCCATTCATCCAACTGCGCCTCAATCTTCTGTTCGTAAGCTTCTTTCATACTCATGTTTTTCTCCTCTGTTGTTCATTGACGAAGTGACGAAAACCAGCCGTCCGATCTTCGGCAACCGAACCCACTGCGAAAGTGGTCGAAGACGGTCGTCACCCAAGCGACGACGGACTACTGTCTTATCGTCGCACCTAACTATACCATAAAATGATAGTTTTTGGGATGCATCGACACGGGTATCCCAAACGGGCATGCCCCTGCCGTGCCGGAATAACCGTGCACCGCAGGCTGGCGCCAAGAGGCAGCAAACCCAAATACCCCGGAGCACATGGTTACGATATCTCGAATTGATGACGTTTTTGCGGTTGAACGTGCAGTCTCGCAGTTGGTCGATCATGCTATGGCAAGAATCTTCGGTCTGGGATATCATTCGAGCATGATCAATAACAACGCCACCGTGCCGGTGATCATCATGGGCGGTACCGGAGCTTCCGCCACATAACAAACGGGAAATCGATATGAGCATGGAAATCTGGACCACCTATCTCGTGGCAACGATCCTGATTTTAATCATTCCGGGTCCGACCATTATTCTCGTGATCACTCAAGCGGTAACTCACGGGCGCGGTTCGGTGATACCGCTGGCAGCCGGCGTTGTGCTCGGCGACCTGACCGCGATGACCTGCTCACTGCTTGGACTCGGTGCGATTATGAGCACTTCGGCTGCTCTTTTCACCGCCTTCAAATGGGTCGGTGCGGCCTACTTGCTCTACCTGGGAGTCAATCTCTGGAGGGTGACGCCGGCTCGTACTGCAGACCTCCGGGAGTCACCGAACATCTCTGAACGCTCGTTGTTACGCAGTTCCTTTGTAGTCACCGCGCTCAACCCGAAAAGCATCGCCTTTTTCGTGGCCTTCCTGCCGCAGTTCGTGACAACCGGCAAACCGGTCTGGGGCCAATTCCTGCTGCTCGGCGGTACGTTCCTGGTTCTCGCCTTGGTCAACGCGACGGTTTACGCTTTGTTTGCCAGCCGGTTACGGGAGGCGGTCGACAGGCAACATGTTCGTACCTGGTTCAACCGCTGCGGCGGTACCGCCCTGATCGGTGCGGGGGTCGTCACCGCCGCGATGCAGCGCACCTCCCCGGCCGTCCCCTGACACTATCAGGTGCCTGCAAACAAGCGGTATGGAAGATAGTGACCCAACCAGAAGACACTCGGTCCGGAGAACATTCATGAACATCCTCGTGGCAGTTGACTTTTCCGACGCGACGGAATCAATCGTGCGACAGGCTGAAGAAATCGCCGCCGCCCGTTCAGCGAAGGTGTGGCTCATCCATGTCGCCGAGCCGGAACCGGATTTCGTCGGCTATCAGCCGGGTCCACAGGCAGAGCGGGATTTCCTGGCGGAGCGGTTTCATAGGGAACACCGTAGCATTCAGCGCCTTGCCGAACGGATGCGCGCGACGGATCTGGACGTCACCGCCCTGCTCGTGCAGGGCGCCACGGTAGAAACCATTCTCGAAGAGGCGCGCAAACTGAAAATCGATATGATTGTCGTCGGCTCCCACGGACGAGGAGCAATGTATCAGCTCCTGCTGGGCAGTGTCAGCGAAGGAGTGTTGCGCGGGGCGGCCTGCCCGACACTGGTCGTACCGGCACGCCGCCGCACCTGACCGGCAAGATACCGACACCGTGACACACGCTCTGCTCACCGGACGAGATAGATGAAGATTCTCGGAGAGGATATAGCTTTTCGAGAGAATATTGTGTTCTCCTTGAGAAGGTATCTCGTCTGGTGGCTCATCCTCGCGGTCACCATGGGCTTCGATATCTTTACAACATCGGCTTTTATTGCCAAGTATGGCACTGGCGCCGAAGCGAACATGGTTACAAAATGGCTGATGATCTCTGTCGGCGGTGATCTCGGCAACATTATCGGAAAAGGTCTGCAGGTGCTGGCGGTAATCGGTTTCGTCGGGCTGCATCGGCGACTCGGGAATCTCTTTCTGCTCTTTGTTATTTTGCTCAATTGCTGGGCTGTTGTTATCAATTCACTGTCATTGCCATGAAACAGGGGCCGGAAGCCTGCCCGAAAAGGTATCGACAGCCCCGTTACCTGCACAGAGGATTCGCAATGGAAATCAAAGATCTGCCCTTTGGGGTAACCGACTGGTCCGTGGTCGAACAAACCGAACATGCCGGCGAACGGGGTGTCGCCTTCTGGAGGACCCGGAAATTCGGACCGATTCGCGTACGCATGGTTGAATACAGCCCCGGCTATCTGGCCGACCACTGGTGCGCCAAGGGGCACATCCTGCTCTGCCTGGAGGGGGAACTGCACACCGAACTCGAAGATGGTCGCCGGTTTATCCTCAAACCCGGCTGCAGTTACCAGGTCGCCGACAGTGCTGAACTGCACCGGTCATCGACCCCGCAGGGAGCGAGACTGTTTATTGTCGATTAACGTATCGACCGCACCGCTCACTGCGGCATAACCGAGAGCATCACCTCACTCAACCGACAAGGCGACACCATCAAAATCCCACGACTCTCAATGATAACCCTGGGTGTCGCCGATCTGGCACAAGCGGCATCATTTTGTGAATCGGTCCTCGCTACGCCGCCCAACCGCTCCTATGACCGCGTCGTCTTCATTGAACGGCCGGGCAGTTGGCTGGCCCTCTCTCAGGAGATCAACCCGGCCCGCAGCGGTTTCATCGCCATCAGTCAGGCAGCGGCCGACGGCAGCATCTCGGACAGAGCGTACCTGGTCCAGTGCCGCGATGGCGAGGTAGCGCCAATTGCGTACCGGGCGACCGATGTATCGACAAAGTCGCGGCAACAGGAGTCCCTATGACCGGAGGCCACACCGATCAGAGGAAAGCTCCACCACGGATCGACAAGGCTGGTTGGCTGTGCCGCCGGCTACCGATACAAGGAAAATTACTTCAAAGAGGCCCCGAGAGGAAATGAAGACAATCGGTCTATTGGGCGGCATGAGTTGGGAGAGTACCATCGGCTATTATCGGGCGATCAATGAAGGAATAAAAGCCCGCCTGGGTGGTTTTCATTCGGCGAAGATTGTCCTGTACAGCGTCGACTTCGAGCCGATCGAGACCCTGCAGCGCCGCGGAAACTGGCAGCAGATGGGTGATCTGCTGGCCGATGCGGCCCGGAAGATCGAGGCCGCCGGCGCCGATTTCCTGCTTATCTGTACCAATACCATGCACAAGGTCGCGCCACACATCGAGCAGGAAATCACCATGCCGATCCTGCACATTGCCGATGCCACCGCCGAGGCGCTCGATCGACACGGCATCCGGACCGTCGGCCTGCTCGGCACCGCGTTCACGATGGAACAGGATTTCTACACGGGGCGACTGCGCGACAACTATGGCCTGAGCGTTCTGGTTCCGGAAAAACAGGACCGCCGGCGGGTTCACGACGTCATCTTCAACGAGCTCTGCCTTGGTCGACAGGAAGCCGCATCACGCCAGGCCTACCTCGACATTATCGACGCGCTGGCCGAACGGGGCGCTGAAGCGGTCATTCTTGGTTGTACCGAGATCGGAATGCTGGTAAACCAGAACGATACCGAGGTCAGACTCTTCGACACCACGAAAATTCACGCCGAACGGGCGGTCGCCTATGCGCTGGACCAGGCGTAGCCGCCCGACTCGATGATCGAGACGTACCCACGGTCGACCGGGGGTCAGGACGAGCATCCTGCCGGCTCCGACAAAGGCCCTGCTACCGCAAGGAAATAAAAGGAGTGATTCCTGTTATATCGCCAATCGACCAGGGAGTCAGGGTGCTATCGTGGCTTGGTCGGCAGGGCACCCGTGCGGTGGCGGCACTCGTCATTGTCGGCATCGCGGTACCGCCCCTTGGCGCGCTGTTCAAGCCGCTCGTCACTGAAACCATCTTTGTCCTGCTGTGCTTTGCCTTCATGCGGGTCGACATGGTCGCCTTCCGGGCTTACCTGAAACGGCCGGGCCTCGTGCTGGCGGCCACCGCCTGGACATCGATGATCGTACCGCTGGTCTTCGCCGTCGGTTGCCTGGGCCTCGATCTGTCGGCACAATCTCCGGATTTGTTCCTGGCGCTGATGCTGCAGGCCATCGCCTCGCCGATCATGGCCGCCCCCGCCTTTGCTTCGCTGATCGGTCTCGACGCCGCTTTGGTGCTGGCGACGCTGATTACCAGTACGGCGATCATTCCGCTGACCGCCCCGCTGTTTGCCTCCCTGTTCCTTGGTCCGGCATTGTCGCTGGCCCCGCTGGCACTCGGCCTGAAGCTGTCGGCGATTCTCGCCGGCTCGGCCCTGGTCGGTTTTGCTGCCCGCCGGGTCTTCGGCCTGGCGGCGATCGAAAAGCGCGCGGATGCGATCAACGGCTGCAATATCATCTTCCTCTTTATCTTTGTCGCCGCCGTCATGGAAAATGTCGCCACTCGATTCCTCGCGGCGCCGCTCTTCACCCTTGCCCTGGTACTGCTGGCCTTCGGGATCTACTTCGCGGTGCTGCTGCTCTCCGTCCTGGTCTTCTGGCGGAGCGGCCGACAACGTGCCCTGGCCCTCGGGTTTCTGTCATCCCAGCGCAATATGGGATTGATGCTAGCCGCCACGGGCGGCGCGCTGCCGGAGTTGACCTGGCTCTATTTCGCGCTGGCCCAGTTCCCGATCTATCTCGGCCCTTACCTGCTGCAACCGGTGGCACGACGACTGCTCGACCGAGGCGGAAGCATTCGATGACAACATGATCACCTCCCGTGCAACCGCTGACGCGCCGACGAGAATATCAGCTTTCCCCACACGAAAGGGGTGTTTCCGACCAGCAGGACGCTTATACTATTTCTATGGAAGCACGGCAGACAAAGGAGACATGATGAAGACCAACCAACACAATTTTACCGCTGACGAACCTCATCTCCACTCGGTGCGACACCCGGAAAAGGATGGACAACGATCGTCAACCATCCGTTTTGCCTGCGCCCCCTGCTTTCTCGGCTGGGTAGCGGTGGCCATGACCGAGCGCGGCATCTGCGCCATCGAACTGGGTGATGAGAGGCAGGTCCTCTCCGCTCAGCTGCGCCGCCATTTCCCCACGGCACGACTGGAAGACGTCGGGGCCACATTCTCAGCGATCGTCGCCGAAGTGATCGCCCTGCTCGAAGCACCGCCGTGCACCGTGGACCTGCCTCTCGACATTCAAGGGACCGCCTTCCAGCAGCAGGTCTGGCAGATACTGCGCCAAATTCCCCCCGGCAATACACTCAGCTACGGCGAGGTGTCCCGGCGCCTGGGCCGTCCCCGGGCAGTGCGCGCGGTAGCCGGGGCCTGCGCCGCCAATAAACTGGCCGTGGTCGTTCCCTGTCACCGGGTCATCGGCAGCGACGGATCACTGAGCGGATTCCGCTGGGGCATCGGCCGGAAACGCGCCCTGTTGCAACGGGAAGGCTCAGTCACGGAAACTGCGGGGCAAGAAACGATCGGAACCGAATCCGCCATCGATCCATAATTCAACAGGAAAACCTCTCCCAGACAAATCCCCGACAAACGACGCGGCGTCGTTTCAAGATTATTGAGGATCGGACCTCCGGGTGGGCCGATCCTGCCGGGAGCCGCCTCGCGAAGGTCCGGCAGGTCGGAAAATCAGACTGCGGCGCAGCATCAGAAGGAAGGATCGATTCAAGCGAAGACTCACGCCCCTTCATATTTTCTAGAAATCATACATATCCAGAATGATGGCGGCACGGGTGATCTCTCCGAGAAAGCGGTCGTCCTCCAGCACCGGCAGAAAGCCCAGTTCGCTGCGGGCCATCAGCTGCAGGGCATCACGCAGGGGCTGATCGGGAGCAACGGATGATACCTGACGGCGCATCATGCCGGTCACCGGCTGCTCCAGTTGCCGCTCCTGTTTGATCCTGGCGGCCTGCTGGGCACTGAAGGAACCGAGTACCCGGCGCTCGTCATCGACGATCAGCAGGGCCTGGCGCCCCGTATCGCGGAGCCGGTCAATGGCCTGGCGTACGGTGACGATCGGGGTCAATGTCGGAGCGGCGACAGTCATCAGGGTCCGGACGATCGCTTCTTCGATCTCGGTCCGCTTCAGCAACTCGGTCACCTGATGCCGCACGTCGGCAAGCGGAGCGGCGACCATGGCCGACCCGGCACCGGGATGACCGCCGCCGCCCAGTTTCCGTACCACTGCGCCGACGTCAAGGAGGCGCGGGTTGCCCCTCCCGATGACCACCGTCTTCTGCGGACCCATCGGAAACACGCCAAACGCCGCATCAAGTCCCTTGATCTCCTTGAACTTGCTGACTACGGTCGGCAGCATGGTGAGCCCTTTATCGGTATCCTGGACGCAGATGCCGAGCCGCAGACTGCCGACCTGCAACGTTTCGGACTCCCCGAGCATCCGGCCGAACAATTCGAGATGCCGTTCATCGAGGGTATCCTCGAGATAGGCGGAGACGACATTCAGGTCGGCCCCGTTTTCCATCAGAAAAGCGGCCATCCGCACGTCGCGGGCGGTGGTACTGGGAAAGGACAGGGAGCCGGTATCATCGTAAATCCCGAGCAGGAACAGGGTGGCATGAATCGGGGAAAACGGCGTGTCGGCGACCTGCAGCCGCTCGAGCAGCAGAGTGACGGCGGCGCCGACCTCCTCCTGCTGAATTTCGCTCGCCGCAATGGTCCCCGGCATCGGATGGTGATCGTAGACGACGCAGGTCAGATCGCTTCGCCGGGCCAGCTCGTCCATGGTGTCCAATCGCTGCCAGCTGGCGGTATCGGTTACGATCAGTCGGTCGACCGAATCGAGGTCGACGCTCTTGCGCGAGGTGAGACGAAGCAGATCCCAGTGCACGGCCAGGAACTCACGCACCCCCGGCTGGACCTGGCTGGGAATGAGTCGCAGCGCCTGGGGATAGAGCAGCGAAGCGGCGACCATCGAGGCCAACGCGTCAAAATCGGTGTTGCTATGGGTGGTGACGACGATCATCTGCGCCCCGCTTCATCCTTCTGCCCGGGCCGCCGCCTCGGTATCGTAAATCCTCAGCATACTGTACAAACCGGCCATTTCAAAGACCTCCCGGACCGGGCCGTGCAGGTCACTGAGGGCAAGCCGGCCGCCCCGGTTCTGCAGCTTTTTGGCCAATGCCAGGATGCTGCGCAGACCGGCACTGCTGATGTAATCGAGCCCGCTGCACGTGACCAGAACCCGTGCCGCCTGAGCCGGCAGCGCCTCTTCCACTTGCCGGTCGAAGAGCGGCGCCGTGACTGCGTCGAGCCGGCCCTGCGGTGAGACGATCAGCAGATCATCCGCGGTTTTAATCGTCAATTCCATAAAACCTCCTTGATAGGGAACCACAACGAAGCATGAAACTCAACGTCGTGGTCGGATGGGGCTGGCCGGCTCTGCCTCCAGCTGCTGCGCT
>CAZUJZ010000176.1:0-8368 GCA_964620665.1 uncultured Desulfofustis sp. | reverse complement strand
AGCTAACCGTCTTCACCGTCCATGGGGTGATCGACGCCGGCCAGCTCCTCGATGAATTGCGAGACTACTACGCCGGTCAACCGACACTCCATTCCCTCTGGGACTTCTCCGAAGCCGATTTGACTGCCATTTCAAACGATGATATCGCCATGCTGGCTCACTATATCAAACAACACTCCGAGCATCGCCGGGGGGGTAAATCTGCGTTGGTTTTTGCCAAAGATCTTGATTTCGGTCTTGGCCGGATGATCGACGCCCAACTGGAAATCGAGGGATCGCCGGTAACGATAGGCAATTTCAAAAACAAGGCGGACGCCTTGAAGTGGCTGGAAATCTCTCTTCTGGAAGCGGAGCCGAAACGATGATCGAAACGGTACAAACCTGCGGTCCGCTCCGCTGAACCACCCGAGGCACCGCCCGTCATGCATATCTTCACGTACGGCTCACTGATGTACCGGGAAGTCTGGACCCTCGTTGTCCGCGGTGATTACCGATGCGAATCGGCAACGCTGCCCGGCTATCGCCGCAAGGCCGTCAGGGGGGAGGTGTATCCGGTGGCGCTGCACGCTCTTCCGGAAGATCGGATAGACGGCGCGGTCTATCTCGATGTCGACCCGGGCGATGTGGGCAGACTGGATACCTTTGAGGGGGAGTATTACCGGCGCCGAAGCGAAGAAATATCCCTCCCATCCGGAGCCACGATCGAGGCCGGTGTTTTCGTGCTGCACCCGCGCTACCGCCACATCGTTGCAGACGAAGACTGGGATGTGGAGCGGTTCCAGCGCAGCGGCTTACCGCAGTTTCTCAGCTCATATCTCGGGTTTCCGACGGCGGGCGGCAATCCCTGAGGATAGCCGCCGGCACCCGGCGCTCAGAATGAACCCATCGTACGCAATTCCCGCCAGGTATCGCCCGACAGAAAACTTTCATCAAGATTGTCTTCCATTTCCCGAAACAGTTTCAGCGGCACGGCAAAGCTGAGCACGTCGTCGCGGAGCAGTCGCTTCAGGTACACCCGGGCGGACAGATCGTTGAGCCCCAGTACGGCCCGTGGCGGGTCGCGCCGGGCCTCGGCCAGCGGATAGATACCGATCGACTGACAGCCGGCGGCAAACGGGAAGATCACATTTTCATTGTGGCCGCGGCCATAATTGACCAATACGGTCAGGGCCGCAATCTGATCCATATTCCCGAAAAAAACGATAATCTCAGGCTGTTCCTCATCCTCGACCACCTCGACCAGCGGCTTGAAGACCACATACGGAGCAGGAACAGAGGTGATCGGCAGGCTCTGAATGAATGCCCCGACCAGCTCCGGCGATTTGAAGTAGCGCTCTCCGTGGGCGAAGTGGGCGAATGCCTCCGGCCGCATGAACGGCTTGACCTGCTCGGCCGTCTCCCGGCCGTGGGCCCACCGGTCGTTACCGACCGACAAAAAATACTGAAAGCAGCCCTTGCCGCCGGGAAAATTCTCGTACTGATCGCCGAAACCAAGACCGGTACCGCCGCCAAAGCAGCCAAAGGTGGAACGGTCAAACACCGCTGTCTCCCCTTTCAAGACAGCCGCCACCATGAACATCACGCATCCCCACTTGCCTTCCTTGAACTGCCTGGCTTTTTCGGGTTTGTCGTCGGCAAACAGCACGACCAGCGGCTCGTATTTCAGACCGATGGCATCGGCAACACTGCTGTACATGGAGCACCTCCCTCTGCGATAGTCGTTTTCGTGGATAATGGTGGCGGCCATGAAAAATGAGCATGTCCTTTCACCGCACCGATCGGACCAAAATACCGGGCTGCACGGCAACCCGCATCCCTATCGATACAATCGTCCGTTGTGCCTGATCCACCCATCAACATGTCGGCCCGCCGGATCATGGTGGGTCCAGTGGATCACCCCGCCCTGATCGTTATATTCATAGACCCCGAAAAACTCCACCCGATCGCCGATACGCAGCGTGTCGATCCGTGGCGCCAGATCGATGTTGTGGCTGACAAGCAGCGTCTGGCCGGTGGCCAGCTCGAGGATAAATCGCTGATGCCGACTCCCTTGAAGATCATCTTTGAGGATCTTGACGACGATGCCCTGCCCTTCGACCTGAATCGAGCTGCGCCGATCGCGATAGGCCTGCTGCAGCTGCTCGGCGGAAGAAATGACAGCGCCGGGCGGCTCACTGAAAAACCAGTGGGACCGCTGCTGCAGGACGACCAGGCCGAGGAGCAGCAGCAGGACCAGGACAATCTGCTGTCTCGTCACCGGTTTTCCCGCTTGTTCATGCAGCGCCGGATCACCTCGCTCCGCTCGTTTTCCGGCAATTCGGCAAGATAACGGCGCCAGCCGGGACAGAACCTGGTATGAAACAGCCACAACCGACCGAGAAACGACCTCGGATCGGCCTCGTATTTTTGCCGAAACGAACAGCTCTCACAGCGGTGCCGGACCATCGCTTTCCTCCCGGGGACATCCCCAGTCTTTTCTCCCGGGGGATATCCCCAGTCTTTCCTCCCGGGGACTCCCCCGTCTTTCCTCCCGGGGAATCTCCCCCGTCAATCTTTCTTGCACTGCCATCGCTTCACTACTATGATGTGCCATCCCGGTTCACCGGAACGACCTGCGAACCATACCATAAACCCGCCTGCTTTCACGTTTGAAAATGACCGCCCCGGCACCCCATCATCTGACCATCGCCGCAGCACTCGGTATTACCGGCCGACAGGTTGCCGCCGCCGCCGAGCTGCTCGACGACGGTGCCACCGTCCCGTTTGTCGCCCGCTACCGCAAGGAGGCTACCGGCTGCCTCGACGAGGTCGCCCTGACCGCTGTCAAGGATCAGCTGACCAGACACGTTGAACTGGTCAAGCGCCGGGCCGCCGTCATCGCGTCTTTGCAGCAGCGCGACCTGCTCACCGAGCAGCTGTCTGCCGCCCTGAACGGGGCCGCCACCGTGACCGAACTCGAAGACATCTACCTACCCTTTCGACCCAAGCGCCGGACCCGGGCCGCCATCGCCCGGGAGCGCGGCCTGGAACCGCTGGCCCTGCTGTTGCTGGCGCACGGCCAGACAAACCTGCCACTGGACTCGTTCATCAACGCCGAGTTGCAGGTGGAAGACGGCGCAGCGGCCCTGGCCGGAGCGCGGGATATCATCGCCGAGCGGATCGGCGAGGATCCGGCCACGAGAAGCGCTCTGCGAACGCTCTTTCGCCGCCGGGCGATCATTGCCTCCCGGGTGATAGAGAAAAACCGCGAAGCCGCCGCAACATATCGCGATTATTTCCAGTGGCAGGAACCGATCACCAAGATAGCCGGCCATCGGCTGCTCGCCCTGCTGCGCGGCGAAACAGAGAAGATGCTGTCGCTGTCGATCAGGCCCGACGAGCAAACGGCCCTTGCCGAGCTGACCAGGCGCTGGGTCAAGCCCTCCCCGCACCGGGAGCAGGTGCTGACCGCCGTCAAAGACGGGTATAAACGGCTGCTCGCCCCATCACTGGAAAACGAAATCAGGCAGGAGCTCAAGGACCGGGCCGACCGCGAAGCCATCGCTGTCTTTGCCGACAATCTCCGGCACCTGCTGCTTGCCCCGCCGCTCGGCCAGAAACGGGTCATGGCCCTCGACCCCGGCTTTCGCACCGGCGCCAAACTGGTCTGTCTCGACGGCCAGGGACGGCTCCTGCATGCCGCCACCATCTATCCGACCCAGGGCGAGAAGCAGCGGGCGGCGGCGGCACAGACCGTCAGGGAGTTGGCCGATGCCTACCGGATTGAGGCCATCGCCGTCGGCAGCGGCACGGCCGGTCGGGAAACGGAAGCCTTTATCAGGGAACTGGGGCTCGATCAACGAATCCTGATTACCCTGGTCAACGAGGATGGCGCTTCCATCTATTCCGCATCGGCCATTGCCCGCCGCGAATTTCCCGACCAGGACCTTACCGTTCGCGGCGCGGTATCCATCGGCAGACGGTTGCAGGATCCGCTCGCAGAACTGGTCAAGATCGACCCGAAATCGATAGGGGTCGGGCAATATCAGCACGATGTCAACCAGGCAATGCTGAAAGCAAGCCTGGCTGACGTCGTTGCCAGCTGCGTCAACAGTGTCGGCGTCGAAGTGAATTCCGCCAGCGGTGAACTGCTCACCCACGTATCGGGCATCGGCGAGACGCTGGCCGCCGCGATCGTCGGCTATCGCGATCAACACGGGCCGTTTCGCTCGCGTCGGGAACTCCTGAAGGTCCCGCGGCTCGGCGTCAAGGCCTTTGAACAGGCCGCCGGTTTTCTCAGAATCTCCGGCGGCAGCCACCCGCTCGACGCCAGTGGTGTCCACCCGGAACGATACGGGCTCGTGGAGCGGATGGCCGCCGATCTCGGCGCCACGATGGCAGATCTGCTCGCCTCGCCGTCTCTTCGCAAAGCAATCGACGTGTCCGCCTATCTCAGCGAGTCGGTCGGGCTGCCGACACTGACCGATATCATGGACGAGCTGGCCAGGCCGGGACGCGACCCGCGCCGCGAGTTCCAGTCCTTTCGTTTCGCCGAGGGCATCAACCAGCCGGCCGACCTGCAGCCGGGCATGATCGTGCCGGCCATCATCACCAACGTCACCACTTTCGGGGCCTTTGCCGATATCGGGGTGCATCGCGACGGCCTGATCCACATCAGCCAGCTCGCCGACAGCTTCGTGTCGGATCCGGCCACCGTGGTCAGGGTTCGGCAGCAGGTGCAGGTGCGGGTTCTGGAAGTCGATCTCGACAGACAGCGCATCAGCCTGTCAATGAAGGGACTGCAGCAATCAACCGGCTCTCATAAGTGAGTACCGGTGTCGCGATCGGTCGAGCCGGCGGTCCCGGTCAGGACAGACAGTGCCGGCCGGCCGAGGAGCGTCGCCAACGGCACAATGGCCACGCCCCGCTGTTTGATGCCGGTGATGAGCCGTTCAATCTCGCCCAGCCAGAGCGACAGGTCGCCGGGTCTTCGCGGAGCCGTGTCATGGAGCAGCACGATATCCCCCGGGCGGAGTCGCCGCAGAATCCGTCCGGCCAATCCGCGAATCCTTCGATTTCCCCTGTCACCGGCTCGCCGGCTGAAGGTGACTGCGGTCAGCCCGGTCCGCCGCAGGGCCACGAGATACCGGGGCGTCAAGATACCGACCGGCGGCCGGAAGAAATGCGGGCGGACGCCGTGAGCACCGAGTACCCGCTGCGTCGAGTCAATCTCGTCAACGAGGGTGGCGCTGCGGCGAAACATGATCACCTTGTCATGGCTGTACGAGTGATTGCCGATGCTGTGCCCGTCTGCCAGCAGTGCGTCGATCAGTTCCGGATAACGCTCCGCCCGTTCACCGGTAACAAAAAAAATGACTCGTAGCCGATGGCGCCGAAGCAGGGTCAACACAGCAGGCGTTGACTCGGGATCGGGACCGTCGTCAAAGCTCAGGGAAACACCGGTCGCCCCTTTCGGTCCCCGGCTGATCACCGGAAAAAAAAAGGATTGCCCCGGGAAAAACGGCATCACCAGACAGATCAGCACGAATGCGGCCCAGACACCGATAGCAAGTCGCGGCGAAATGATGACCAGGACCGGGCTGAGCGCAAGCACCGTGATACCGAGTCTCTCTGCCGGCGACCAGTGTCTCCGACCGCAACCGGAGTCGCTGTCCGGCCGTGGCCGTATCATCGGATCGCCCCGAAATAAAGCAGACCGAGCGCCAGCAGCGCGAGCAGGTGCGCGCCGATAATCACCCGCTTGTATCGCTGATAGAACTCATTGTTGCGCTGGATACGTTTCAGTCCGCCGCAGAACCGGCGAACCCGGTCGAGCGGCAGGTAGCGGTCATTGTCGGAAGCGGCGTTGCTCTGGAAGGCAACGGACGGATACAGCGCATAGATCTGTTCGCTCTGTATATCCCGGAGCATCGCATCGAAGGCGATTCCACTCCAGGGACGCTTGTCGATCAGCTCCCGGGCAGATGCAGCGGTAAGGGCATAGGCGTGGGAGAGGCTGCGAAAATCGATCCTGATCACCGATGGCCATTTTGTCGCCTCGCTCCGATTCACCAGACAGCCGAGGGAAAAGACCTGCCAGTCACCGTTGTCTCTCATGAAGCCGATCATGTCCTCGATGAGGGCCGGCGAAAAGCGGTGAAAGACGACATCGTCCTCGAAAATGAGCATTCGCCGGGCAGCGGCGGCCAGTCCCATTTTCATGCATAACAGGTGCGACTCGTAAATTCCCCGTTCGCTGTCGCTGGGGTGTTTGTCGACCAGTACGAATTCCACTGCGCCGGCCAGGCCGACGGCGGCAAACTGGGCCTGGGCGGTCACGCGCCGATCAGCTCTGCTTTTCAACGAGATGCAATAAATCCGGTCAAAAAACGACCACGGCCCGGCAACCCCACCATCGACACGGTGTCGTTCGGCTTTGGCTGTTGCGAAGTTCCAATCCATTTTGCTACTATGCACGGCAGGTAAACCTTGGAAAACGGAAAAGGCGACAGAGCTGAATGCAAACCTGGCAAGCAGCCTTGTTATTTACCTTTCCAGATCGCAAATTTCAAGCGGCGCACCACGTCAGGCTACCTTGAAAATGCGAGTTTTCGTTCAAAATCAAGGAAAACGAGAACATTATGCCGCAGGCAGAAAGGTGCTCACCCGAGGACCACGTGTTCTCGTTCAACGCAGCGGTTGGACGGCACTGTCATGTTTCACGGTGGCCGTTCGGCAAGGAATGGAAGTATGCGAATTGTTCTCGTTCATCCTGCCGGCTCGAACTGGGTGCCGGGGAAAAAGGATGTCAGCGCCACCGCCAATCGCATGGCACCGCTCGGCCTGCTCTGCATCGCCGCTTTTCTGGAGCGGCAGGGATATCAGGTAGCGATCGAAGACTGTCTCGGGCCGCGACCGGCCGCGACCCCGGAAGAGACGGTACGGCGCATACTCGCCCACAAACCGGACATGGTCGGGTTTTCCACCACCACCTCGGGTTTTCTCGATGCCTGCGACCTCGCCGCCCTGATCAAGCAAGATCACCCCGACATCTCTACCGTATTCGGCGGGGTGCACGTCTCGGCCCTGGGCGGCCAGTTGCTCGACAGATTCGCCCCGATCGATTACCTCTGCCTCGGCGAGGGAGAGCAGACTCTGGCGGAATTGGCGGGCGGCGTGCCGCCCGCCGAGATAACCGGCTTGGCCTGGCGGGACAATGAAACCATACGGGTCAACGGGAAACGGGAACCGATCGGTGATCTGGACAGCCTCCCCTTCCCGGCCTATGAAAAGCTGGCCGGTTTTCCAAAAAGTTATCATCTGCCGCTGTTCAGCTATATCACCCCGCCCGGCGCGACAATGGTCACCAGCCGCGGTTGTCCCTACCAATGCTCCTATTGCGATCGATCGGTGTTCAAGCGCGGTTACCGTTACAACTCGGCGCCGTATATCTACGAGCACATGAGCTACCTGCGCCGCCGATTCGGCGTTCGGCACATCAATATCTACGACGATCTGTTCACGCTGCAGCGCCGGCGCATCGAGTCGCTGTGCCGGTTGCTGATCGAAAAACCGCTGGGCCTGCAATTCAATTGCGCGGTGCGGGTCGGCCATGCCGACGAAGAGCTGCTCAGGCTGCTCAAGGCGGCCGGCTGTCTGATGGTGTCCGTCGGCATCGAGAGCGGCGATCCGGAACTGCTTGAGACGCACAAGCCGGGAGTCTATCTGGAAGAGGTGCGAACGACCGTCAGGCGGATCCACCAGGTCGGTCTGCGGGTCAAGGGATTGTTCATGATGGGGCTGCCGGGCGAAACCGAGGAGTCGATCAAGAAGACCAGCGACTTCGTCGTCTCCCTGGACCTCGACGATATGAATATGACCAAATTCACGCCGTTTCACGGAGCTCCCGTCTGGCAGAGCATTTTCAGCCAGGGGCAGGTCGCCGAGGACTGGCGAAAAATGAACTGCCTCAACTTTGTCTTCCTGCCCGGGGGCATCGAATCCTGGGAGCGGCTCGACTATCTCTACAACAGCCACGTCAAACGTTTTTATTCCGATCCCGGCTGGCGCAAGCGGTTTCGATCCCGCCTTTGGCAGCACCGCCACAGCCTGTTCCGCCTCGTCCGCGACCTGCCCGATTTCCTGTCGGCCATGCGAACCTTTGAACCCGGGTCAGACCACTGACCACCTCCGCACGGCAGCTGCCGCCACGGCGTTACCTGACCGCCGGACCTTCGCGATGCAGCCTCCGGCAGAAACGAAACGGCGAGCCCGGGGGAAACTCGATTTTCATATAACCCCATGACCGGAGGTCACAACGAACGATGAAAATCGGCGTCGTGGTGGGAAGGGCTGGCCGGTCCTGCCTCCGGCTGCTGCGCTGCGGCCT
>CAZUJZ010000175.1:1345-8543 GCA_964620665.1 uncultured Desulfofustis sp. | reverse complement strand
CTTCGGGCCTGATTCTCCGCCCCGCCGGGCCTTCACGAGGCAGCCTCCGAGAGAATCAACCAGCCCGGGGAGTTCAGCCTGTGGAACTGATTTTCATATAAAATGTCCGTTCAACGCAGCGGAGCGGCGAAGGCCCCATTTTTACGGTTGGCGGAAACTGTTTCTGCCGTTCAGCCGGAGATGAGTCGATCGCCCTTCGAACGGGCCAGCTCAACCATTGTCTCGAGCCGGACCAGGCGTCGGTCGTGCTCCCGCAATTCACGGGCGACCTCGGAGAGCATTTCCCCGGTCCTGGTGACTTTTTCGGTCAACAGCAGCACCTCTTTCAATGCCGTCATGACCTCTTTGATGGCCGTCATTACGCGCCTCGGCTCAGCTTGGCAAGTGCTTGCTCGGCGTCATGCAACCCCTTGTTCAAAGCACGCTGCGCTTTTTCGGTGGCGGCCCGCACTTCTGCGGCCAAAGACAGCAGCAGATCCTCGTCTCGTTCCTGTTGCCTGTTCTGACAGCGGCGGCGAATCAACTCGGAAACGCTGATCCCCTCTCTTTTTGCTTCGCCGGTCAGAAACGCCTTGAATTGAGGTGTCCCCAAAATCGTAATTCGCTCGGTCTTTGCCGCGGTCGATGCCATGGCCGCTCCTCCTTTCTTCTGTTGCATAGTTACTATTACATTATAATGATCATGATAATACCGATCAAGAAAAATTGCGGTTGCTGCCGGAGCGGATAAACTGTTGGTCGTAGCAGCGACGGCGACAACATTCCAATAATAAGTGCCAAAGATATAATCGCAAAAACGACATTTCTCCATCGGTAAACCCTGTTGACGCGAGACAAATCGGTTAATCCATGCCGAGTGACGAGTACTTTGTTTGCTCAACACCCGAATAATGGTTATTTTTATCACATAGAATGAACCAATGAGAGCGTTGAGATGCAAGGCGTGCCGTTTTTCCTCCCCTTGTTATGTTTGGGGTTCCACCTCGTTCATCGAGGCTTTTTTCTTTGCAATTCCAGGTGGTCCTCAGTAGGCTTTGGGAAGAGACTGCCTGGGGATTCGGTGGTCCCTGGTCGAATTCTTATAACATGATGGTGCGCAGTCTTGCAGGCTGTCGTGCCCGTCAGGCAGGTCTATGCCGGTTTACGAATACGAAGCGCTTCTCGGCAACGGGAAGAAGAGCAAAGGGGTCGTCGATGCCGAAAGTGAGACCGCGGTACGTGCGCGTCTGCGGGGTGAAGGGAAATACCCGGTTTCGATTCGACTGACCAAGGCGCGAACCGACCAGGCCGATGGGAGCGGCCTCGGCCGGCTACACCTGTTCGAACGGATCAAACCGGTTGAGATCCATCTGTTCACTCGGCAGCTGGCCACGCTGATTGGCGCCGGGATTCCGCTCGATGCGGCGCTGGGCAGTATCGTCGAGCAGTCCGAGAACCCGGCCCTGAAACGGGTGACAGTGCAGCTTAAGGAGTCGGTGAGCGAAGGCGAGCCGCTGAGCCGGGCGATGCAGCGCTTCAACCGGCTTTTTCCCAATATGTACATCAATATGGTACGGGCCGGCGAGGCCTCGGGCGGTCTTGATCGGGTATTGTCCCGGCTGGCCGATTTCAGTGAGAAGCAGGAAGCACTCAAGGCGCGCTTGCGGGCCGCATTGATCTATCCGCTGTTTATGGCCGTGATTGGCGCCGGCATTCTCTTTATCCTGATTACCTATATCGTGCCCAATATTACCAGGGTCTTCGACGAGATGGGTCAGGTCCTGCCGCTGCCGACGGTGGTGTTGATCGGCCTGAGTTCATTTCTGCGTGCCTATTGGTGGCTGCTCGTGCTGGCACTGCTCGGCACCTTTTTCGCCGCCAGAATGCTGGTTCGGCGGAAAACGGGCAAATCTCTGTGGGATATGGTAAAATTAAACGTTCCGGTATTCGGCCCGGTGGTGCGCAAGGCCGTGGTGGCGCGCTTTTCTTCGACCATGGAAAGCCTGCTCGGCAGCGGCGTGGAGATTATCCAGTCACTGGAGATCTCCAAGCGGATCATCGACAATACCCACGTTTCCGCAACGATCGACCGGGCCATCGAGGATATCAACAGGGGTAAGAGCATGGCCACTGCCTTGTCCGGTTCGGCCTGGTTCCCGCCGATGTTTGTACAGATGGTCGCCGTCGGTGAGTCAAGCGGTCAACTCGAGGAGATGCTGGGTAAAGTGGCTGAGGCGAGCGAGCGCGACGTTGAATCGGCGGTGCTCGGCATGACCTCGCTGATCGAGCCGGTGATGATCGTCTCGATGGGCGTTGCGGTCGGTTTTATCGTGTTGTCGATCTTGCTGCCAATCTTCGAAATGAATCAGATGATCGGTTAACATCAGGTAATAATATGCGATTTGATCCCGGTGAGAGGTGACCAGCCATGATGCAAATCTGCCGGTTGATGGTGACGATGGCGGTCTGCGCGGTCCTCGGCACGCCCGGTTTGGTTTTGGCACGTCTGGCGCCCTCTGGTCACTTCGGAGAAAATGGTATGGTCCTAACCAAGCTTGGCATCGGTAGCGACGAGGCGACGACCATAGCGGTGCAGGAGGATGGCCGGATACTCGTCGCCGGTTCGACCGATACCGGTATCGATGGTGATATGGCCGTGGTGCGGTATCTGCCCGACGGCGAGGTCGATCCCGATTTCCTCTTTTCGGCCGGACGTCTGATCGGTCCGGAGCTTGGCGATGATGCCGTTCGGGCGTTGACGGTGCTCAACGATGGCGCAATAATCCTGGCCGGGTTCATCACCGAGTACGACCGAACATCGGCGGTACTGGTCAAGCTGCTGGCCAATGGACAGCTCGATTACCGCTTCGGCGAGCAGGGCATTACCGTTGCTACGGCAGCTGGAGCGGATACGCAATTCCAGGATATTCACCTGTTGCCGGACGGAACAATCACCGTCGTCGGCTCCATCGTCTCCGGCGAGGAAGCCCGACCGCTCATCGCACGGTTCTCACCGGACGGGGTTCCGGATCAGGATTTCGGCAGCGACGGCCTGCAGCGCCTCGAGACGGTCTCCGGAGCCCTGCACGCGGTGACGGCAGATGATGCCGGTGATCTGTTCGCCTGCGGCTTCACCGTTGATGACCAACAGAGAAGCGGGTTGCTGCTACTTCGTCTGACCGATGGACAGCCGGCCGCCTCGTTTGGCAGCGAGGGCATGGTTGTTGTTTTTAACAACGAGGAGCAGATCATCGGCCACGATCTCTCCCTGCAGCAGGACGGTTCCCTGGTGGTTGCCGGTGAGGCGGTTACAATCGATGGTCGGAGGAGCATGTTGATCGGCCGGTTTTTTGCCGACGGTCAGCCGGATCGCGCCTTGTCCGACGATGGTCTGCTCGTCCATGATCTCGGCCAGGACAGCGCCGCTTACGCGGTTGCGGTGATGGCCGGCAATACCGTACTTGCAGCCGGGTATCGCCAGGTCGACGGCGAACGGGACACGGTTGTCCTGGCCTTTGACACCAGCCTTGCGCTGCTATCAATGCCGGAGTCGCCGGCGGTACCTGAAGGTGAGACGGAGATCGCCATTTCCGCCCTGGCAGTAGAAGAAGGCGCTTTTTCCGAAGCCGCGGCTCTTTCCGCTCGCTCACCGCGGCAGGCCGAGCTGTTGACGACTGCGGTCGAAGGCAGCGACGAGGTCAGCTATGCGATCACCGCCCAAGCCGATGGCACCGTCTATACCGCCGGCTCATCCGGCAGTGGGGACGAGACCGCCTTTATGGTTGCCGGCTATGCCGTCGCGGACAGTCAGGCGGTCAGCCATGCCCAGGAGGCGGCGAGACCGGTCTATTCCACCTATTACGCCATCGAAACTACGGCGATCACCGGTATCACCCGCGTCGGCGCGTTGGCCGGCGGCGCCATCACCCAATTGGTCACCGATAACGAAGCATGTATTGCCACCTGTCAGGCCTCCTGCCCGGAAGACGACGGGACCGATCCCGAAACAGATACCGGGACTGATCCCGGAACGGATATCGATTCTGTTGCGCAGAGCGATGACGGCCTCGACACCGATGCCACAACAGAGACCGTCAGTTGCGCTGCGGCCTGTGTAGAAAGGTGCGCGATTCCGGCGGTTGAGCAGCGCGGGGTGGTCTATTCCGTCACGCCAGGTCCGGTTTACGACGAAGGGGAAACGACGGGGGGTGATGACGATGGTGGTGACGGTGCCGGCGATGGTGACGGTGCCGGCGATGAGCAGGATGGCACCAACTTAGGAGCCGACCCGACCGCCAACAACCCGTTTGGGTCGGGCAACCTGCTGCTGTTTGACGACTACCTGGTCAAGGAAGGGCAGACCGACGACGGCAGCGGCGCCGGGGTTTTCACCAGCGAGATCGAGGAGGTCAATCCGCAGACCGTTTATTATGTCCGCGCCTATGGTGTGCTGTCCGACGGGTCGGTTATCTACGGCAACGAGCTGTTCTTTAAAACCGACGACGCCTGCTTTATCGCCACGGCTGCCTTCGGTTCGATCGATCATGTTGCGGTCAGGGCCCTGCGCCTGGTTCGGGATCGCTATCTCAAACCCTTTTCCTGGGGACGGTCCCTGATTACCGTGTATTATCAAGTATCGCCGCCGCTTGCCGAACTGGTTGCCGCTGTGCCGCTGCTGCGGCTTGCCGCACTATGGCTGCTGCTGCCGCTGGCGGCCGGCGCGCTGCTGCTTGTTTATCTGCCGATGGCCGGGCCGTACCTGCTCGTCGCCTGGTGGCTGCACGTTTCCTATCAACACGCACGCAATCTCGTGCGAACCCGGATGCCATGAAAGAAAGCGTTAAAACAGAGTGTTCCCGGTTTCACCGCCGGCTATTGGCCGGACCGACGAAGGGCTTTACCCTGATCGAGTTGCTGGTGGTTCTGATCATCATCGGTATTTTGGCCGGTTATGTCGGGCCGAAGATCATGGGGCGGCCGGAAGAGGCGCGGCGGACCAAGGCGGCGCTGCAGATCGGCGGACTGGAGACCGGTTTGAAGATGTACAAACTCGATAACGGTGTCTACCCGACCACCGAGCAGGGACTCCAGGCCCTGATCGAACCGCCGTCCAGCGGCAGACTGCCGCCGAAATGGCGCGAGGGCGGCTATCTTGACGCACGGCGGGTGCCCAAGGACCCGTGGGGCAACGACTTTGTCTATCTCAGTCCCGGCCTCAACGGCGATTTCGACCTCAGCTCTTACGGAGCGGACGGAGTGGCCGGCGGTGAAGGAGATAACGCCGACATCAACAATTGGGAGTTGGAATAGCACGCTTTGCCGATCTTGTTGCATCCCGGCCCCGGCGGCAGCGAAAACGATTGCCGGCGAGGCTTTACGCTGATCGAGCTGATGGTCGTGCTGGTGTTGCTATCGATCATGCTGGCCTTTTCCATCCCGCGCTTTCGGACAACGATTCTCGACGATCCACTGAAACAGGCGGCCCGCCAGCTGATCAGCCTGATCCGGGAAGCGCGGCAGCGTGCCGCCGTCAGTGATCTGGGTTGCTATCTCGAATTCGACATCGAAGGTGGTGCGATCAAGCTGTTCTGTCCCGTCCCGACGCGAACTATCGGGGATGAAGAGGCAGACGATGATGGTGCCGGTGAGGACGGCCCGATGTTGTCGATCACCGTGCCGGAACCGGTGGCCATCGAGTCGATCTTCGCTGCGGACAACGAGCGACTGAGCACCGGAACTGCGGTTCTCTGGATCAATCGGCGCGGCCTGATGGAGCCATCGATCATCAATCTGAGCGACGGTGACGAGACCGTCGGCCTGAGGGTGTCGCCGTTTCTGCCGGCGGTTGAAGTGGTCGACCAGGTCATCGTTCCGGACGACAGGGAGTTCCAATGAACCGCGGCTTTTCGTTGCCGAACCGAGGGTTCACCTTGCTCGAGGTGATGGTGGCCATCGCCATCCTGGCCATTGCCTTGACCACACTGCTCGGTAGCCAGAGCCAGAGCATGTTGGCCGCCGAGCAGGCCGATTTTTCCGCCCGTTCCGCGCTGCTGGCCCGTATGAAAATGGCCGAAATCATTGCCGAAGATGACCTGACAGCCGTCTCTTCCGGCGATTTCGGCGAGCAGTTTCCCGGCTATAGCTGGGAGGTGGAGCTTGATGATCTCGACGTCGGCGACCTGGAACTGCTAGCCGTCACGGCGGGGCAGTTGCGGCGCATCGCCGTGACGGTGCAGCGGGCGGACGACAACCGGCTCTTTACCCTGCAGCGCATTGTTATCAAAGGTGGCCGGCAATGAGACCTGGCGCCACCGGTCGACCAGCCGGCTTCACGCTGATCGAGGTGCTGATTGCCATCAGCCTGTTCGCCATTGCCGTCTCCATCGTTTACGCCCTCTATGGAGCGATGATTTCCGTGGTCGACCGGGTTGAAGAGCAGATGGCGCACAACGACCGGGTCCGGGTAGCCCTGGAGCGGATCAACCACGATTTGGCCGGTCTGTACCGCGGCGAACGCGGCTATCTGATCGGCCGGTCGACGGATTATCGGGGCGACGAGCCGTTTCTCGAATTCCTGTCGACCACCCGGCTCGTTTTCGATCCCAGTCAACCGGTGCTGCCGCTGACCCTGATTCGGTTTTATCTGCAGGACGATGACGTGGACACGGCCGTTCTGTTGCGCTCGGAATCGCCGATCCTGCCGGGCCAGGAAGAACCCGGGGGTGGTGAAGGCGCCAAGACGGTGCTGTGCCGGGGGCTTGCCGGTATCGAGGTGGGCTATTTCCGGGACACCGAAGAGCGGGACGAATGGGACAGCAGTTCCGGTACCACGGAGCAGCAGGAGGACGACGAGCGGTTCCCGGTGATGGTCAAGCTGGAGCTGCTTTTTCCCGCCGCCTCCAGCGAGCGCGATGAGGGTGAGCGCTACCCGGCCGCGGTCTATCTGCGCCCGGCGCTGCTGACCTTCGAGGGGATGTGAGATGGCAGGCCGCTTCGCATTGACCTTTCTGCCCCGGGGCAATCGGGGGATCGCCTTGCTCCTTGTCGTTTCGGTGATCAGCCTGCTGACCGTGGTCATCGTCCAGTTCGGCCGGTCGATGCGCACCGCCCTGGTCGAGTCGTCCCATTACCAGGACCGCGCGGTGCTTGAAGCGGCGGTCCAGTCCGGCATCGATATCGGCTGCGCGGTGTTGCGGGCCGACCGACTGGACGGCGAGGT
>CAZUJZ010000175.1:0-1335 GCA_964620665.1 uncultured Desulfofustis sp. | reverse complement strand
GGTCGATTCGCTCCTTGAACCGTGGGCTTTGCTCGGAGAGGAACCGCTGGCCATCTTCGGCGACGAGAGCGAGCTGCGGCTGACCATTGAAAATCTCGACGGCCGCCTGCCGATCAACGGTCTCGTTGCTTCTACCGGCGCCGGTGAAGAGCAGGGGAGCGCGCCGGAGCAGCTGCGCGACATGCTGCAGCGGTTGCTGCTCAGCGGCCGTTTTGCCATCGAGGACGAGGGTCAGGCCCGGGGAATCGTCGACAGTCTGGTTGACTGGCTGGACAGCGATGACAACGAGTCACCCTATGGGGCGGAAAGCAGTTACTACGAGTCGCTGGAGAAGCCTTACGGGGCTGCCAACACCGCGGTCGAATTCATCGACGAGTTGCTGCTGGTCAAAGGAATCACCGCCGAGTTGCTCTACGGAAATGATGAAATGAGCGCGCTGGCCGAGTATATTACCGTGCACGGTGACGGCCGGCAGATCAATATCAATACCGCCCCGGTCGAGCTGCTGCTCGCTCTGGACGAGCGTCTTGGTGAGACGGAGGCGGAGTTGCTCGAGGCATTCCGGCGTGAACCGGAAAACGAAGAGCTCTTGGCCGATGCTGCCTGGTATCGCACGATTGCCGGCTGGCCCGGGGATATCGACCTTGACCGGCAGCTGCTGACCAGCCGCGGCAGCTCCTACCGGATCACTTCCGAGGCCGTGTACCGGGAGGCTCGGATGACAGCGGAGGCGGTTATCAGACGGGAAAACGAGCGGGAAATGGAAATCCTCTCTTTCAGGATCGACTAATTCATGGCCGACACTTCGATACTGGCACTCGATATCAGTGACGATGCTGTTGCCGGCGTGCTCTACAGCGAGGGCAAGCGCTCGGCGCCGGCGATCCTGGCCGCGCATTGTCGGCAGCTCGACGGCGACACCGACCTCGAGGCGGCCCTGGCCGAGGTGGTCGACCGCTGCGGGGCCGGAGGCAAGCGGTGCCTGGTATCCTTCGGCGCGTCCCATTTTCACTATCGGTTGCTGCACCTGCCGTTTGCTGATCAGAAAAAGGTGCGCAGCGTCCTGCCCTACGAGCTTGAAGACAGCAGCTCCGTCAGCGACGAAGACTTCGTTTTCGACTGTTTGCTCGAAGCCGCCGAAGACGGGGGCACCGATGTCGTCGCGGTCCTGGTCAAAAAAGAGACGATGCGCACCTGGCTCGACCTGCTGCTCGCCTCCGGTCTCGACCCGGAACTGGTCACCGTGTCCGGCATTCCGACAGCACTGCTGATCTGCCGCAAACAACAGACCGCCCCGGATGACGGTGTCCTGCTCCACCTCACCTCCCATCGCTC
>CAZUJZ010000174.1:0-8627 GCA_964620665.1 uncultured Desulfofustis sp. | reverse complement strand
GTTGCGAGCAACTCTTTTTTTTTGCCTGAGTGGTTCGGCAATTCCTTCGGGGAGCTTGAAAGCTCGCAACTGCTTTGACAGGAGGAATGGAGATGGAACAATGGCATGAGCACTTTTGGCGGCTCCGGCTGGAACATTGCCGGAAGGCTCTGGAAAAAAACCATTTTCGTGTCTGTATCGCCAACAGCTGCAGCGAGGCCCGAACGCTGTTCAACGAGACCATCCTGCCGTCGCTCACCGTGCGGACGGCGTCATGGGCCGATTCGATGAGCCTCAAGGCAACCGGTATCCTCGATGAGGTGAAAAAGCTTCCGGATGTGACGGTTATCGAGACCTTCGCCGAGGGCGTGCCGCGTGAGGAATTGCTTGAGCGGCGCCGGCAGGCCCTGTTGGTCGATCTGTTTTTGACCGGCAGCAATGCGCTCACCGAAGCGGGCCAATTGGTCAATCTTGATATGGTCGGCAACCGGGTCGGGGGAATCACCTTCGGTCCACGCGCCGTGGTGTTGATCATTGGCAGAAACAAGCTGGTTGCCGATGTGGACCAGGCCATGCACCGCATCAAAACACTTGCCGCGCCACTCAATGCAATGCGGCATGCCGGCTGGAAGACACCGTGCCGAAAGACATCGTTCTGTCAAGACTGCCGGAGTCCCGAGCGAATTTGCAACACGTGGACCATTACCGAAACATCCTATCCGAAGGGAAGGATTTCCATCATCCTCGTCAACGAAGACCTCGGGTTGTAATTTCTGTCGGCCGGATAGCGTCTTGGTCGGTGAGGGTGACCGAATTTTCCTTGCCCTTTTGGCAGTGCCACGGTAAATTGTCGACAATTGCAATATCGACAATGATAGTGCTGGTCACAACCTCATTACCCGCTGCATATCGCTGCATATCATCGGTTGATCGCAGAGAGTGCGATGAAGAGGCGAAACGGGCGGCAGGGACGTTCTTCAATGGCATTGGTACAGTTCAGCGACAACGATAGTGCGCGCAAACCGGTCGGACTCGGCGCCCAGGTTGCCGAAATGTTGACCACGGCGATCCTGGAAGGTGAGTTCAAGGGCGGGGACCAGCTTGTTGAACATGATCTGCAGCTTCGCTTCGGCGTGAGCCGGTCGCCGCTTCGTGAAGCCTTTAGAGAGCTTGAAAAAAAAGGCCTGGTCGACATCCTGCCGCGGCGCGGGACCTTTGTCAAGCGGATCAGTCACACCGACATCCAGCAACATTTCCCGGTACGTGCGGTCCTGGAAGGGCTGGCAGCACGGTTGGCGGCCCCCTTTATGCAGCAGGATACGCTGGCAGCCCTGGCCGCTACCCTGGATTTGATGAAGGCGGCAGTTGCCGCCGGGGATACCAGGGCTTATTACCGGCACCATCTGGTCTTTCACGAGCACTTCATTGGTGCTTCCGGCAACGATCTGCTCATCTCAACGCTGCACACCCTGCGGATGCAGAACCTGTGGCATCGTTTTTCCTACCAGTATTATCAGGAGAGCCTGGAAAACAGCTGCCAGGTACACCAGCAGATCTACGATCTGTTTGCCGACCCGCAGGCCGATATCGAGCAGATTGGCCGTCTGGTCGAGGATCATATCAACGTCGCCCTGGATCGGTTTCTCGACTATCTGAGCAAGTGTGAGCGGGCTGATGGCCAGGGGCGACGGTCGCCGGGCGAGCAGGTATGATCGGGCCGGTACGAAGCGCCATCCGCGCAACGAAGTGAGCTACTGATCAATAAGTGAGAGCGGGGAGTAACCATGACATGTTCCACTGCTGAACGATACCCGCGAGCCAGGTATCTGCGTAATCTGCATCGAATCAAAGGCTGGCCCTATGTGATATCCTGGGCGCACCGAATCAGCGGGTTGTTGCTGGCCGGTTATCTGCTGTTTCATGTGGCGACGCTCGCCAGCCTGCGCAATCCGGCGGTGTTTGAGAGCAAAATGCAGACCTTTGCGTCACTCTTTCCGGTCTTTGTCGAGTGGCTGCTTGCTGTTCCGGTCATTTTCCACGCGCTCAACGGCGGTCGGTTGCTGCTCTACGAAGTCTATGGCGTCCGCCAGGATCGCACCGTCCTCAATTGGACTCTGCTGCTGTCCGGCTGCTACCTGCTGCTGCTCGGCATCTTCATGGTGCTGGGCAATCAGCAGGTCTCTGCCGTTTTCTTCTGGAGTTATCTGGCTCTGAGCAGTGGGCTGATCACGTACGTGACCATAACCAGACTGCGTATCTCGGGCGCTTCGACGGCCTGGAAACTGCAGCGCATCAGCGCCGCTTTCCTGCTGCTGATGATCCCGGCGCACATGCTGTTCATGCACCTCGACCCGGCACTCGGTCGGGATGCGCAGGTGATCATCGCCCGGATGAGCAATCCTTTCATAAAACTTGTCGATCTGCTGCTACTGATCGGCGTTATGTTCCATGGTGCCTACGGGGTTCGCGGTATCTGTCTGGACTATCTGTCCTCACCGCGGGCCAGAACGGTGTGTACCGGTGTTATCGTCCTCGTCAGCCTCTTTTTCACCTGGCAGGGCGTGCAGATGATCGTTTCGATCTGAAAAGGAGAACAGATGAGTGCTGCTCTGCAGATAGCCGCGACCCTGCGGTGCGACGTGTTGATCATCGGCGCCGGCGGCGCCGCGCTGCGCTGTGCCGCCGAAGTCCTCGAGCAGATGCCCGGAGCGTCGGTCTTCGCGCTGACCAAGGTGTCCCACCCCCAGAAGTCGCATACCTCCACGGCCCAGGGCGGTCTGGCCGCTGTCGACCCGGGGGATCCGCTGGACTCGACAATCTTTCACATGTTCGATACCTGGAAAGGTTCAGATTGTACCGCCGATCAGAACGTGGTGAAGAAAATCTGCGAGTCGGCCTGGGAGCAGATTCTCTGGCTGGAGAACCGGGGCATGCATTTTTCCCGCGATCGTGAGGGGCGGCTGAGCAAACGGACCTTTGGCGGGCATACCAGGAATTTCGGTGAAGCTTCGGTCTATCGTGCGGTGTTTGAGGCCGACCGCACCGGCAAGGGCATCATGGATACCAGCTGGGGGGAAACCCTGAAAAAAGGTATTCATTTTTTCAACCAGTGCATTGCCGTCGAGCTGCTGATCAGTGATCGCCAGTGTGGTGGCTGCATTGCCTTCAAGCAAAAAGACGGCCAATTCGTCAAAATCCTGGCCAAGGCCACCGTGATTGCCACCGGCGGCAGCGGACAGGTCTACCGGGTTACCACCAATTGCCGGCAGAATACCGGTGACGGTCTGGCCCTCTGTTTGCAGGCGGGTCTGCCGATCATGGACCCTGAAGCGGTGCAGTTCCACCCGACCGGCATCGTCGGCCCGGGGATTTTGGCCAGCGAAACCCTGCGTTCGGTCGGCGGTATTCTGCGCAACCGCGACCTCGAGCCATTCATGGTCAATTATGCCCCGAAGATGAAGGAACTGGCGCCGCGCGACCTGGTCGCCCGGGCCATCGAATCGGAAATTCGGGAGGGCCGGGGCATCGTCAATCCCGACCATAATATCCCCCATGTCTGGATCGATCTGCGCCATCTCGCCGACGAAGTGCACGAAAAACAGATCCCGGAGGTGTCCAGCTTCTTCAAGCGTTATGTCAACCTCGATACGAAAAAGGATCTCTGCCCGGTGCGGCCGAGCAACCACTATCACATGGGGGGGATTCCGACCAACGAGTTCGGGGAAGTCCAGGATGGCGAGCAACAGATCATCGGCGGACTGTATGCGGTCGGCGAGTGTGCGGCCGCGAGTTTTCACGGCTTCAATCGCCTCGGGACCAACTCCATCCTCGAACTGATTACCATGGGCAAGTTGGTGGCCGAGCGGGTGATCGTATACCTCAAAGAGGAAGCCGGCAAGCATCTGGATATCACCGGCGATCGGTTCGCCGCGCGCTTTTCGATCTACATGGAGGCCACGGGCACGGAAAGCGTCGGCGTGATCAGAAATACGCTGCGCACCATGATGACCGAAAAGGTCAGTGTCTTCCGCACCGAAAAGACCATGAACGAGGCCATCGAACAATTGGCCGAACTGCATGAACGGGCCCTCCGGGCGCCGCTGGCCTGCCGAGACCTGGCCATGAATCAGGAGTTGCTGAACCGCTGGGAACTCGACAACCTGCTGATGGTCGCCATGGCCATCAGCCAGGCTGCGCTGCATCGTCAAGAATCGCGTGGGGCTCATTTCCGGGATGACTATCCCGAGCGCAAGGATGAGTTCAACTACCACACGCTTGCTTCGATGCCGTCATTCCCCACGGTCGAGATCAGCCGGCGGGAAATCGACATGAGCCTGTTTGTCGCCGGTGGCGAGCATCATGAAAAATTCGGCTATATCGAGCGAAAATATTGACACCTCTTAGCCAACGCCACGTTGAATCTTTTGCCCTGACCGGTGACATCGATGAAAACAAGTTATGACCTCACATTGAACATACGGCGTTACGACCCCTATCAGAGTCGGACCTGGGTGCAGACCTATCAGCTTGACGCGGGTCGGATCATGCGCTTTGTCGATCTGTTTCGCAAAATCAACGACGAGCAGGATGCAACGCTGGCCTGGGGGTCATCCTGCGAGCATGGCCAGTGCGGCAGCTGTTCGGTGCGCATCAACGGTAAACCGATGCTGGCCTGTGAGCTGCTCGTCGAAAATGCGGTAAACGAGTTTGGCACCACCACCTTTTACATCGAACCGCTGCCGGTGGCGACGGTGGTCCGGGATCTGGTGATCGACACCGATCAGGCCTACGCTCGGGTTGACCAGGTCAAACCCTATATTATTTCTCCCCGCCGGCCCGACGTTGAAGGGGAGGCGCACCAGATCAATCCCGACGAGTTGGAGCGCTACGTCGATGCGACCCGCTGTATCAATTGTTTCTGCTGTGCTGCGGCCTGCATCGCCAGCCATGACACCTTTCTCGGTCCCAATGCAATGCTGGCCGCTATCGTCCGAGCCATGGACCCCCGGGAAGACGAGAAACAGCAGCGGCTGGAGACGATCTACAGCGAGAACGGCGTCTATCGCTGCCATTCATCGCAGGCCTGTTCGTTTGTCTGCCCGAAGGAAATCGACGTTGCCCACTTTATGGCCATGGCCAAGCAGGGAGCGATCACTTCGTCGTGACGGACTGACGGACGACTCGTTTGTCACGTGATGGAGCACACCACAGTTCAGCCGGAGGAAAAGCCATGGAACTGACCAGAGAGATTGTCCACCGCTGCCAGCAGATAACCTGTAACGATCTCGACGAAGCGGTCAGAGACCGGGCGAGCTATCTGCTTCTCGATTATCTGGGTGTCGCGATTCGCGGCGCACTGAGCGATTCGTCGCAACCGATTCAGCGCTTTGTACGCGGCCGTGAGGCCGGTGTGGCAGGGGTGCCGGTCTGCGGCACCGAGCTGCGGGCCGATGCCCCCTATGCCGCGCTGGCTTTGGGAACCGCCGCCCATTCCCTGGAACTCGATGATGTGGTCAACGCCGCATCGCTGCACCCGGCCGTGTCGGTGATGTCGGCGGCGTTGGCCGCCGGATTTCTCGGTGAAAGTTCAGGCCAGCGATTGCTCGAGGCGATCGTCGCCGGCTACGAAGTAACCGTGAAACTGGGCATTGCCCTGGATCCCGCCGCCCATTACGCGCAAGGCTTTCATCCCACCGGCACCTGCGGGACCATGGGTGCGGCCGTTGCCGCGGCCTGTATGCTCGGGCTCGATGAGAAGCAGATGACCAACGCGCTTGGCATTGCCGGCAGTCAGGCGGCAGGATCGATGGAATTTCTCGCCGACGGGAGCTTCACCAAGCGGCTGCATGCCGGGTGGTCCGCCCACGCCGGGGTTATTGCCGCATTGCTGGCGGCCGAGGGGTTTACCGGTCCGGCCAGTATCATCGAAGGAAAATTCGGTTTTCTGCACGCCTACTCACCGGCGTCTGACAGCAGCAAGGTGCTAGCCGGCTGGGCTCGGCCCTGGGAAGTGATGAACACCAGTATCAAGCCGCACGCCTGTTGTCGCTATAAGCAGGGGGCCATCGACTGTATCCTGCAGCTGGCCAGGGAAAATCAGCTCGGCGTAGATGATGTGGAGCGGATCGAAGTGGCCATCCTGCAGGCCGGATTTGCCCTGGTGGCCGAGCCGCCGGAGTTCAAGGTTAATCCACAGAGCGTGGTGGACGCGCAATTCTCGATGCCGTTCGGGGCAGCGGTGGCGCTGCTCAACGGCAACGCCTTTCTCAATCAGTATTGCCTGGATAATGTCAATTCAGAAGAGATTCGGGCGCTGATGAAGCGGGTGCACTGTGTTCGGGACGAAGACATCGAGAAAAACTTTCCGCGGAAATGGCCGGCCAAGGTTACTATTTACACGAAGGACGGCCGGACCTGCCGGTGCCGGCTGGATCATCCGAAAGGAGATCCGGAAAACCCGCTCAGCTGGGATGAAATCATTGCAAAGTTCAACAGTCTTGCCGGAGATGTCTTCGATGGGCAGCGCTGTGAAGAGATCGTCACCCGGGTTCGCGCCGTCGAAGCGTGTCCATCCGTCAGGGAATTGATGGGCATCCTGTCCATGCCGTCGGCCCCGGAAGCTGGCTGAACCGCTTCGCGTCAGCGAGTTTTTTCAGCCAGGCAGTACCGATAGGCACCATCGATAACCTCGTCGGTCACATCGTGCAGACGCCAGATGCGTGCCTGTTCCCGGCAGTGGCCGACCAGTTCCGGCAACCGGTCCTCGGTGATGCCAAATGGTGCCAATGAGCTCGGGCAGCCAACGGCGTTAAAGAACGTCTCGAACGCCTCGATGGTCAGCGTTGCCGCTTTCTCGTCGTCCGTTTCCCTGATCGCCCAGACGTGTCGTCCGAAGGCTGCCAGTTGCCGCCGGACGGCGGGTCCGCGGAACCTGAGCCAACCGGGCAGCAGGGCCGCCAGCCCGGCGCCATGGGCGATGGAGGGGTGAACCGACAGGGCGTGCTCAAGCAGATGCAGTACCATCGCAATACGACCGACACCGGCCGTGGTGAAGCCCGACAACGCCAGCGACGCCGCCCAGAGCATGGTTGCGCGATCACCATACGAGCAGGGGTCGCTCTGCAGTCGCCGGCAGGCCTCCGTCGTCGTCCGGCAGATGGCCTCGAGAAATTGCCGCTGCAGCGGCGCCTCATCAATCGCACCGGTCAGGTAGATTTCGAGACAGTGAACGAGGATGTCGACCGCTCCCCAGGCGGTCTGGTCAGGCGGCACCGAAAACGTCAGTGACGGATCGACAAGGCTGACCCGCGGCAGCAGCAGACGGTGGGCAAAGCCGAATTTGCGCTGCTTCTCGTCGTGGGTCAGGACCATGCCGCTGTTCATGTCCGAGCCGGAGCCGGCGACAGTGGGGATGCAGATCAGCGGCAGGCTGCGCTGCACGCTTTTCTTGCCGGTAAAGACTTTCCAGATATCGTGAGCGGCGCACGCGCCGGCGGCAATCGCTTTGGCAGAATCGATCACCGAGCCGCCGCCCACCGCGAGCACTGCGGTGCATGAGTCGTTTCGGACTATGTCGATGCCCCGATGAACGTGGGAGAGCAGCGGGTTGGCCTGGACCGCGCCGTGTTCCGTGAAGCTGATACCACCGTCCGTCAGTGCCGTGCAGATTCGTCGGTGCAGTCCGGATTTCTTGATTGACTCACACCCATAGACAAGCAGGATCGGCCCGGTCCAGGGACTCAGTTCCGATACCAGTGCGGCCAATGCGTGGTGGCCGAAAATAACCTTGATCGGTTGGTGATGGACGAAATCCTGCATCACCGGGCCTCATCGTCAAGAATGGCGGCAAGGTGCTGAAACTGCTCGATGCTGAGCGCTTCGCCGCGCACGGTCAGCGGCAGGCCGAGGGATTCGATGGCCCGGGAAAAGCGTTTTCGCGCATCCCGCGTGTCAGTCGGGTCCTGTTGTGGCTGTGCTCCCCGGCTTCCAGTCGCCGCCAGCAGGTTGTTCAGCAAGGTCTTGCGACGATTGGCAAAGGCGGCGCGAACGAGATGCTGCACGTTATGAAACAAATGGTTATCGGGTTGCGGCTGAAAAAAGCTGATGCGAATCACCTGGGAATCGATTTTCGGCCGCGGATGGAACTGGCTGCGATCCAGGGTCATCAATCGCTCCACCCGGGCGCAACAGCCGAGCAGGACCGTCGGGATGCCGTAGGCTTTGGTTTTCGGCCGGGCGTGGAGACGATCGGCCACCTCTTTTTGCAACATGACCACGACCTGGTCGATAGATTCACGCAGTTCGATCAGACGAAAGATAAACGGATTGGAAATGGAATACGGCAGGTTGGCGATCATCTTCAGTCTCCCGGTTGCCGGTCCTTGCAGCACGGACAGGTTGAGACGAAGGATATCGCCATGGAGCAGCGTTACATTTGGTGGCAATATCTGTTGCTCTCTGTGATAACGCACCAGGCCCTGGTCGATTTCGATACCGGTTACCGCGGCCACCGCGCCTGCCAGAGGGATGGTCAGGGCGCCGAGACCGACCCCGACTTCAATGACCCGGTCATCGGCAGCAAAGCCGGCGGCCGTGACGATCGCCTCGGCGGTACTGCGATGGATCAGAAAGTTCTGGCCGAGTCGCTT
>CAZUJZ010000173.1:0-8630 GCA_964620665.1 uncultured Desulfofustis sp. | reverse complement strand
TTTTTTGCTTAAGACCCTTTAATAATGGTCGGTATCTGGTGAAATTGCTGCTATAATCCTTCGGTAATTGGTGGAGATGTTTTGTGCTGGGGTGGTCTGGCCCGCTCACCGACTTTGATCCTGGGGGAAGACAATGAATCGTTTTGACGGCGGCGTGTTCCTGGAAAACATCGAATGGTTCGATGAGACCGGTCAGGAACTGGTGCATCGGCTTCCCGAGAACGGTTCGGGCGAGATCAAGTGGGGCGCGCAACTCACCGTGCGCGAGAGTCAGGCGGCGGTGCTCTTCTACCAGGGCAAGGCCCGCGATGCGTTCGGCCCGGGCCGGTTCACGCTGAAGACCGCCAACCTGCCGATCATCACCAAGATCCTGTCCATTCCCTGGCGCGGCGACAGCCCGCTCCGCGCCGAAGTGTACATGGTCAACCTGAAGTATTTTCCCAACCTGAAATGGGGGACCACCAATCCGGTCGCCTTTCGCGACAGCGAGATGGGACTCATCCGGCTGCGCGCCCACGGCATCTTCAATATCCAGGTGGTCCAGCCGATCCTCTTTATCAATTCCCTGGTCGGTACCATGGGCCGGATCGGCACCGAGGAGGTCGCCTCCTATCTCAAACGGGTGATTGTCTCCCGCTTCAACGACTATCTCGGCGAGAACCTCGACACCATTTTGAACCTGCCGGGCCAGTTCGACGAACTCTCCATCGAGCTGCAGAAGAAACTGACCCTTGATTTCGCCCATTTCGGCCTGCGTCTCAGCCACCTCTACATCACCTCGATCACGCCGCCGGAAGAGGTGCAAAAGGCCATCGACGACCAGTCGCGGATGAGCGTTATCAAGGATATGGAGAAATTCGTCAAGCTCAAGGCGGCCATGGCCATGGAAAAAGCGGCCGAGAACCAGAGCGAGGCCGGCGCCGGGCTCGGCCTGGGTATCGGCATGATGATGCCGGCGATGTTTTCCGCGGCGGGCGCCGGCAGGACCGGCGGGGGCGGCGGGGGCGCCGGGATCGGCGGCGGTGTCGGCACGAGCGGCCGCGGCGAGACGACGACCTGCCCGGACTGTCAGAACACCATTGCCGCCGACGCCCGTTTCTGCCCGCTGTGCGGCCACCAGGTACTTGTTCTCAGCCAATGCGGGGCCTGCGGCAAGAACCTTTCGCCCAACGCCAAGTTCTGTTCCCGCTGCGGCACCGCCACCGAGCAGAGCCCGTCCGAGGTGACCTGCCGGGAGTGCGGTACCGAAAACCTGCCGGGAGCAACCTTTTGCAACCAGTGTGGCCAGCGCCTCGGGTAGTCAATGGAGCTGCGAATCAGTCACGGCTGTCCGTCCTGCGGCGCCCCGGTGGAGATGAAGGAGGCCGATCGGCTGACCGACTGCGCCTTCTGCGACGTCCAGAACTACCTGGTCGACAACGGTCTGCAACGCTATGTCCTGCCGAGCAGGGACACCCAGCGTCTTGCCGACAACGGGGCCCTTTATTTCCCGTATCTTCGCTTCAAGGGTAATATCTTCAGCTGTCAGGGAATGCAGATCGGCCATAAAGTGCTCGACACCACCTATCGCGGGCTGAGCGCGCCGCTGCTACCGCCATCGCTCGGCGTTCGGCCGCAGGCAATGAAGGTGCAGATGGCCGATGGCTCCCTCGGCGGGCGGTATTTCCGGAGAAAGGAGACGGCGGTTGCCATTTTGCAGCGGGCCGCGCAGACGGTCAAGACAAGCGGCAAGCTCGATGACGGGCCGCTGTATCATCGCTCGTTCATCGGCGAGACGGTGAGCTGCATTTACCTGCCGCTCGTGGTCGATGACGGCATGGTCTATGACGCGGTTCTCGACCGGCGGATCGGTCCTGCCGAGTCGTGGATGATCGACACCTCGATTTCGGTGCCGTTCCAGTCGCAATGGCAGCCGTCATTTTTGGCGACGATCTGCCCGCAATGCGGCGCCACCATGCGCGGTGAGCGGGACAGTCTGGTGCTGCACTGTTACAATTGCCAGACCTGCTGGTCGGAAAAGGGGCGAAAATTCGTGCCGGTGCCGTACCGGGTAGTGCCCGGTATGGCGAAAGATCTCGTGTACCTGCCGTTCTGGCGAATCGGTGTCGAGAGCCGGGGCATCGAGATGCGGACCATGGCCGATCTGCTGACCGTGACCAATCAGCCGGTGGTGGTCAACAACTCCCACCGCGAGCGCGGGCTGGAGTTCTGGATCCCGGCGGTGAAGCTGCGGCCCACGGCCTTTCTCAAACTGGCCCGGAGCGCGACCCTGTCGCAGCTCAAGTTCCCGGAGGGGGAACGTACGCTGCCTCGTCCGCTCCACCCGGTCACCCTGCCGCTGAAAGAGGCGACCCAGGCCTTGAAAAGTATCGTTGCCGAAATGACGGTGCGCAAGAAAGAGGTCCTGCCGCAGTTGCCCCAGCTCACGCTCGATGTGCGGCAGAGGTCGCTGGTCTTCCTCCCGTTCGAGGATACCGGTCACGACCTGGTGCAGATCCACGCCTCGCTGGCCGTTGCCGCTTCCATCGTTCGTTTCGGTCGGAAGCTCTAGCCGGTCTTCTCTTTGCTCATGTCTTTTATCGATCACCGGGTCCCGATGCGGGCTGCTTTGGACGAGGCCCGCCGTGCCTTTGCCGCCGGCGAGTTCCCGGTGGGCTGCGTGGTCGCAACGGGGCAGGGGCGGATCGTTGCCCGCGGGGCGCGGATGAACAGCAAGGGCGGCGGTGAGATCGATCATGCCGAGGTAATGGCCGTCCGCTCGCTGCTGGCGGATCCATGCGGGTGTCCGGCGCCGGCGGAGTTGATCGTCTATGCGACGATGGAGCCGTGCCTGATGTGTTTTTCCACCTTGATTCTCAACGGCTTCAGGGCCATTGTTTATGGTTACGAAGATGTGATGGGCGGCGGCACCGGTCTGGATTTGCAGGTCTTGCCGCCGCTCTATGCGGCGATGGACGTCAGCGTTGTCGGCGGCGTCTGCCGCAGCGAGAGCCTGGCGCTGTTTCAGCGCTTTTTCCGCGAAAACCCGCACGGCTATTGGCGGGATTCACAGCTGGCGCGCTATACGCTGGCCCAAGAGCTATGAGTCTTGACCCACGCACCGTTTCCTTTACCGCCGGTGAACGAAACGTTTTCCTGCACATCCTGACCGGTTGCAATCTGTCCTGCCGCCACTGTTATATCAATCCGGCCCAGCACGGCACCGCGATGCTCAGCCGCGAGCAGCTGGCCGCCTGGATCCGGCTCTTTGCCGACGAGCGGCGCAGGACCAATATCATCTTTCTCGGCGGCGAGCCGACGCTGCACCCGGATCTGCCCTATGGCATCGAGATCGCCCGCTCCTGCGGCTACACGACCACGGTGGACACCAACGGCTATCTGTTTCACGATTTTCTCGAGCGCGTCGACCCGCACCAGCTCGACTATCTCAGCTTCAGTCTTGACGGGCCGGACCCGGCGGTCAACGACCCGATCCGGGGGGAGGGGGTGTTTGCCGTCTGCACGGCCAACCTGCGCCGGGCCGTCGCCCGGGGCTTCAACACGAGTGTGATCTATACGGTGAGCAGCAGCACCATCGACCACCTGCACCGAATGGTCCCGCTGCTCGTAGAGTTGGGTGTCAAACGCTTTTTTATCCAGGTGATCGGCCTGCGCGGCAAATCGGCGGTGGTCGATCCTACAGCCGAGCAGCAGCTGCAGGTGGCGCCCGAGCAGTGGCTGGCCGTGGTTCCGGCCGTGGCCCGGCAGGTGGCCGCGGCCGGCATCGATGTGGTTTATCCCAAGGTCTATCTGGAGGAGGGCGAAGCGTTCGAGTGTGCCGGCCGGGTGGCCGAGAACTTTTTCGTCTTTCCCAACGGCCGGGTCTATCAATGCCCCCTGTGCGAGGACCACCCGCTCCACTCCTATGAAATCAGGGACAATAAACTGGTCAGCACCGGCGGCGTCAACGAGGAGCGCCTCTTTACCCTGGATATCCCGGAAGGCTGCGTGATGAATAAATTACTGCAGCCCGACACCATCGCCTACGACGATGGAGGCCGGCCGCTGCACCGGATCTCCTGCTGCCTGCTGAAACAGCGAATCAGCACCGATCAGCGCGCCGGTGAGCACCAGCCGCGCTGACCGTAACCGGTTGCGCCTAGGCGGAGCCGGCGCTCACGACGACATTCCCGCCAGGCAGACATACTTGATCTCGACGAACTCTTCGATGCCGTAGCGCGAGCCTTCCCGGCCGATGCCCGATTCCTTGACCCCGCCGAACGGGGCGACACTGGTCGAGATGATACCGGTGTTGACACCGACAATACCGTATTCGAGCGCTTCGGCCAATCGCCAGATACGGCCGATATCACGGCTGTAGAAGTAGGCGGCCAGCCCGAATTCGGTGGCATTGGCCAGGCTGATCGCCTCCTGTTCGTCGGTGAAACGAAAGACCGGCGCCACCGGGCCGAAGGTCTCTTCCCGGGCGATGAGCATGTCGGCCGTGGCATCGGCCAGCACCGTCGGCTCGAAAAAAGTGCCGCCCAGCCGGTGGCGTTTGCCGCCGACCACGGTCCGGGCGCCTTTGACCAGCGCGTCGGCGAGCTGTTTTTCGATCGTCGTCACCGCCTGCTGGTTGATCAGCGGCCCCTGTTGCGTGCCCTCCGCCAGACCATTGCCGACGCGCAGCTCGGCCACGGCCGCCGCCAGTTTCTCGACAAAACGATCGTAGATGCCATCCTGCACGAGAAAGCGGTTGGTGCAGACGCAGGTCTGGCCGGTGTTGCGGTATTTGGAGAGCAGCGCCCCGGATAGAGCCTGGTCCAGGTCGGCGTCGTCAAAGACGATGAACGGCGCATTGCCGCCGAGCTCCATGGAGACCTTTTTCACCGTGCCGGCACAGGCGGCCATCAGCTTCTTGCCGACTGCGGTGGAGCCGGTAAAGGTCAGCTTGCGGACCAACGGGTTGGCGGTCAGTTCCTCGCCAATGGCCCCGGCCGAACCGGTGACCACATTGAGCACCCCTGCCGGGATACCGGCGCGCTCGGCAAGTGCGGCCAGGGCCAGGGCGGAAAACGGTGTCGCCGAGGCCGGTTTGACCACCATGGTGCAGCCGGCCGCCAGTGCCGGCGCGGCCTTGCGGGTAATCATCGCCGAGGGGAAGTTCCACGGGGTGATCGCGGCGCAGACGCCGATCGGTTCCTTGAGGACCAGCAGCCGCGTGTCCCGCTGTTCGGAGGGGATGATATCGCCGTAAATCCGTTTGCCTTCCTCGGCAAACCACTCGATAAACGAGGCGGCGTAGGCGATCTCGCCGCGCGATTCGCTGAGCGGCTTGCCCTGCTCGGCGGTCATCAGCAGCGCCAGGTCTTCCTGGTTGGCCAGCAGCAACGCATGCCATTTTCTCAGGATGACGGCCCGCTGTGCGGCCGTTCTGGCCCGCCAGCCGGGAAGTGCGCGACCGGCCGCGGCGATGGCCCGGCGGGTCTCCGCGGCGCCCATGTCGGGCACGGTGCCGAGCACCTCCAGAGACGCCGGATCGGTCACTTCGATGACCGAGCCATCGTCGGCGTCGGTCCATTGGCCGTCAATCAGGCAGGTAGTACGGAGCAGGGCGGGGTCGCTGAGCGTTGGTATTGTCATGGATTTTCCTGTAAGTATGGGTTGTCGTTGGTGGTGCCGGGAGTGGTTAATGCACGTTCCACCCGAACGGCGCAGACCTTGTAGTCGGGGGTCCTGGTTATCGGGTCCAGGGAGGTCCCGAGCAATACATTAGCATTGGCATGAGCGAAATGAAAGTCCATGAAGACGGCCCCGGCTGGGACGATGTCTCCAGGTCGGGCGATGGTGGTCACTTCACCTCGGCGTGAAATGACCTTGATTGGATCACCATCCATGATGCCTAGGCGCCGCGCATCTTCACTGTGTAATTGCGAGACAGCTTCGGGATATTCATTGTGCAAGGTTGCGCAACGACCGGTCATGCTACGCGCGTTATAATGGGCGAAACGCCTTCCTGTCGTTAAAAAGAATGGGAACTCCTCGTCCGGTAGTTCCTCGGAAGGACGATAGCGGACCACGGAAAACAGCCCGCGTCCTCGACCGAAGGTTTCCCGGTGGAGGAAGGGGGTTCCCGGGTGTTCAGTAGTCGGGCAGGGCCATTGGAGCGGCGATTGCTCCAATCGATCGTAGCTGATGCCACTGTACTGCGGAGTCAGTTCAGCCATCTCGGCGAAAATTTCCTTCGGTGACGTGTAATCCATGGCAAGGCCGATTCGCCGCCCGAGATCCGCAAGAATTTGCCAATCGGGTCGTGTCGTTCCGGGCGGTTCAACGGCCTGGCGAACGCGCTGAATTTTCCTTTCGCTGCTGGTGAAGGTGCCGTCTTTTTCAGCCCAGCATGCGGCGGGCAGCACTACATCGGCGAGCTGGGCCGTTTCAGTCAGGAAGATGTCCTGAACGACCAGGAATTGTGCGGAGTTGAGTGCATGGAGAATGTGATGGGTATCCGGATCGCTGACCGCCGTGTTCTCACCGACGATAAACATGCCCTTGACGGATCCGTCGATAAGTCGGTCAATCATCTCCGGGATGGTGTAGCCGATTGTGCAGGAGAGCGGAGCATTCCATGCCGTTTGGAACTTGTCGCGTGCTCCTTCACCGGTAACGGCCTGGTAGCCGGGATAGACATTAGGCAGTGCGCCCATGTCACACGCTCCCTGGACATTGTTCTGGCCGCGCAACGGGTTAACGCCGCTCGACGGTTTGCCGATCTGGCCTGTCAGCAGGGCCAAGTTGGCCAGGGTCTTGACGTTGTCGACGCCGTGCGAGTGCTCGGTGATACCGAGCGTGTAAAGGATGGTGGACGGTTCGGACGTCGCATAGAGGCGGGCGATCTCGTGCATCATCGAAGGAGATACGCCGCAGATTTTAGAAGCTTGCTCCGGGCTGTATTCGGCGAGCATCTTCTCGAGTGCGGCGAAGCCTTCGGTGCGGTTGTCGATGAATTGCCGGTTGTGATAGCCGTTGGCGATGATATCGTGCATGATGCCGTTTATCAGGGCGACATCGGTGCCGAAGTTGACCCGAACATGAATATCGGCGAGCAGCGCCAGGTGTATTCGGCGCGGGTCAATGACAATCAGTTTTGCTCCCCGTTTCTTGGCGTTGAAAATGCGGTGGGCTACAAGGGGGTGAGCCTCGGTGGTGTTCGAGCCGATTACCAGGATGCAGGCGGCTTTTTCAATTTCGGCGATTGAGTTGGTCATCGCCCCGCTGCCGAAGGCCGTGGCAAGACCTGCCACGGTGGGTGCGTGTCAGAGCCTGGCACAGTGATCGACATTGTTGGTGCCGAACCCGGCCCGGCTCAGTTTCTGGACGAGGTAGTTTTCTTCATTGGTGGCCCGGGCGGAACTGAGAAAGGCCAGTGCGTCCGAGCCCGATTCTGCCCGGATGGCGAGAAAGGTGTCGCGGATCAGTGTCAGAGCCTCATCCCAGCCGGCCTGGCGGAAGGTGCCGTTTTCCTTGATCAGCGGAGCGGTCAAACGATCCGGGTGATGCGGGAATTCATGGACGCTCCAGCCTTTGATACACAGGCGCCCCTGGTTCATGTCCGCGGTTTTTACCGGGTGGGTGCCGATGAGTCTGCCATCGAGCACTTCCAGCATCATCTGACAACCGCATCCGCAGTGCGGACATGTGGTTGACACGAACCGGTAGTCCATGGGGTGCTCCTCCCCGGTGTTGTACCTGTTATTGTTGATAATCAATGGAAATTTTTAATACGTGGCTCAAGTTACCGGAGAAGCGGGAAATATGCAATAACTGCATATTTGCAGCGCAAAGACAACCGGATAATCCGGAAAAATGACGAGGAGGGACAGAAGCCGCCTATAACGGCTTTTGTGAGTCGGGGTCGAACAGCTCGCGAAAGCGATGGTTGGCGTAGGATTCGATATCGTCCTGCAGCGTTCTATAGTTTTTGATGAGCGACCGTGCGGTCGGGGTCAGCGTCGTGCCGCCGGCCCCGCTGCCGCCTTTTCGGGAGAGTACCAGCTCGTCGGCGAAGTGCTTTCGCAGGGTCTTGATATGGGTCCAGGCTTTTTTATAGTTCATGGATAATCGCTGGGCGGCGCCGGCGATGGAACCTTCTTCTTCGATCAGTTCCAGCAGGTCCGTCTTTCCCTTGCCGAACAATAGATCGTGGCTGTCGTTTTCGATCCATGTTTTTGTTTTGACATGTATTTTCATGGCTGGAAAAAGAGATGGTAACTCCTATTCGTCGGTGTTTTCCCGGTTCACTCCATCTTTTGCCGAGCCCGGGTCGGCCGTGGGCTTCTTTTTGCCGAACAGTGCGGTGAGCAGTACGCCGGCCTCATAGAGACCGAACAACGGGGAACAGAGGAGCCGCAGTGGCACCATTACCCGCCGGCCGGCCGCCTCGTCTGCCAACTCGGTAGATCTGGGAACCGCCTGGTGGGAACCTGTATGCCAGGGTCGGGGCCGATTGAACATTTCCGTTATTACATCTTTACTATTGAAACCTTAATTCGTTTTGCAGCCGCTAATAAATTTTTATCAAGCGTTGCAATAGGCAATCCTCTTCTCATTGCAAGATCTAAATATGAAGCATCGTAGCTAGAAAGATTGTG
>CAZUJZ010000172.1:0-8635 GCA_964620665.1 uncultured Desulfofustis sp. | reverse complement strand
AAAACCTGTCCCGCCGTTGGTCGAGATTCAGCCGATCAGGCCGCAGCGCAGCAACCGGAGGCAGGACCGGCCAGACCGTCCGACCAAGATGCCGATTTTTATGCTTCGTTGTGACGCCCCGTCATGGCGGTTATGTGAAACTGCACAGTTTCATACTTCGGTGTGACTTTAACGATCGGCCAGGGCCTGCCTATCGAGAATGGTGATGGAGCGGCCGTCCACGCGGATCAGGCCGTCATCGCTCATCCTGGCAAAGATCCGGGAGAGGGTCTCCGGGATGGTGCCGAGCAGGCTGGCCAATTGCCCCTTGGAGATATCGAGGTTGACCACATCCCCGCTCTGCTGTTCCTGAGCCGCAACGAGCAGATAATTCGCCAGGCGCGCCGGCACTTCCTTGAGCGACAGACTCTCGATCTGCGCGGTGAATTGCCTCAGGCGCAACGACAACACCGCCAGCATATTCAACGCGATCGACGGGTGCACCTCGATCAGCCCGATAAACTCGCGCCGGGGCAGAAACAGCAGCGTGCTCTTCACCAGCGCCTCGGCACTGGCCGGAAACGGCTGGCCGTGAAACACCGCCACCTCGCCGATCGGTTCGCCGGGGCCGAAAATATGCAGAATGTGTTCCTTGCCAAGCGGGTTCATCTTGAAGACTTTGACCTGACCGGCGGCGATGAGATAGAATCCGTTGCCCGGATCCCCTTCGAAAAATATCGTCTCCCCTCGGCCATAGCGCTTTTCTCGGGCCAATGCGCCAATGGTCTCCAGCTGGTCGTCAGGCAAGCCCTGAAACAACGAGATCCCGCCAATGATGTCTCTTTTTTTCTGCTGGGTCATGGTAAAATGGTCGGTGTATCAGGCTCACAGATCGTTATCGATGCGACAGGTAACAGGTAGCGGCAAAAGTCTAGCAGATCGAGACGATAATGAACAGCACTTGTTGTGCCTCGGCGGCGGAGGAATGGTGACCAGAAAGATCATCCATGTCGACATGGACGCCTTTTATGCTTCCGTCGAACAGCTGGACAACCCGGAGCTGGCCGGCAAGCCGGTGGTGGTCGGCGGTCGCCCCGACTCGCGGGGCGTGGTCGCCGCCTGTTCCTACGAGGCACGGGCCTTCGGCATCCACTCGGCGATGCCGTGCGCCCGTGCCTACGCCCGCTGTCCGGAAGCGGTCTTTATCGCCCCGCGTCTTGACCGCTATCGTGAAATATCCGCACGGATCATGGCGATCTTCAACCACTACACCGAGCTTGTCGAACCGCTCTCGCTGGACGAAGCGTATCTCGACGTGACCGACAATTTCCAGGGCGAGTGCTCCGCCACCGTGCTCGCCCGCCGGATCTGCCGGCAGATCCATGAGCAAACCGGCCTGACCGCATCGGCCGGCGTATCGTTTAACAAATTTCTCGCCAAAGTCGCCTCGGACCTGCGCAAACCCAACGGCATCAGCGTCATCAGCCCGGAAATGGCCGCTGAATTCATGGCCGGATTGCCCATCACCTCCTTCCACGGCGTCGGCACGGTCACCGCAGAGAAAATGGCCCGGCTCGGCATCACCTGCGGGGCCGATCTGCTGAACTGGTCGCTGGTGCGCCTGGTGGAACACTTCGGCAAGCACGGGGTATTTTTCTACCACATCGTCCGTGGTCATGATCGACGAGCTGTCCAACCGCAGCGAATCAGGAAGTCGATCGGCGCCGAAACAACGCTTCGGCGAGATACCCGCGACCGTGCCCAGATCAACCAGGTGATCTCCCATCTGGCCGAACGGGTCGGCCGGTCTCTCTGCAGCCGTTCAACCTTCTGTCAGACAGTGACGCTGAAGGTTCGCTATGCCGACTTTGTTACCATCACCAGATCGATCACCCTGAACCAGCCGCTGAACCGAACCGAAGACATTATCCGCTGCGTGCTGCCGTTGCTGAGCCGAACCGAGGCCGGGCGGAAAAAGGTCCGCCTGCTCGGGATATCCGCCGGCAAGCTGACGACACCAGCGACCGGCCGGCCCCGCCAACTGATGCTGCCCTTTCCCGCTGCGGCCGGCACTTCCGATCCTTTCCGGACCGTGCACTCCGATCGCTGACCAGCGGGTGCAGATACCTGGTTTACTTGCACGCCAATGATTGCTATTATCTCCGGCAGTATTATCCGGACTGCTCCCTGCCTCCTTTTGGCGCAGGGGGTTGCCGCTCCGCTGCGAGCGTCACGGCGCCGAGCGCGCACACCGATCGGCGGCGGCACTCTTTCTCTGCGCATCACAGACGAACCCGAGCCCCGACATGAAAAATTTTTTTGCTGCCATATTTAACATTTTCAGGGTCCTCGCAAAGATTCTCGGGACGCTCTGGGCCATCGTTTTCAACCTGCTTTTCTTCGGTGGCATCGCCTTGCTCGCCGTTATTCTGTTTCGCTCACCGGAAACGACCATTCCCGCCGACAGTATTCTCAAACTGACCCTTTCCGGCAGCATCGTCGAGCAGCAGCAGGAGGAGGCTCCGTTCGACGACTATCTCGCGGATTTTCTCGGATTCTCCGATCAGCCGGGAGAAACACTGTTGCAGGACATTCTCGATGTACTCGATCAGGCTGCCGACGACGATAATATTACCGCGGTGCTGCTTGATCTCGAGTCTCTGGGTGGTGCCGGCCTGAACCAACTGCAGGAAATCGGCGCGGCATTGACCCGCTTCAAACAAAGCGGCAAACCGGTGATCGCCGCCGAAGATTATTACACGCAGGATCAATATTATCTTGCCGCGCACGCCGATACGCTTCTGCTCAATCCGATGGGCGGCGTCAACCTGAGCGGTTTCTCGGTATATCGCTTCTATTTCGAGGAACTGCTGGAAAAATTGAAGATCCGCTTCCATGTCTTTCAGGTGGGCGATTACAAATCGGCCACCGAACCGCTGACCAGAAACTCGATGTCGCCTGAAGATCGCAGCCAATCACGGGCCTGGCTGACCGACCTGTGGACTCAATACCTCGACGACGTCGCCGCCCAACGGGAACTGCAGCCGGAAGCAATTACCGGTTACATCAACCGCATTCCGGGCAACCTGCGGGAAGCCGGCGGCGACCTGGCCCGCCTGGCGCTCGACAGCGGCCTGGTCGACCGGCTCAGCCATCGTCATGAAACGAGCAGCTACCTCGCCACCCTGACCGGCTCGACGGCCAACGGCTCGCCCCGGATGGTATCGATCACCACCTACCTGAAAACGGTTGAACCGTCATATCGCGGCAGCGATGAACAACAATCCGAAATTGCGCTGATCGTTGCCCAAGGGTCGATCATGCCGGGCCGAAGCTCTGCCGGCATGATCGGCGCCGACACGGTGACCTCTCTGCTGAGGCAGGCGCGGACGACACCGTCCGTTAAAGCTGTGGTCCTGCGTATCGACAGCGGTGGGGGGTCGGCCTTCGCCTCGGAGCTGATCAGGCAGGAAATTCTGCAACTGAAAAAAGCCGGCAAACCGCTGCTCGTCTCCATGGGCAGCATTGCCGCCTCGGGTGCCTATTGGCTGTCCGCCAACGCCGATGAAATCTGGGCGGCGCCGAGCACCATCACCGGTTCCATCGGTATCTTCATGGCCCTGCCGACCTTCAACGAGAGCCTGGCCCAACTCGGCATCCGCCGTGACGGTATCGGCACCACCAACCTCTCCGGAGCCCTCGATCTGAGTCGTCCCCTGGCACCTGAAGTCAAAGAGGCTATCGAGCTGACCCTGGCAAGCGGTTATCGGAAATTTCGCTCCATCGTTGCCGAAGGACGGGACATGACAATGGAAACGGTTGAAGATCTCGCCCAGGGCAAGGTCTATTCCGGCGCTGCCGCCCGCGATATCGGCCTCGTCGATCGACTCGGCAGTCTCGATCAGGCCATTGATGCAGCGGCTGCCAAGGCCGATCTCGACAGTTTTGCGGTGACCACCCTGACCGAGCCGCTCTCTTTCAAAGAGCAGCTCTTCCGGCGGATCGGCAGCGAATCCCGGGCCGCCGTGCTGCAATCACCGCTGCTGGCCGGTTTTGCCAGGCTGATGCAGGACATCGAACCGGTCACCGATCAGCTGCTGCTCTTCAACGATCCGAACGGGCTCAACGCGCACTGCATGCTGCAACTCTTCGACTCGCCGGGAATGCTCTTTCCAGCGCCGCACTGAGACCGATGCCGCTTCCCGGACAGTCGCTTTGACGCCCTTGCACTCTGCAGCTTACCACGTGTTGCTCCGATGGAACTGAGCCTTTTCTCACTCCCTGTCCTCTGGGGACAGTTGGTTCTGCCGCTGCTCAGATTACTGCTGTTCATTTCCATCGGGTTGCTGGCCGCCAACCTCCTCGAGTCACTGAACTGGACCGGCAAGATCGCCCTCGTCGCCCGGCCGCTGATCCGGCTGGGCCATTTTACCGAACACGTCGGCGCGGCCTTTGCGATGGCGCTCGTCTCCGGCGTTGCCGCCAATACCATGCTGGCCGAAGCCTATGAACGGGGCGACATCGACAAAAAAGAACTGGTGTTGGCCAACCTGTTCAACAGTCTGCCCACCTATTTCCTGCACCTGCCGACGATGATCGTCATTACCCTGCCGCTGATCAAGGGAGCCGCCTTTATCTATGTCGGCATCACCTTCCTGGCCGCCCTGCTCAGGACGTTGACCATTGTCGGGGTCGGCCGACTGCTTTTGCCGGTCCCGAAACAACAGGTGGTTCTCTCCATAGCTCCGGAAAAAGAGCAGGATTGGCAACAACGCCGGCAAACAATCTGGCGACGGTTCAAGAAACGGATGAAAAAGATCGCCCTGTTCACCGTGCCGATCTATATCGTCATCTTTGTGATGAACCGACTCGCTTTTTTCGACTATCTCGAAGAATACGTCGCCTCCATGCTCGATTTCCTGCCCTGGCTCTCACCGCAGGCCATCGGTATCATCACCTTGCACATGGCCGCCGAGCTGACCGCCGGGCTGGCCGCCGCCGGCGCCCTGCTGCAGGACAATATCCTCAGCTACCGGGAAGTCGTCTTCGCGCTGCTGATCGGCAACATCCTGTCTTCGCCGCTGCGTGCCGTCAGACACCAGCTTCCCTACTATGCCGGCATTTTTCAGCCACAGCTGGCCGTCGAGCTCATCATCTACAACCAGCTGTTTCGCATCGTCAGCCTGATTATCGCCACGGCCTGCTATATCGCGCTGACACCATCCTGACCCGGGCGCCCGTTCGCCGGTGCCGACCGATCCACCCCGGCCGTGCGGCGCCCCGTGCTGGAGCGGAGCGTGCCGGTGATCTTTACCGGTAGTTGACAAACACCGGTTCAAGCGGTAGAAGAGGAGGACGGACTCAGGTACCGGGTCGATCCACTCGACCGGGTTTAAAAGGGAACTCCGTGCGATTCGGAGACGGGCCCGCCGCTGTAACCGGGACGAACGTTGCACGACGTCACTGGCCTCAATCGGCTGGGAAGGCGCAACCAGTAGGGTGAACCGGAAGTCAGAAGACCTGCCTGAAGCATGCGAAGGCTTCCCGTGGAACAGGAAGCCAGACAAAGATACGTGGAAAATCAGGGCATCCCCGGATCGAATCTTTTGATCCGGGGATTTTTTTTTGGAGCCGGCCACCACGATGACCGCCACAGCACCGTCCGACCATACGCCGCTCAACCCGACCACCCGGCGACCGCCCTTCCGGCTCATTCTGCCTTTACTGCTGGCCGCGCTGCTCGTGCTGCAGATCGTGGCCGCCACCGGCCTCGGGTATATCGATATCGGCCCGGCCGATATCGTCAGCGTATTGCTGATGCAATTCGGCGGCGCCATGCCGACGGATCTGACGCCGAGTTTTCCGTTCGTCATCATCGAAGTTCGTCTGCCCCGCATCCTCTGTGCCGCACTGGTCGGCGGCGCTTTGGCCATCGCCGGTTGCGTGTTCCAGTCCTTGCTGCAAAACCCGCTGGCCGACCCGTACACCCTCGGCATTTCCTCCGGTGCCGCCTTCGGCGCATCGCTGGCCATCCTGCTGCTGATGTTCGGCCTGGCGCTGCCGGGATCGCTGATCATTCCGCTGTTCGCCTTTGTCGGCGCGGTGCTCACTCTTTTCGGTGTCTTCTCCCTGAGCGCCCCCTCCACGCGTCTCTCGTCAAACAGCTTGATCCTGTCCGGGATCATTATCTCGGCGATCCTGTCGGCCGGTATCAGCCTGATCAAATTCCTCGCCGACGAACAGGTCAACGCCATTATTTTCTGGCTCATGGGCAGCTTTATCGGCACCGGCTGGGTCGATGTGCTCATGCTTCTGGTACTCGTTCTTCCCAGTTGTCTGCTGGTCGGTCTGCACGCCCGCGAACTCGATATCATGTCGTTTGGCGACCGGACCGCCGACTCGCTCGGCATCGACTCGCCCGCCGTTCGCAAGCGGTTGCTGATCGTCGCTTCACTGGCTACCGCCGCCTGCGTCAGTGTCTCCGGCATCATCGGCTTTATCGGCCTGATCGTACCGCACTTCGTCAGGATGGCGCTCGGCCCCGACAATCGACTGCTCATCCCGTGCAGCTTTCTCTGCGGCGCCATACTGCTGCTGCTTGCCGATACAATAACCCGGGTCGTACTGCCGACGGAACTGCCGATCGGGGTACTGACCGCATTGATCGGCGGGCCGTTCTTTTGTTACATTTTTCGCCGCAACCAATTGGCGAGGTGGCGCTGATGGAGATCGACCGGGGATATCGACTCACCGACGCCGGCTTTTCCTACGGCCGGCACCACGCCGGCCTGCAGGCACTGTCTCTTCATCTGCCGCCCGGTCGTTTCTACGGCCTGCTCGGGCCGAACGGCAGCGGCAAGACCACCCTGCTCGATCTGCTCGCCGGACACCTGGCTCCGTCCTGCGGCAGCGTTGAGCTCAATGGCCGGGAGATCGGTCGCTATGCCCCGCCGGATCGAGCCCGACTGTTGACCAGCGTGCCGCAAAGCTTTTCACTCAATTTCGACTACAGCGTCTACGATGTCGTGCTGATGGGACGACATCCGCATATCCCGCGTTTTGCCCGGCCCGGGGGGGCCGATCGCGATGCGGTGGAACACGCCCTGGCGGCGATGGAAATCAGCCGCTTCCGTGATCGCTCGGTCAGGCAGCTGTCCGGCGGTGAAAAACAGCGGGTGATGATCGCCCGGGCACTGGCCCAGGACACCGACTATCTGCTGCTCGACGAGGTAACCGCCAATCTCGATATCAACCACGCGCTGGCCATCATGAAGCTGCTGGCCCGGCTGGTTCGGCAGGGTCGCACCGCCATCGCGGCGATGCACGACCTCAACATCGCGCTGGCTTTCTGCGACCAGGTCATCGTCCTCAAGGACGGGGCGTTGTGGGGGGACGGAGCGACCGAGGATATCGTCACACCGGCGCTGGTTGCCGAGCTCTACGAGATCGAGGCCGAATCATACCGGACCGCCGCGCAGACCAACCAGATCAGTTTTATCTACCGCTGACCGATGCCGATGCTCTCTGCCCACCCACACAAACCGCCGGTCCCGACACCCTGCCGGCAGCAGCGAAACCGGTGGAGTGTACCCGGCGAGCGACGGCCGGCAGGTTTCTGCGTCCTGGCCCTGGTGTTGACCCTGCTGGTGCAGGTTTACGAAACGGCTGCGGCGACCGCTTTTGAACTGATCGACCACGACGGGGTTCGCCATCGCATCGATCGCCCCTTCACCAGAATTATCTCGCTCTACCCGGCACACACCGAAAACCTTGCCGAGATCGGCGCGAGCGGCGCCCTCCTGGGTATTTCGACCAGCGACACCTATCCCGAACACATCCTCGACAAACCCCGGTTCTCCTACCACGATACCGCGGAGAAACTGATCGCCGCGGCGCCTGACTGCATCCTGATCAGGCCGATGATCCGGCACAGCGCCGCCAACCTGGTTCAGCAACTGGAGCGCTACGGGATCACCATCATCTCCCTCCAGCCGACAACGCCGGCCGAACTAGTGGATTACTGGCGGATACTTGGCCGCATCAGCGGCCGGGAAAGCGGCGCGGCCCTGATGATCAGCACCTTTCAGGAAGAGCTCAAGCAGCTGCAGCGCCGAGTCGCAGCCATCAAGGAAGAGGTGCGGCCCCGGGTCTACTTCGAATCGATCCACCGGCGGATGCGCACCTTTTCACCGGAATCGATTGCCATCTTCTGCCTGACCGCGGCCGGCGGCGTCAACGTCGCCGACGATGCGGTCCCGAGGCGGGGTACCAATATTGCCGATTACAGCAAGGAACGGATTCTGGCCAAGGCGGAAATGATCGATGTTTTTTTGGCCCAATCGGGACGGATGAACCGCATCACCATCGCGGAAATTCGCAACGAACCGGGCTTTGGCGCGATCAAGGCGGTCCGCGAGGGGCGGATCTATCTGATCGATGAAACCCTCGTGGCTCGACCGACCATACGGCTGCTCGAGGGAATCCGGCAAATCAACCGGCTGCTCTATGCAGATGAATTTCGATGACGGGAAGACACAACGAACAATCTACATCGGCGTCGTGGTCGGAAGGGCTGGCCGGTTCTGTCGGAGGGTACATCGCGAAGGCCCGGCTGGACGGAGAATCAGGCCCGAAAGCTTCTCGCCAGGCCATGGAT
>CAZUJZ010000171.1:0-8660 GCA_964620665.1 uncultured Desulfofustis sp. | reverse complement strand
CCGAGAATGCCGGCGGCCTGCGCGGTCTCAAATACGGGGTGACCAAGGACTATGTCATGGGCATCGAGTTCTTCGATGTTGATGGCACCCTGATCAAAGGCGGATCGAGAACGGTCAAGTGCGTGACCGGTCTCAATCTGCCCGGCCTGATGGTCGGCTCCGAGGGGACCCTCGGGGTGTTCAGCACAATTATTCTCAAGCTGGTTCCACCCCCCCGGGCAGCCCGCTCTATGATGGCCGTTTTCGGAACGATCAAGGCCGCCTCGGAGACGGTGGCGGCGATTATCGCCGCCAAGATCGTACCGGCCACCCTGGAGTTGATGGACAATTTCACCATCCGTACCGTCGAGAGCTTCCGCAAGGCCGGCCTGCCCACCGAAGCAGCGGCCCTGCTGCTCATCGAGGTGGATGGCCATCCGGCCCAGGTTGAAGACGAGGCCGTCCTGGTCGAACGGATCTGCCGGGAAAACGGGGCCGAAGAGCTGACCGTGGCGCGCGACAGCGCCGAGCGCGACATCATCTGGCAGGCCCGGCGGGATGCGCTGCCGGCCCTGGCCAAGCTCAAGCCGTCCTGCGTTCTCGAGGATGCCACCGTGCCGCGGTCCAAGATTCCGGCGATGATTCAGGCGCTGACCGAGATCAGTAAAGAGTATAACCTGCCCATCGGGACCTTCGGGCATGCCGGTGACGGCAACCTGCACCCGACCATTTTGACGGACCGCCGTGACAAGGTGGAATGGCAGCGGGTCGAGCAGGCCATTACCGCTATTTTCGAACGGGCCGTGCAACTGGACGGCACCTTGTCCGGCGAACACGGCATCGGCATCGCCAAGGCCCGTTTCCTGGAACGGGAGGTCGGCGCCGGCAGCCTGGCTTACAGTCGCCGGCTGAAGGCGGCCGTCGATCCGAACAATATTCTCAACCCCGGCAAAATGGTCTAGGGCGAGGATCCACAGATGGCCGATATTCACCAGCTCGCTCAGCACTTCAAGGAACTTGACGATCAACTGGTCAACTGCATGCGTTGCGGCATGTGTCAGGCGGTCTGCCCGGTGTTCGGCGAAACCGGCAGGGAGGTCGATGTAACCCGGGGCAAACTGGCCCTGCTCGACTGTCTGGCCGATGAGCTGCTCCGCGATGCCGACGGAGTCAACGCCACGCTCAGCCGTTGTCTGCTCTGCGGCACCTGTGAGGCCAATTGTCCGAGCGGGGTCAAGGTGCTCGATATTTTCCTGAAGGCCCGGGCCATTATGACCGGCTACTATGGCCTGCACCCGGCCAAGCGGGCGATCTTCCGGGGCATGCTGGCCAATCCGCGACTGTTCAATGCGCTGACCGCGATCGGTTCGCGTTTTCAGGGACTGTTCACGAAAAAGGTTGACGACCTGCTCGGTTCTTCCTGTGCCCGATTCAACGCGCCGTTGATTGCCGACCGGCACTTCAACTCCCTGGCCACGACGCCGTTTCGCAAACATACCGCCAGCATGGACACGGCCGCCGGGTCGAGTGGCCTGCGCGTCGCCTTTTTCCCGGGCTGTGTGGTCGACAAGATGTACCCCTCTGTCGGCGTTGCCACCCTGAGCGTGCTCGAGCATCACGGGGTCGGCGTCTATTTACCGGAGAACCAGGCCTGCTGCGGCATCCCGGTGTTGTCGAGCGGCGACCGTCAGGGATTCAACCGACTCGTTGAACTCAACATTGACCGATTTGCCGACGCCGCCTTCGATGCGCTGGTAACGCCGTGTGCCTCCTGTACCTCAACCATCAAAGAACTCTGGCCGCGCCTTTATGACGGTGGCCGGGTCAGTGGTGAAGCGCTTTATGAACTTGCCGACAAGACCATGGATATCAGCCAGTTTCTCGTTGATCGCTGCGGTGTTGCGGTTGGAGAAGATGGGCCGGATATGGCTTTGGCGGGCGTGACCTATCACGATCCCTGTCACTTGAAAAACAGCCTTGGTATCACCACCCAGCCGAGGACGATTATCAAAGCCTCGAATGCCCCGCTGATCGAAATGACCGAGGCAGGCGTCTGCTGCGGCTGCGGCGGCACCTTCAACCTCTTTCACTACGAGATGTCCAGGAAGATCGGCAACCGAAAAGCCGATCACATCGAGTCCTCGACGGCCCGAACCGTGGCCACCAGTTGTCCGGCCTGCATGATGCAGATCACCGATCTGCTGTCGCATCGGCACAGCGGTATCAAAGTTCGCCATGTCATCGAACTATACGCTGACAGTTTGTGAATTTATGACTATTCTTTGACGCTGGAGCTGATTTTCCCGACGGCCGGCTGCTACTGACCGGCCGTTTCCGGTAAGCCGATGAGAGGAACGTTCTGTCATGCCAAATAATCTTTATATCACCGCCACCGAAGAACGGAGCGGAAAATCGGTCGTCGTGCTCGGCATCATGCAGATGCTCAAAAAAGAGCTGCACCGGGTCGCTTTTTTCCGGCCGATCATCAGTGATCCGACGGGAAAACAGGAAGATCCCGATATTTCGCTGGTCACCGGGTATTTCAACTTGCAGATCAGCTACGAGGACAGTTATGGCTGTACGCTTCGCGAGGCCTACCAGCTGATCAATACCGGGCGGGAAGACGATCTCCATGACCTGATCCTGAAAAAGTATAAAAAACTCGAAGATAGCTACGACTTCGTACTCATCGAAGGGACCGATTACCGGGGGCATGATACGACCTTCGAGCTGGAGATCAACAGTGACATCGCCGCCAATCTCGGGGCACCGGTGATCCTGATCTCGTCGGGCCGCAAGAAAACGGCGGAGGAAATGATCCGCCAGGTGCAGGCCTCGATCGATGCCCACAAGGAAAAAGGATTGACGCTGGTCGCCTCGATCATCAACCGGGCCCCGGAGGGCGTTACCGCCGAGACCATCACCGAGATCAGAAAGAAGGTCCATCCGGAAGAAGGGTTGCCGTTCTACGTGATGCCGGAGAACAGCGATCTGGCCAACCCGACCATCGGCGATGTCAAGCGCTGGCTCAACGCCAGTGTCATGTATGGGGCGTCGGGCATGAACGCCAAGATCGGCGAGTATATCGTGGCGGCGATGCGGGTCGAGCACTTCCTGGAGTACCTGAAGCCCGGCTGTCTGGTGATCACGCCCGGCGATCGATCAGATATTATTCTTGCCTGCCTGTCGGCACGTTCGTCCAAGACGTACCCGGAGGTGTCCGGCATTGTGCTGACCGGCGGTCTGGTGCCCTACGAGAGCGTCAGGATGCTGATCGAGGGCTGGTCCGGGGCGCCGATCCCGATTCTCTGCGTGCAGGGCCATACGTATCTGGTCGTTCAGCAATTGCATGAACTCTATGCCCATATCGAACCAGACGATTCGCAGCGGATCGCGACGGCGCTCGGTTTCTTCTCCAAGTATGTCAAGGTCCAGGAACTCAGCGAATACGTGATCTCGTCCAAACCGAACCGGATTACCCCGAAGATGTTCGAGTATGCGATGATGGAACGGGCCGCCGAAGACCGGCAACGCATCGTGCTGCCGGAGGGGACCTGCGAGCGAATCCTGCGGGCCGCCGATATCCTGCTGCGCCGCGGTGTTGCCGATCTGACCATTCTCGGCCGTGAGCAGCAGGTACGGGCCCTGGCGGCGGCCAACGGCCTGGACCTGACCTTTGTCGAGGTTATCGATCCGCAGGCCAGTTCGATGCTCGAACCGTTTATCAAGGAGTACCTACGGCTCCGTCAGCACAAGGGCATGATAGAGGATATGGCCAGGGACCGGATGTCGGACCCGACCTATTTCGGCACGATGATGGTCCACAAAGGCTATGCCGACGGCATGGTGTCCGGGGCGTTGAATACCACCGCCCACACGGTCCGGCCGGCCTTCGAGTTCATCAAGGCAAAACCCGGTTTCACCATCGTTTCCTCGGTCTTTCTGATGTGCCTGCGCGATCGCATCCTGGTCTACGGAGATTGTGCGGTCAACCCCAATCCCAACGCCTCCCAACTGGCGGAGATCGCCCTCAGTTCGGCGGAGACGGCCAAGATTTTCGGTATCGAGCCGCGGGTGGCAATGCTCAGCTATTCCACCGGCCGGTCGGGAAAGGGCGAGGATGTCGACAAGGTCGCCGAAGCAACGGAAATCGCCCAGCGACTGATCGAAGAGCGTGATCTCGACTTTATCCTCGAAGGACCGCTGCAATACGATGCGGCCATCGATCCGGAAGTGGCCCGGACCAAGATGCCCGGCTCGAAGGTGGCCGGCCGGGCGACCGTCTTTATTTTCCCGGACCTCAACACCGGCAACAACACTTACAAGGCGGTTCAGCGCTCCGCCAGCGCGGTGGCCATCGGTCCGGTCCTGCAGGGGTTGAACAAACCGGTCAACGACCTGTCGCGCGGCTGCACCGTTGACGATATCGTCAATACCGTCGCGATTACCGCGGTGCAGGCCCAGGCTGAAAAACGGAAGCAACAATGAAGATACTGGTTATCAATTCAGGCAGCTCATCCATCAAATTCCAGCTGCTTGACATGGCCGACGAGACGGTGCTTGCCTCCGGCCTTGTCGAGCGGATCGGCGAGCCCGGCGCCCTGGTGAAATGTACGATGCATCCCGGCCGGGACGGCGAGGTGCTGCTGAGCCGCGAGAAACCGATAGAGGATCATCAGGCGGGCATGCTCCAGGCCGTCAATCTTATCACCGATGAACGACAAGGTGTTGTCCGGTCCCGTGACGATATAGCGGCGATCGGCCACCGGGTGGTGCACGGCGGTGAAGATTTTCACCGGCCGACGCTGATTGATGCGGCAGTGGTCGAGGCAATTAGAAAAAACATCCCGCTGGCCCCGCTGCACAATCCGGCGAACCTCGACGGCATTGATGTGGCCTTGCGACTGTTCCCGGGAGTTACGCAGGTGGCGGTGTTCGATACGGCGTTTCACCAGACCATCCCCGCCCGGGCCCATATTTATGCCTTGCCGTATGAACTCTACGAACGCTACCGGATCAGACGCTACGGGTTTCATGGAACGTCTCACAAATATGTGGCAGGCGAGTGTGCACGGCTGCTCGGCAAGCCCCTGAATGCCTGCAACCTGATCACCATCCATCTCGGCAACGGCTGCTCGATGACCGCGATCGAAAACGGCCGGAGCATCGACACGACCCTGGGCATGACGCCGCTTGAGGGACTGGTGATGGGTACCCGCAGCGGAGATATCGATCCGGCCCTGCATGCCTTTCTGCACCGGAACGCCGGTCTGGACATCGAAGAGATCGACCGGCTGCTGAACAAGGAGTCCGGTCTGAAAGGGATCTGCGGGAGCAACGATATGCGCGACATCCATGCCGCCATTGCCGACGGCGATCCTCGAGCGGCCCTGGCCCTTGACGTGCAGACCTATCGTAATCGGAAATATATCGGGGCCTTCATGGCGGTGCTCGGCCGGGTTGACAGTCTCGTTTTCACTGCCGGTATCGGCGAAAACGATGATGTCGTCCGCAGCCGCTCCGTCGAGGGGCTCGATTGTTTTGGGGTGCAAATCGACCCGCACCGAAATCGGCAGCGGCTCGACGGGCCGCTACGTATCAGCAGCCAATCCAGTAGCGTAGCGATCTGGGTGATTCCGACTAACGAAGAACTTGCCATTGCCCGTGAGACGATCGGTGTGGTGGAAGCAGGAAACAACAAGGAGAATACACACCGATGAGCAGCAGTCAAGCAACCCGACAACAAAGCACCCTGGAGCGTTTCATCGACAAGGCCCGGCTGGCCGCCGCCCAGGTCAACGAGGTGGCCGATGTGCAGGCGGCGATTGAGTATGCCCTCGATCTCTGCGGCAGTCGCGGGGCCTGCCGGATCAAGGTGTCCGGCTGTGACGAGCCGTTGTCCGATCCGGCCGAAGACCTCTGTCTGGCCAAGGAGGAAAAGATCATTGCCGCTCCGATGCTGGCACCAGAGAGTTATGAGCTGCTCAGCAAACGCAGCCGGGAGAGCGGGTTTACCTGTATCGACTCGGGTCTTCGCTCGCAACTGGCCGGAGTCGATATCGGTTTTACCTATGCCGATATCGGTATCGCCGAAACCGGCACCATCGTGCTGAATTGCCCAAGCGAGGAGCTGCGGCTGGCGACGATGATCTGTGAGTATCATGTCTGCGTGGTGCCGACATCGAAAATCGTTGCCGACGCGTTTGCTGCCGAAGAGCAGCTCCTGCGCTACATGGGGCACGGCCCGAATTACACGGCCTTTATTACCGGGCCGAGCAGGACCGCCGATATTGAACGGGTATTGGCCATCGGTGTGCATGGTCCGCTTGAGCTTCATCTTTTGCTGTTGGAGGACTGATCATGCAGGATGCCAAGAACCTTGCCGGATACCGTAAACAATGCCGGGAATCGCTCGACAACGACTTTCTCAGAACCGCGCTCGACACCTTTGCCGTCGCGTACCGGACCAGCCGGGCCAATGCCTTTGCCGAATTCGACGTCCAGGCCTTGATCGACGACGTTGCGGCGATGAAAGACGATGTCCTCGTGCGCCTCGACGAGCTCTATGAACAGTTCAAAACGGTGTCCGAAGCGGCCGGAGTGAAAGTACATCTGGCCAGGGACGCCGCCGAGGCCAATGAGATCATTGTCCGCATCGCGCACGAAACCGGCTCGAAGAAACTGCTCAAGACCAAATCGATGACCGCCGAAGAGACGCTGCTCAATCATGCCCTGGAGGAACATGGTCTGGAGGTGGTCGAGTCCGATCTTGGCGAGTGGATCATCCAGCTCCGCCACGAGGGTCCGTCCCATATGGTGATGCCGGCCATTCACCTGTCGCGCTACCAGGTGCGTGATTTGTTTACCGAGGTGACCGGCGCCCAGCAGGAAGAGGATATCGAAAAGCTGGTCAAGGTGGCCCGGCGCGAGCTGCGCCAGAAATTCGTCGAGGCGGATATGGCCGTGACCGGCGCCAATTTCGCGATTGCCGAGACCGGCACCATCGGTACCGTCACCAACGAGGGCAACGCCCGCCTCTGCACGACGCTGCCGCGGGTGCACGTGGCGCTCTTCGGGATCGACAAGCTGGTTCCGACCATCGGCGATGCGTTGAAGATCCTGCGCGTGCTGCCGAGAAATGCCACCGGCCAGCAGATCACCTCCTATATCACCTGGGTGACCGGCGCCAACGAGAGCGGGTCCAATCCGGACGGCAAAAAGGATATTCACTTTGTCGTGCTCGATAACGGCCGGCGCGAGTTGGCCAAAGATCCGCTCTTTTCCCAGGTCTTCCGCTGCGTGCGCTGCGGCGCCTGTGCCAATGTCTGTCCGGTCTACCGGCTGGTCGGCGGCCACAAGATGGGACATATCTACATCGGGGCCATCGGTCTGATTCTCACCTATTTTTTCCACGGCCGGGACAAGGCCCGGAATCTGGTGCAGAACTGCATCAATTGCGAGGCCTGCAAGGATATCTGCGCCGGCGGGATCGATCTGCCACGCCTGATCAAGGCGGTTCATGCCCGGATCCAGGATGAGGAGGGGCACCCGGTGCCCAGTCTGCTGCTCGGCACGGTTTTGAAAAACCGCAGATTGTTCCACACGCTGCTGCGTACCGCCAAATGGGCCCAGAAACCGGTGGCCGGCGGCGACGGCTTCATGCGCCATTTGCCGATGGTCTTTTTCAAGGCCCATGATTTCAAGTCGTTGCCGACCATTGCCGAGAAGCCGTTCCGTGATCTCTGGCCGAAGATCAAACCGACGGTGGCCACCCCGCGCCACCGGGTCGGCCTGTTTTCCGGTTGTGTGCAGGATTTTGTCTATCCGGAACAGATGGTCGCCGCGGTCGAGCTGTTTGCTGATCACGGTGTCGCGATGAGCTTTCCGATGCAGCAGTCCTGCTGCGGATTGCCGGTACAGATGATGGGCGAGATGAAGGCCTCGCGGGAGGTCGCGCTGCAAAACATCAGCGCCTTTGCCGGTGCCGATGTTGATTATATCGTCACGCTCTGCGCCTCGTGCGCCTCCCACCTGAAACACAACTATCCGGAACTGCTCAAGGACGACCCGTCCCTGAATGACCGGGTGCAGGCCTTTACCGCCAAGGTGATCGATCTGTCCTCCTTCGTGCACGACGTACTCCGGGTAACCCCCGAAGATTTCGACGGTGACGGCAGGATTACCACCTACCACGCCCCGTGCCATCTCTGCCGGGGGCTCGGCGTGCACGATGCGCCGCGCAACCTGATGCGCAGTGCCGGTCTCGATTATCGGGAGGGTTTTGAGGAGGAGGTCTGCTGCGGGTTTGGCGGTACGTATTCCGCCAAGTTTCCGGAACTCTCCGAGCAATTGCTGAAACGAAAACTCGATCATGTCGAGGCGACCGGGGCCGAGCTGCTGCTGACCGACTGCCCCGGCTGCGTGATGCAATTGCGCGGAGGACTGCACAAACGCGGCTCATCCGTCGAGGTGCAGCACACGATAGAGGCCTTGACCGCGCGCCGGGTGAAAAAAAGCTGATATGTCGGCCGGCAGCGAGATCATGAACATTCGGCCGGCACAACAGAGCGATGATCGCGGGCTGCTCTGGTTCCGCCCTAGTGACGTGCTGAGTCTTGGAAAGCGGTTGATTGTCGACTGAAGGAGTGTTACGGCAGCAGCGGCTGCCCCGAATTCAGTGA
>CAZUJZ010000170.1:0-8701 GCA_964620665.1 uncultured Desulfofustis sp. | reverse complement strand
GAAGGAATTCATTTACGCCTTCTATGAGAAAAACGGTTTTGCCGGCTAGAGAAGAGCCTACACCTCTTTCCCTTCCTTTTTTCCGCTGCCGTCCTGAGCAGCACTCACTGGCATGAAAACACCTGCACCAGATTACCTCGCAGCCGGCGTGGGGCTCGTCATATTCGATTGGGCCGGTACAACCGTCGATCATGGGTGCCTCGCGCCGGCAGCCGCTTTCGTCCAGGGATTTAAAAACCACGGTGTATCAATTACCATGGCTGAGGCCAGGGGCCCGATGGGAATGGAGAAACGGGATCATATCGCGGCGCTCGCCGGCATCGAACGGGTGGCCGAGGCCTGGCGAGCCGCCCATGGCCGGGCGATAACCGATGACGATATCGATGATCTCTATCACGCTTTCGTTCTGCTGCTCTCTGAAACACTTCGCGAATACGGCGCCGTTATCGACGGGATACCCGAAGCGGTAAAGCTCTTGCGCCAGCGCGGTATGAAAATCGGCGCCTCGACCGGATATTTTCAGGAGGCCGCCGATATAGTCGCGGAGACGGCCGCCGAACAAGGCTATGTCCCGGACGCCTCGCTATCCGCTTCGGCGGTTCCCGCCGGTCGGCCGGCGCCGTGGATGATTTATCGTTTGATGGAGAACCTGCAGGTGTATCCCCCGCGGCGGGTGATCAATGTCGGCGATACCGTTGTCGACATGGAGACCTCGGTAAACGCCGGCGTCTGGTCGATCGGGGTTTCCCGTACCGGGAATTTGTGCGGTCTGTCCGAGGCGGGATGGGCCCGGCTGAAAGGTGAAGAGCGGGCCACCCTAGAGGCGGCGGCGCGCCGCAGCCTGCTTGCGGCAGGTGCCCACTATGTGGTTGAAAGCGTTGCCGAGTTGCCGCCGGTGATCGATGCGATTAACGATCGGCTACGCCGGGGCGAGTCGCCATAAAGAGTCGCGGCCCTTCGGCGCAACCGGCGACTCAGCAGAAACAACAGCACGTCCGGCATCCCTTGACTGTGGCAGGGAGCCGGACGTGAGTTTTTCAGCAAAAAGAACGAATCAGCCGAGTGGCTTCTTCTTTAGTTCGATCTACAGATCACCGATGTCCTCGAGGAATTCTGTCCACAGGGCGACACCTTTGGCGTTGCGCTCGGATCGTTCGGCAACCTTCGGCCAAACAACTTCTACCGAGCGTGCACGCATCCGCTTGACTTCCTCATCGGAGAGTTGAATAACCTCGCCTCCGGCATCCTTCAGGATCTCCAGGGCCTCATTGACACCATTGAAGCTCATCCGGCTGGTCTCGAAGTAGGTCGACATGAAGATGCTGTCGATCTGGTCCCGCTGCCACTGGTTCAGGGCGTTCCACTTGTCGAGGTTGATGTAGATCTCCTGATGCTGGGCCGGGCACCAGCCGGGCATGATGGCGTAGTCGATGACCTCGTGGAAGGACATGTCATCGATTCCGCCGGTATCCCAATAGGTACCGTCGATGGTGCCGAGCTTGATGGCGGTGTAGATGTCGCCGGCGCCCATGGTAACCGGTGCGCCGCCCATTGCCTCATGGAAGAGGGCATGGGGACCGCCGGCGCGCATCTTCTTGCCGGCCAGGTCTTCCAGTTTGTTCACCGGGAATTTGGTGAACATGGCGTTGGGACCCTGGCTCGTCCAGCCTACCCAGCGCAGGTTGCGTTCCTTGGCAGCTTCCTGAACCAGGTCACCGATACGGTACTTCGGGTCGCCCCACATGGCGGCCCAGGCATCACGCCAGTTGTTGGCACCCATGGCCAGACCGAAAGCGAGCATGCCTTCCGGCATGTCGCCACCGTAAACCGTTGCCCAGCCGGCGTAGACGTCGATCATGCCGGCGATCGTTGCGCCGAAGGCTTCGTCACCGCTGGTAATGGCGCCGGCGGGTTCCAGTTCAAACTTGACGGTTCCCTCGGTGGCTTCCTCGACCGCCTTGATCCACGGCTTTACTCCCATATCCCAGCCGGCGTCAGACTGATCGAAACATGGTTGGAACAACAATGTCGTCACCTTGTCCGGGGGACCGTAATCGTCTGCAGCGATTGCAGAACCGGCCATGGCCATGATGCTGAAAGCAGACAGCGCGGCCAACATTTTAATAGACCACTTTTTCATGCGTTTTCCCTCCTGTTATGCTTCATTTTGATATTCGGAAGATAGAGCGGTCCTACCGATCAGGCCGCTTTCCCTCCCCGCATCCGCCGTCCGGTTGCTCTGCTTGTCAGCTTTCGCACCGAGCGTTGGATTATACATCCTCGCCCTCGGAAAAGACGGTGATAACTTCATCTTCATCTTCATCCTCGCCCTTGGAAAAGACGGTGATAATGTCGTTGACCAATTTTTTCAGGACCACGAGCAGCACGACGACCGCCGTTATGGGAATGAGTATCTTGATCGGATAGAGGGGGATCGGAATACTGGTCGGCGTTACCTGATTCAACTTGAGCGAGAGCATGCCGGCATCCCAGCCTTTCCAGATTAAAACGCCAAGGAAAAGCAGCGAGATCGGCACGGTAATGATATCGCAGACGGCCTGCTTCCTCTTCGAGAACCGGGCGTAGAACAGGTCGAGCTTGACGAAGTTATCATGATTCAAGGCATAGGCGCCTCCCATACAGGCCATCAGAACCATGGCCACCTGGAGCGTCGTGGCGATCCACAGAGACGGCGAATTGAGGACATATCTGAAAAAAACGTCACTCACACCGAAGATCATACAGTACAGGATGAGAAGCCAGCCGATCCACCCCATCCCTTCGCATATCATATCTATGGTTTTTTCCGTCATGTTCCAGAACTTCATGCGCTCCTCCACCGGACAATATTTTGCTTTCTATTTTTAAGGGGCAACGAACGTGTATTTCTCTGATTGCTGCGGCTTGTCCGATTCCCCGTTTTGCGCATCCGTGTTCTCATCTGTAGTTCACTTCATCAAACTCGGCAGCCAGACGGCAATCGCCGGGAAAAAGAAAATGAGAGCAAGACCGAACAACTGCAGAACGATGAACGGGCCGACCGATTTGTAGACATCGCCCATCGTCACATCCGGCGGCAGGATACTTTTGATCCAGAACAGAACGAACCCGAAGGGCGGGGTCAGGTAAGCGATCTGGATGTTGACGATGAACAGGACCCCGAACCAGAGCTTGTCTATGCCCAATTCATTGATGATCGGGATGAACAGCGGGGTACAGAGCATGATGATCGCCCAGTCGTCCATGAACATGCCAAGCATCAGGATGATGAACATCATCATCAACAGGACACCGTTCTCACCGCCCGGCATGCCCAGGACCAGTGTGGTGACTATTTCCTGACAGCCCATGGAATTGAAGATGTTCAGATAGATATTCGCGCCGATCAGAATCCACAACCCCATGCCGGTCAACTTCAAGGTGGACTCCAGCGAATCCTTCAGTATCTGCCACGTCATCTTGCGATAGACGAGGTTGATCAGACAGGCCCCGGCGGCGCCGAAAGCAGCGGCTTCCGACGGCGTGGCAACTCCTCCCCAGATGGTGCCGAGTACAATGAGAATAAGGATAACGAACGGCCAGATATTGAAAACGGAAACGACTTTTTCACGAACGGTGAATTTTTCATCCGCCGGCAGACCGGGTCCCATGTGCGGTTGGATCTTGCAGCGGATGCCGATGTAGATGATGTAGAAGGAGGCGAGCATCAGGCCGGGGAGAACACCGCCCAGGAACAAACCGCCGATCGACACTTTGGCCAGCAGGCCGTAAAAGATGAACGGCACGCTGGGAGGAATCAGGGCGCCAAGGGCGCCGCCGGCTCCGATAGACCCGATGGCGATGGCCCGGTTGTAGTTGTACTTCATCATCGACGGGTAGGCGATCTGTCCCATCGTGATGGTCGCCGGCGGGGTGATGCCGGTGATCGCCGCAAAAATGGTGCAGACGGCGACGGTCCCCATGGCCAGGCCGCCGGCGACGTGACCGATCAGTTTGTAGACGGCATCGTAGGCAGCTTCGGCGATCCCGGAAAAACGAATGAGACTGCCCATGAAAAGAAAGAGCGGGATGGTGACCAGGACATGATTCCACGGGGTATAGTGAAAGGCGCTGGGAATGGCCAACAGCGAGCGGGGCTCGAAGATTATGGCAAAGACAACGGCGATGCCGCCCAGGCCCAGGGCGACGGGGAGCCCGAGGAAGAGAACGAAAAAAAGGCTCAAAAAATATAGTGTTGTGATGATTTCGATGCTCACGGTTTCTCCTTTCTCGTTTTTGTTCCCCTAAAGCCGAGGGATCAGCATGAACCGTGCGAGTTCGTTTGCCCCGGCTGGCGGGTGAAGAGGCGAACACGCGTGATGTAGCTGAAGGGCGGCGGGTGCGCGACTGCGAATAACCGTAGAATTCATGGTCCGTGCCGTGTTTGTTGATAACGGAGCGGCACGTGTTCTGCCGGATAGTTTCGGGCAATGAACGGTTTGATCTGACGGGTATATGCTGGGAGAAGCGAGAGGCGATGCCGGACTTACAAGTGGGAGATGGTCTGAGGCAGGACGATATCCGCACTTCTCTGACAGCATCTGCATCTCTCCCCCCGGTTCAGGTGACAACTGAACCGGCCGGCATGGAGCGGCCGGTTCAGTCTTGGCGTACTAAGAAACGGCAGCCTGGTGCTGCGCGTCTTGATCTCAGGGATGGTGAACGGCTTATCGGTCGTATTGTACTGCCGTCTTAAGCAATGCTTCCATTGTATAATGGATTGGAGCCATTAGGAAGCAGGAAAATACGTCTCTCAACTTAACCGGACATTCCATGGGAGCAGACGAGTGGAGTCCGGTAATAAGAATCAGTGCCGGCTTCTCCCAAAAAAAGTGAAATGATGCGGAGATCGATCTTTCGCTCTCGGTTTATTGAGCCACGCAACTTCTGACGGCGGGGCTCGCTTTTTTTTCGGTGGAAACACCGGCCGTTTCACCGGCGACGTATGTGCCGGATGGTGGTGCAACACGAATAGTGGCCACTTTGTTCTGGGTGAAAAAGTCGATCCCGTCCTTGCCTTGGACTTTGTTGGTACCCAGATGAGAATCCTTGATACCGCCGAACGGCAGGTACGGATGGGGCGCACAGATGCCGACATTGACGCCGACCATACCGACATTGGCTTCGGCGATGAATTGATCGGTATAGTATTGATTCTGAGTGAAGATGCAGGCGCCGTTGCCAAACGGTTGGGCGCGGATAATCTGAAGGATATCATCGAGGTCGCTGATTTTCATGACCGAAACGACCGGACCGAAGATTTCTTCTTTGGCGATGGTCCGGCATGGAGTGACGCCTTCGAAAATGGTCGGGCCGATGAAATAGCCGTTCTTGTTTTTAGCCGGGATATCGGGATTGCGCCCGTCAAGGACCAGATTGGATCCTTCTTTGATACCGATCTCGATATACTGCTCGATCTTGTTCTTGGCCTGCGCGGAGATGACCGGTCCCATGTAAATGTCGGGATCGAGGGCGTCACCGGTCTTGATACCTTTGGCTGCGGCAATCATTTTCTCCAGGAAAGAGTCGTAGATTTCCGGAGCGACGGCAACGATGGAGCCGGCGAGGCAACGCTGGCCGGCCGAGCCGAAACAGGAGTGGATGAAGTTGTCGATGAAGACATCCGCTTGAGCGTCTTCCATGACCGCCAGGATGTTTTTGGCCCCGCCGAGCAACATGCTGCGCTTGCCGCCGCGACCGCATGCTTCCGCCATTTTTTTGGCGGTCGGGGTCGAGCCGACCAGACAGACACCGCTCATCTTCTGGTGTTCATACCAGGTGCCGGGCACGGAGCGGTTGCCATGGACGATGTTGACGACTCCTTTCGGCAGTCCGACGGCTTGAAACAACTCGCCGATTTTCTGCATGAACAGCGGAGACTGAGTGGACGGCTTGAAGATAAAGGTATTGCCGACACCGATGGCAAACGGAACAAACCAGGCAAAGACGAGGGCCGGAAAGTTGAACGGCGCCACACCGCCGAAGACGCCAAGCGGTTCCTTGATGATGCGGCCGGAAATGTTGGTGGAGATGCCATGCAGCGTTTCGCCCTGCATGAGTGCCGGGATGGTGCAGGCCATTTCGAAGATCTCTACGATCCTGCGAACTTCGCCGCGTGCTTCACTCACGTGTTTGGCCTGGTCGATGGCAATAATGACGGCCAGTTCTTCTTCGTTGTCGATGATGGCCTGTCGCAGATCATAAAGATATGCCATTCGTTTGGCAAGGGCGAGTTTGCGCCAGGGATCATACGCGCTGTACGCCGAATCGATGGCTTCCAGGCAGGTTTTTTCAGAAGTCAGCGGCACCGCACTGATTTGCTCTCCCGTTGATGGGTTGTACACCGGTACCATTTCGACACCGGTTTCTTCCACCCATTCACCGTGAATAAAATTCTTGACCGGGTTGTTCAGTTTGATTTCAGACATGGTTCATGCTCCTTTACTCGATTCCGTGGGGCTGGATGGGTTCGGGATACTTCCCCGTGGGCGTGAAAAAGGTAGTGCACCAAACAGACGTGAGTCGCTGTGAAATGCGCGAGAGAAGGGGCTGGCATAGGGTCCTCGTAACATAATGCGAAGTCCTACGGAAGTCTCTGGGTCTGTCAAGTTTGTGGTAGCCCTTATGGCTAATGTTTGATATATCAGACACCAGGTTGGGTGTCAAGATTTTTCTGGGGACATTGTGGTATAGAATGCCGTGGTCATAAACCCCGTTTTCAGGTCTCTTTAGTGCTTTTATTACAATTAGTTAATTGCTGCTCCACGGTTGTCTGGGATTTCGTTGCATGCTTGTGGTAACATAGGGAAGACGTAACTCCTCCTGATCTTTTGAACACTCATTAATAAACCGTGAGGTGAACCGATGACACAGACCAATGCAGAATTGCAGAACAAGCGTTCCTCCTTTATCGCCAAGGGCATCTCCAGTGCTACCGGCATCTACGTCTCCCATGCCCGGGGAGCGCTAATCGTTGATGTGGAAGGTCGGGAGTACCTCGATTTCGCCGGCGGTATTGCGGTCATGAATGTCGGCCATTCCCATCCTAAAGTCGTCAAGGCAATCAAGGACCAGGCCGAGAAATTCACCCACACCTGTTTCATGGTGTCTCCCTATGCCTCGTCGGTCAGACTGGCGGAAAAATTGTGCACCACCGTACCGGGTGATACTCCCAAAGCTGCCATGTTCGTCAACAGCGGCGCGGAGGCGGTTGAAAACGCGGTGAAGATCGCCCGCTACTACACCAAGCGACCGGCCATCATCACCTTTGATAATGGTTTTCACGGCCGGACGTTACTCGGTATGACGCTGACGTCGAAACTGAAACCGTACAAACTCGGTCTCGGTCCGTTTGCGCCGGAGGTGTATCGGATGCCGTTCGCCAACTGCTATCGGTGCCCGTTCAATCGGGAATATCCTGCGTGTGATGTGGCCTGTGCCGATCATCTGGAATATTTCTTCATCAACCATGTGGCGGCCGAGCAGACGGCAGCCATTATTTTTGAACCGATCCAGGGCGAGGGCGGTTTTATCACCCCGCCGCAGGAGTACTTTCGGAAACTGGAGGCGATTTGTCGAAAATACGGGATATTGCTGATTGCCGATGAGATCCAGAGCGGTATCGGTCGAACCGGCCATATGTTCGCCATGGAATATTACGGGGTGGAAGCGGATCTCACGACGACGGCCAAAAGCCTGGCCGCCGGTATGCCGCTCAGTGCCGTCGTCGGAAAAAAAGAAATCATGGACGTCGTTCACCCGTCGGGGATCGGCGGCACCTATGGCGGCAATCCGGTTGCCTGCGAGGCCGCGCTGGCGGTATTTGACATCTTTGAGTCGGAAAACCTGCTGGCCAAGGCCACAACCCTTGGCGAGACGCTGAAAAGCAGGTTCTTGGCCCTACAGGAACGCTATGACCTGATCGGCGACGTGCGTGGCCTCGGGCCGATGATCGCCATGGAGTTGGTCAAAGACCGACAGACAAAAGCCCCGGCGGCGGAAGAGACGAGAGCGCTTGTCTCCCACTGTTTCGATCACGGGCTGATTATCCTCGCCTGTGGTACCTATGGCAATGTCCTGCGATTTTTGATGCCGCTGGTGATCACCGATGACCAGTTGGAGAAGGGGCTTGCTATTATAGAAGAAGGATTTGCCGCAATCAGCGGATAACACCAGTGACTGTTCGGGGGTGCCCAGGCGATAGCGACCCGGATGAGCTGACGGAAACCGGGCGGTGCGGCAGGGCCGCCACACCGTCACCGCAGGAGGACAATTATGCACGGCTATTATCATCGTATCCTGACTATCGACCTCGACAACCGGAAGGTCAACATTGAACAGGTGCCTGACACCATTTTTGAGGTGAACCTGGGAGGGAAAGGTCTGGCGACCCATCTTCTGCTGGAGCGTAACCCGGCAGGTGTCGATCCGCTGGCGCCCGAAAATCACCTGATTTTCGCCACGGGAACCTTTTGCGGCGGGAGATTGTGGGGTGGCAGTCGATACGGGGTGTTCACCAAGTCGCCGCTCACCGGCTTTTTCAGTGAATCCTACTCCGGCGGTAAAGTTCCCGAGGCCATTGATGCGACCGGGTTCGATGCGATTATCCTGGTCGGCAAAGCGGATCGGCCGATGGTGCTGGCCGTTCATCCGGACGGTGCGG
>CAZUJZ010000169.1:0-8716 GCA_964620665.1 uncultured Desulfofustis sp. | reverse complement strand
GTTATTCAGTTTCATTTTGGAGGTTGGTTGTGGATACCTATTACATTTACAAGATCATTCATCTTACCGGCATTTTTTTTGTGTTCAGCGCCCTTGGTGGCCACATGTTCAGGGCGGCGATTGGTAGCAAGGAAGACAATCCGCTGCCTAAGTTTATTGGCCTGTTTCACAAGGTTGGCCTTGCGCTGGTGTTGCTTGCCGGTATCGGTTTGTTGACGGACCTCGGGCAAATCGATACGTTCTTCTGGGTCATTGCCAAGTTTTTTATCTTAGCGATGCTGGCAATATGGCCACTGTATCTATATGGCGCCAAGGAGAAGCTGCCCTGGTTGGGGGGCGCCGCTGTCTTTCTTGGTCTGGTGGCTGCATTTTTTGCGCTGTATAAACCTTTCTAAAGAAAGAAAACCGAACTGGCTCGAGAAAAAGCGGATACCTGCTGTGACGGCGCATTGCAAAAATGGAATGTGGGGGGCGACAAATCCATGTTGACGCGCGACACTAAAGCGTGACACAATACCGACCCTTTTGAACAGGCCTATGTGGGTGACACTCTGGGGTGTATGAATTCAATCAGGTCGACCTGTTGCTCCTCCACCGACTCAATTTGATGGCCACCAGAGAAGGGCCATCAAAGAAGGGCTTTCATAGATGCCATCTCTGCTGCGGGCTAAGACATGATCACGGATGATTGCGAGGTCGGCCTTCTCTGGGCTGCGGTATTTTTCAAGGACCATGGTCCACATCGCCAGGGCTGAGGCAACGCTGCGTCGTGTTGTCCAGGGGATGTGGGTCAGTTGGGGGCGTCTGTTACTGAAATAGAGTTGATTGAAAAGGTAGGGCACGCGATCGATGCCGGCTGTCATTGGGAGTTTCAATTGACGGTGGATGATTTCAGTATCGGGGTCTGCGAGACCCGATGTGTCGGCAAGGCAACAGAAACCTCGACTGATTTTTTCCATCGTTTTGATAAGTTCGATTAAGTCGGGAAAATGCCAGGCGGCATGACACAGCAGAATCAAATCACATGATTTCGGGGTGCAGTCCGTATTGCTGTCGAATGATTCTCGTCGAATTTTGACGTTAGTGAGCCCTGATGCGGTAATATTGGCGGCGAGAAAATCGGCCATCGTCGGAGCGGGTTCGAAGGCGCTCACGTGCGCTGAGCGGCGCGCAAGCGGAATAGTGACGGCGCCAACGCCGGCGGCGATCTCAAGGACATGGTCCGTGGCAGACAGGCAACCATTTGCGGCTAACACAGTAGTGATAGCTTCACCATAAGAATATTCGCTGTTCAGTATGAAATCATTGTAGTCAGGTGCTCGGCGGTCCCAGTAGGTTGTATCACTCACTTGGTGCATTTCTTCTATCGCTTCCCGCCAGGCGGTTGTCCATGCGGATAACTCTGTCAGCATTTTCTCTCCTTCATTGCTCCTTGGCTGTCTTGTTTGTTCATTGGGATGGTATCCATTCAAAGAGTGAGCGATATGAGGATGTTGGATCGAAAATTCGGCCCGAGGGCGGTTTTTCGGCCTGCCGACATTCTTTCCTCAGACGATGATGTGTCGAGTGTCTGTGTCATCGACGTTTTTCGAAAAACCACAGGCTCGCTGAACGCATCTTGTGCTGGCATGGTTGCTTTCAGACTATGATCTCCAGCGCCGGGTCTTGAAAACACGCCCCTCTCGAAAACACTGTCATATTACCACAAGGTCTGGTACTTTGCCTGGAAAAGTGTTACGTATTTTAAAAATGTATTCTTCCGCTGACCGGAATTCTCTTCTGAAGAATGTAACATGCTGACAAAACACAGCATGTTGCAAATTGTGAATGTTGATAGAAGAAGACCCAAGGGCGTTGAAGAATGTGAAGATGGTGCATTTTGCCAAGAATATTGAATGATTATAGCAAGTTGGCAGGTGTCCTTCCGGATTGTGGCTGTGTATCGGAAGGCAACCTCAGAAGAAAAGAGGGCCTTGAAATGAGCAGCAGTGCAGCATGTGATGCGCGAAAAGTTAAGTCGATCATGGGAGACGAACGCCGGAACCAGCGACACGCCCATGCCATGACCGATATCGCTGGCTTTCAAGCCGGAAGCGATGGCGGGATCTGCTCTCCCGGGAGTTGGTCGATGTGGCTGCCGGCGCCTCCCAGTCTTGATGGTCCGGAAATTGTTACTGCCTTGCAGGAATTTGGGTTGGTAGATTGCCAGCGCTCTCCACTGGTGCTGAAAAAAGTATGAAAACATATATCGCACATCGGCTCCTGCAACTCATTCCTATTGTACTGGGCATAACATTCTTCTCCTTTGCCTTGATGCAATCGGTTGCCGGCGATGCGGTAGATGCTCTCTATGACAATATATCCGGAGGCGTATCCGAGGAGATCAAAGCGGAAAGAAGAGCCGAACTCGGGTTGGACAAGCCGTTTCTCGTCCAGTATGCAAACTGGTTGAAAGGGTTGGTCCAGGGCGATATGGGGATCTCCTATCTGTCCGGCAAAGCGGTTTTCCCCACGTTCATGTCCAAATTGCCGGCTACCCTTCTTTTGATGGTTTCTTCCATTTCGCTGACCGTTACTGTCTCGATACCGCTCGGCGTCCTAGCTGCGGTCAGACAGAACCGGATCCTGGATTATGTCGTCCGGGGTCTGACATTTGCGGGAAATTCCCTGCCGGGGTTCTTCACTTCTCTTCTGCTGATCTATTTTTTTTCGCTGAAACTCAGATTGCTGCCTGTCATGGGCGGAACCATAAGCTTGAAGAGCATTATCCTGCCGACTTTGACCCTTGCCATTGCAATGTCATCCAAATATATCCGGCAAGTCAGGGTGACTGTGCTTGAAGAGTTACAGAAGGATTATGTGACGGGAGCGCGGGCAAGAGGCGTCAGGGAGTCGGTGATCATGTATGCCAGTGTCTTGAAGACCGCCATGTTGACGATCATCACGCTCTTGGCTTTGTCGATTGGCTCATTGATGGGAGGGACGGCGATCATTGAGACGATCTTCATGTGGGACGGCGTGGGAAAGCTGGCCGTGGATGCCATTCTGATGCGGGATTACCCGATGATACAAGCCTATGTGATCTGGATGGCCCTCATTTATGTCGCTGTGAACCTTGTCACCGATCTCCTCTATCATTTCCTTGATCCGCGCATTCGCAGAGCGCACAGTGCGTGAGCGTCAATCCATGCTGTGAAATGGCGCAAGATATCATCGATGAAAGCCGGATTCAGGATCTCCAAAAGCATTCGATTCAAGATACTTTTGTCACTGGCAGGAGTTTTGCTTGTTGTGTCAGCACTGTCCCCGCTTTTGACTCCGTACGATCCGTATGTACAGGATTTGTCCCAGGCATTACAACCACCGAGCGGTATGCATTGGCTCGGTACCGACCGTTACGGGAGGGACATGCTGTCACGGGTGATGGTGGGAGGACGGACGACTCTTTACACAGCACTGTCGCTGGTGGCTGTCATATCGGTTTTCGGGACGCTGGTGGGCGTCGTCAGCGGATATAAAGGCGGCAGAATTGATACGTTTCTGATGAGAGTTTCAGACATTTTTCTGGCCTTTCCCGGGATGGTCTTTGCCATAGCGGTTGCCGGTGTGTTGGGAGGCGGGCTGATAAACGCGGTGATGGCGTTGGCGTTCATCTCCTGGCCTAAGTATGCGCGACTGGCAAGAGGACAAGTCCTTTCCATAAAAAGCCTTTCTTATTTCTCCGCTGCTCGGCTGAGTGGCTCGGGCACGGTGAAAATCATCTTCAGGCATATTCTGCCGAACATCACGGGTATCATTCTGGTTACAGCAACTCTTGATATCGGCACGATGATCATGGAACTGGCTGCTCTTTCTTTTCTCGGATTGGGAGCAACCCCGCCGACTCCGGAATGGGGTTCGATGATGAGCAATGGACGGAGCATGCTGCAGACATCACCATGGGTGATCTTGGCTCCCGGTTGTGCCATTTTCATCTCGGTGGTGATTTTCAATTTGCTGGGGGATACCGTACGGGATGTACTGGATCCGAAGAATAATCAATAAAAGAGAGTGATAAATGAAAAAAGCAAGAGGAATCGGATCGCTGCTTGCAGCAACAATGCTCGCTTTGAGCATGGTGGCATCGGGAGCGGCAAACGGAGCGGCTGCTTCTTCCGGTACCGGTGAAGCACAAGGGAAGGTATTCAATTACGGAACCATGGCATATGGCGTTGCCATGGGCAATGTAGGGGTGAATCCCCACGAAGGATACAGCGGCTGGTCCACTATCCGCTACGGCGTCGGCGAGACATTGTTCAAATTTAATGCAGCCATGGAACTGGAGCCGTGGCTGGCAAAAGGGTATGAACGGATTGACCCCTATACGATTCGCATCGATCTTCGGGATGACGTCTTTTTCTCCAACGGCGAGAAGATGACCGGGGAAGCGGTGAAAGCTTGCCTGGAGCATTTGCTTGCTGCACATAATCGTGCTCCCAAAGATTTGCAGATCAAGTCGATAACGGCGGACGGGCAGAGCATCACGATCATTTCAGAGATGAAGGTTCCGGCTCTTTTGAACTACCTGAGTGATCCGTATGGCGCGATTATCGATATGAAAGCAGGTATCAGCGAGGACAAGAATGTCGTGGGGACGGGCCCCTATGTGGCAACACAGATCTCCGATACGGCAATCAGTCTTGTTGCCAATAACCAGTACTGGAACGGTACCCCGAAGATCGACAGGATCAATATCAAGTCCATCACCGACGGAGACACCTTGACGATGGCTCTGCAGTCCGGGGAAATCGATGCGGCGCAGGGTTTACCGTATGCGAGTCTGCAATTGTTCAGAAGCGATGACAGGTACAAGATCAGTTCTGCCAGTACTTCCCGGGTGTATCAGGCCTGCATGAACTATAAATCCAAGGTCATCCAGGATGATGCGGTTCGCAAAGCCATCGCCATGGGGATAGACAAAGAGGGATTCACTTCGGTATTGCTGCAGGGAAACGGATCTCCCACTGTCGGACCGTTTCCCGCCAATTTCAAATTTGGTGGGGATGCGGTGAAAAGTGAGCCGTACGATATCGAAGCGGCGAAAAAAGTTCTTGAAACTGCGGGCTGGGTGGACAGCGATGGCGATGGTATCCGGGAAAAGGACGGGCACAAGCTGACCATCGATTGGCTCACCTATACGTCGCGTCAGGAACTTCCGTTGCTTGCGGAATCGGTGCAGGCGACACTCAAACTGGCCGGAATGGATGTGAAGGTCAATGCGACGGACAACTCCAAAGATTTCTTGAAAGCGGGGAAATGGGATGTGTATGCCAGTGCCTTCGTGGCTGCACCTACCGGGGATCCGCAGTATTATTTTACCACCCATGTGGTGGCGAGTTCTGACTATAATCGCGGTGGCTATTATAATGATATGGTAGAGAAATTGGTCGAAGAACTGCGCAACGAATTCGATCCGGCCAAAAGGGGTGAGCTTGCCGTAAAGATTTCACAGCAGATCCTGGATGATCACGCCTATGCCTATGCGTCTCATCTGAAGATGTCTTTGGTCATGAAAGAAGGGGTGACCGGCTTTGTCGCGCATCCCTCTGACTACTACGAAATCACCGCCAATCTGGATAAGAATGAGTAGTGTTCCACCGATCCCGCTGCTGGAGATCAACAATGTAGAGATCTGCTACAGTGGAATACCCGTTATCTCTGAACTGAGCCTTAGCGTACGCAAAGGTGAGATTTTGAGCATCGTCGGGGAGTCGGGAAGCGGAAAGAGCACCCTGATCAATGCGGTTATGGGCTTGTTGGGCAGCGAGGGGCATGTCTCGAAAGGGAAAATAGTTTTCAAAGGAAAAAACCTCTTGAGCCTGCCCCCAGAGGCCCGACGGAGAACGAGGGGCCCGGAGATGGGCATGGTTTTTCAAAACCATGCCTCGTCTCTGTGCCCGATCCGAACGATTAGCGCTCACTATTACGAGGCTGTCAGGGCGCACCGTAAAATCAATAGAGACGAAGTCGAAGATATGGCCGCGGCAATCTTTGACGGAATGAATCTCAAGGACACCTCTCGGATACTGGCAAGTTATCCTTTCGAACTGTCCGGCGGAATGAGCCAACGAGTCGGGATTGCCATGGCCATGCTCTTGGAGCCGGATCTTCTCCTCACCGATGAGCCGACTTCAGCATTGGATGTGATTGTCAAGGCTATGGTTTCAAACGAATTGAAAACACTCCGCAACGAGAAAGGGACGTCAATTGTCATGGTGACGCATGATATCGGCCTTGCAGCCAGTCTTTCTGACAACATCGCTGTTCTTAATAAGGGCCGCCTGGTGGAGTACGGGGCAACGTCATCGATAATTGATGATCCGCAAGACGACTACACCAGAGAATTGATCCGGGCGGTACCCAGAATATTCAAGAGATGAAAGTATGGGAGCGTTGCTGACAGCGACAGGGATTTGCAAGCACTACCGTGTTGGTCGTCAACGGGTGCAAGCTGTTCATGACGTGTCATTGCGGATTGATCGTGGGGAATGTGTCGGTCTCGTTGGTGAAAGCGGCTGCGGAAAAAGCACTGTTGCCGGGATCGTAACATCTCTGATACAGGCCGATGCTGGCAGGGTCCTGCTTGAAGGCAGAGATATAAGCGCTGGATCCGGCAGAAAGCGAAACGTATGCACAGCTATCCAAATGGTTTTTCAGTCACCAGCCGATTCTTTCAACCCGCGTCTGACACTTGGTGACAGCATAATCGAGGGGTTGATCAACCAAGGGATCGTAAAACAGGAGGCGAGAAATTTGACGCTTGAGTATCTCGGTTTATGCGGACTGCCAAAAACGTTTGCCGATCGCTATCCCCATCAGGTCAGCGGAGGGGAGTGTCAGCGGGCATCGATAGCGCGTGCTATTGCGGTACAACCGAAGCTTCTTATTTGCGACGAGGCGACGAGTGCCCTCGATGTGACGATACAGGCACAAATAATTGATCTCATAGCGAAGTTGAGAAGAGAATTGAGCATGTCTTGTTTATTGATAAGCCATGATATAGCGTTGATCTGGGAAATATGCAATCGCGTGATGATTATGTGCGAAGGTGAAATTATCGAAGACGGCATACCATCTGAAATCATCTCACACCCGAAACAAGAGTATACAAGAAGCCTTATCGAGGCTGCTTTTCTGTCAAGTGCTTGGGGTGGGGACTGCAGTTGAGTTCCCTCCCCTCTGTGTCAATGAGAGTGAGACACCTACCTCTTGAATAATTAGTATAGGGCGGGTAGGAGTAATCATTATGAATACCATCCACTTAAAACGAAACTCAATGGCCGAACAATCACCTTTGCACGAGTCAGGAACTCCAGTCGCCCTACGGGACCCTGCCGTTCCTGGCTCCGCGCCTGCGCCGGGAGAACCGCACCCGCACTATCCAGGACACGAGGAGTTCCGCCCTTTTCCTCATATTTACAACCCGCAAGGATCACATGGCTGATGATTCCAATGCCCCACGGCTCATGCCTCGACCGCTGAGTCTGTTTGATCCGCAGATCGTGCACGATGCGAAGGTGCGGGGCATTACCGAGTGGCCGGATAACCAGCGGTTCCCCTTGAACTTCGACCAACGAACCGTCGAGGATGTGCTTGTTGATGATATCAAAGGGAGTTGCTCACCGCTCATCATCACCGGGTATACTTCACTTGACTATCTCATCGATATCATCGCCGATCTTCCTGAAGATTCCCCGGAATCGATTTCTATTCTTCTGGGCAGCGAACCGTCCCCGGGACGTCGAGCCCGTTATTCCTTAAAGAGCGAGACGTTCAACCAGGAAGTTATCGACTATTGGCTTGATGCCGGCATTTCCCTGCGGCTCTGTCACAAAGTCGTTATCTTCATGAATCTGCTCAATCAGGGCCGCGTGCGGGTGCGATGCATCGCCGATCAGAGTCGAAAGCTGCACGCCAAAATCTATCTGACGGATGCCGCCGCCACACTTGGTTCAAGTAATTTTTCCTTTACCGGGTTTCGCAGGCAATTGGAGGCCAACGCCCGTTTTGATGCGTACAAGGAACCGAAACGATATAAAGAGCTGCGCCGAATAGCCGACAATTATTGGTCGCTCGGTGAGGAATACCGCGATGAGCTTCTCGCCTTGTTGAGCACCTTGCTGAAAGTGGTGTCGTGGGAAGAAGCGCTCGGCCGGGCATGTGGTGAACTGCTTGAGGGCGAGTGGGCGCAACGCTACATCAAAAGTGGACAATATGGGACAGGGCATGACCTGTGGCCGTCGCAAAAAGTCGGTATTGCTCAGGCATTGTGGATGGTCGAAAACGTCGGCAGCGTGCTCATTGCCGACGCTACCGGTTCCGGAAAAACGAGAATGGGCGCGTATTTGCTCAGGGCCATCATGGATCGGATCTGGAGTACTGGCCGGGCACGTAAAGACCTGACCTTGATGGTTTGTCCACCCAATATTGTGCAGCGATCATGGGAGCAAGAGGCTGGAGAATGCGGGCTGCCCCTGCGAACCATGTCACATGGGATTTTGAGTCGGCGAACGTCGGAAGATTACATCCACACCATGCATGTCGTTCGTCGGGCACAATCACTCGCGGTTGACGAAGCGCATAATTTTCTCAACAGCCACTCGTCGCGTACCCGCAGCTTGTTTGGCAACATGGCGGATGTCGTCTTGCTTTTCACGGCAACCCCGATCAACAAGGG
>CAZUJZ010000168.1:0-8733 GCA_964620665.1 uncultured Desulfofustis sp. | reverse complement strand
GAGGCCAGCCGATCAGGCCGCAGCGCAGCAGCCGGAGGCAGGACCGGCCAGCCCTTCCGACCCCGTTGAAGATTTCCATTGTTCGTCGTGACTCACGGCCATGGGGTTAGCCGGTGTCTTTTTCTTTGCATTCCATCTGCCGGTGATTTTCCGGCAGATCTGTCCTGAGCTGCATGTTCAACCGAGGTGCCCGCTCAACTGGTGTCTTTTTCTTTGCATTCCATCTGCCGGTGATTTTCCGGCAGATCTGTCCTGAGCTGCATGTTCAACCGAGGTGCCCGCTCAACTGGTGTCTTTTTCTTTGCATTCCACGTCCGATCCCTGCTATCTATAAGGCGCAGCTGACTGTGATTCGGACAGGCGCAACCAAAAAATTTCACTTCTCAACCATGCTGGAGCACCCATGGCCAAAGACGACAAGAAAACCGACAACAACACCAAGAAGGAGAAGGACAAGAACGGCGACGGGGCCAAAAACGGTCAGCAAAACGGCAAGATCAAACTCCAGGAACTGACCGCGCTGAGCAACCTCAACGCCAAGCAGGAAGACGACCGGACGGCGGTCTGGGTCAAGACCTGGCACCTGGCCTATGAGATGGAGCTGCGCAAGCTCCAGGTCGAACTGATGAAGCTGCAGCAAACCATGAAAGAAAACGGGGCACGGATCCTGCTGATCTTCGAAGGGCGGGATGCCGCCGGCAAGGGCGGCACCATCAAACGGTTCATCGCCCACCTCAATCCCCGGAACACCCGGGTCGTCGCGCTGGTCAAGCCCAACGAGACGGAATCGACCCAATGGTATTTTCAACGATACATCAATCACCTGCCGTCTGCCGGCGAGATGGTGTTCTTCGATCGCAGCTGGTACAACCGGGCCATGGTCGAGCCGGTGATGGGGTTCTGCACCGATGAGCAGAACAAGCGCTTTCTCAAGGACGTACCGCTGCTTGAGGAACTCATCGTCAAGGACGGCATCAAGCTGTTCAAGTTCTACTTTTCAGTTTCCCGGGACGTCCAGAATGAGCGGTTCGAGTCGCGCAAGAAGGATATTTTGAAGCAGTACAAGCTCTCGCCGGTGGACAACCTGGCCCAGGAATACTGGGATCAGTATTCGCTGCGCAAGTTCCAGATGCTCCAGGAAACCAATCGGACCATCGCTCCGTGGACCATTGTCAGATCGGACAACAAGAAGCTGGCACGACTCAACTGCATGAAGTGCGTGCTCAGTCAGCTCGATTACAAAGGAAAGATTCCGGCAGAAGAACTCAATACCGACCCGGCCGTCATCATCTCGGGCATCGATGAACTCCGGCACATGGAAGAGCACCTGATGCAGCCGGACAAGCTCTACGGCTGAAGTTCACTCAGCCCGAGCCTTTTGCAAAACTCAGAGTTTTGCAAATGGCTCAGCCCATCTGCCCGCAGCATTTCTTGTATTTTTTCCCCGACCCGCAGGGACACGGGGCATTGCGACCGATCTTGTCGCCCTCCCGCTTGATCGGCTCGGCGCCCTTCTGCTCGTCACCCGTCGGTCCCTTGTTCAGTCGCATCTCCTGCTCCTGCCGCCGGCGCCGCTGTTCCTCGAGCCGCTCGACCTCGTCGGGCTGCACCAGGCGAACGTGCATCAAGGTCTTGATGGTCTGCAGCTTGACGGTTTCGATCATCTCACCGAACAGGTTGAAGGCTTCCCGCTTGTATTCGTTGAGCGGATTTTTCTGGCCGTAGCCGCGCAGGCCGATGCCCTCTTTGAGATGGTCCATGTTGAGCAGATGCTCTTTCCAGTGACTGTCGACCACCTGCAGCAGGATCAGCCGCTCGATCTGCCGCTGGTTTTCGGCGCCGTTGACCTCTTCCTGGGCCTGCCGAGCCTGCTCGGCGACTTCGGCGATTTTCTCGCGCAACGTCTCTGTCTTGAATCCGCTGCGCTCCTCCTCGCTCCACTCCGGACGCCGGCCGAAGACTTCGTGCACCCGCTGGGCGCAATAGTCCCAGTCCCAATCCTCGGCAGCGATCCGCTCTTGAGCAATTTCGGCGGTAATGGTGTCGATCACTTCGTCGATCATGTCCTGCAACACCTGTTGCAGGTTATCTCCTTCAAGAACTTCACGACGTTGACGGTAGATGATCTCACGCTGCTTGTTCATCACGTCGTCGTATTCGAGCAGGTGCTTGCGGATGTCGAAATGGTGTCCCTCGACCTTGCGCTGGGCATTTTCGATGGCCCGAGTGATCATCGGGTGCTCGATCGGTTCGTCCTCTTCCATCCCGAGCTTGTCCATGATCCCGGAAATCCGGCCCGAGCCGAAAATCCGCAACAGATCGTCTTCCAGCGACAGGTAAAAACGGGACGACCCCGGGTCGCCCTGGCGGCCGGATCGGCCGCGCAACTGGTTGTCGATACGCCGGGATTCGTGTCTCGATGTGCCGAGGATATGGAGCCCGCCGACCTCCCGGACACCTTCCCCGAGTTTAATGTCGGTACCGCGTCCGGCCATGTTGGTGGCGATGGTCACCCGACCGAGTTGACCGGCCTGGGCGATGATTTCCGCTTCCCGCTCGTGATGCTTCGCGTTCAGGACCTCATGGGGGATCTTGGCCTTGGTCAGCATCCGCGAGATTTTTTCCGATACGTCAATGGAAATGGTACCGACCAGCACCGGCTGCCCTTTGGTATGCTTTTCCTGGATCTCACAGACCACCGCCCGGTATTTGGCGGTCTCGTTTTTATAAATGACATCGGCAAAATCTTCGCGGATCATCTTCATGTGCGTCGGCAGCACGGAGACATCGAGATCGTAGATCTTCTTGAACTCCGGCGCCTCGGTGTCGGCGGTACCGGTCATACCGGCAAGCTTTTCATACATCCGGAAATAGTTCTGGAAGGTAATCGAGGCGAGCGTCTGATTCTCCCGTTCGATCTTCACTCCTTCCTTGGCCTCCAGGGCCTGGTGCAGGCCGTCGCTGTAACGGCGCCCCTCCATGGTTCGGCCGGTGAATTCGTCGACGATGACCACATGGCCGTCCTTGACGATATAATCGACGTCGCGCTTGAACAGCACGTGTGCTTTGAGTGACTGGTTGAGATGATGCAGGTATTCGATATTGCGCGGGTCGTAGAGGTTTTCAAGCTCCAGCAATTGTTCGCCGAGGGCGATCCCCTCCTCGTTGAGCGATACCTGGCGTCCTTTCTCGTCGACGATATAGTGCTCGTCGCGCCGGAAGTGATTCATGATCCGGTCGACGTTCTGGTACAGTTCCGTTGAAATATCGGCAGGTCCGGAAATAATGAGCGGGGTCCGGGCCTCGTCGATCAGGATCGAGTCGACCTCGTCGACAATGGCATAATGAAAGCCGCGCTGGCAGAATTCGGCCAGGTCGAACTTCATGTTGTCGCGCAGGTAATCGAAACCGAACTCGTTGTTGGTGCCGTAGGTCACGTCGGCACCATAGGCCTCGCGCCGTTCGGGGTCACGCATGTCATGAACGATGCGGCCGACATTCAACCCGAGGAAGCGGTACACCTGGCCCATCCATTCGGCATCGCGGGTGGCCAGGTAATCGTTGACGGTCACCACGTGCACGCCTTTGCTGTTCAGGCTGTTGAGATAGACCGCCAGCGTCGAGGTCAGGGTCTTGCCCTCACCGGTCTTCATCTCGGCGATACACCCCTGGTGCAGCACGACGCCGCCAAGCAGCTGGACGTCGAAATGACGCTCGCCGAGGATCCGGCGCGAAGCCTCTCTGATGACCGCAAACGCCTCGGGCAACAGATTGTCGAGCGGTTCGCCCTGACCGACCCGCTCCCGGAAGGCGACCGTCTTGGCCGCCAGCGCATCATCGTCGAGCTTTGTCACGGACGGCTCCAATTCGTTGATGCGATTGACCAGCGGCTGCAGCTGTTTCAGTACCCGTTCGTTCTTGTTGCCAAATACTTTGGTTAGGATCGATCCAATCATCGTCTCAGATAGCTCTTTCGGAATATTAAAGACTTCCTTGAAAAATTCGAATTCCCGTACACCGAAGAGAATGGGAAGAACCGGCACATTCCAAGGTCGTCTCAAGACATAAAACGGTGATAAATGTAACCATGATCGCCCATCCGAGCAACACACCCGTCACAAAATAGTGCTGCTCACCGGTACAGCCGCATCGGGGTCGCCTCAAGAGCCATCGAATAAGAGGGCCTCTTCGTTGCAATCGGGAAACATCGCACAATTGATACAATCGCTCCAGATCTTGTGGGGCAATTCGCGCTTGTCGATATCCGTGAACCCCAGCTTACGGAAGAATCCGGGCTGGTAGGTCAACGTGAAAATCCGGCTGATGCCGAACTCGGCCGCCTCTTCCAGGCAGGTTCGCACCAGACGGGAACCGAGCCCCCGTCCCTGGTTCGCCTCGTTGACCGCAAGAGATCTGATCTCCGCCAGATTCTCCCAGGAGATATGCAGGGCACACACCCCGGAAATGGTACCGCCGTTTTCGTCCTGGACCACGAAATCACGCAGGTGGTCGTACAGGGAACTGATCGATCGCGGCAGCAGCAGCTTCTTGTCCGCGTAATAGGTGAGCAGACCGTGGATCTGTCTGATATCCTCCATTCGTGCCTTGCGAATCATCATTCTCCTCACTGCCGCCGGAAGTGGTCCGGACCAGCGGTCTCAACCGGTTACGGTTTGCTTTTTTTCCTGTCGTCAAACTCGATGACCGGTGCTTCCTGCCTGACCGATCCGGCGTCGAAGCCGGTGGCAACGGGGGGTTCCGGCTTGAGCAGCGATTGTCCCGTCCACAGGCCGAAGAGAAACATCCACAGGAAGATACAGAAGCAAACGATGGCGATACCGCCGATACCGCTGCGGGACACCTCGAATTTGATCTTCTTGTTGACGCGTTTTTTCCGTTCGGCCATCTCGCTACATCGTTTCCGGTGCGGTCAATCCGACGATGTGCAAACCGTTGCGGAACACGGTCCGCAGAGCGACGATCAGGCCGAGTCGGGCCTGACTGAGAGCGGGATCATCGCCGATGACCCGGTGCTTGTTATAATAGCTGTGCAGACGTCCGGCAAGGTCCATCAGATAAAAAATGACCCGGTGCGGTTCCAGCTGCAGCGCCGCGCTCTCGATCAGGGCCGGGAAGGCCGCCATCGCTTTGAGCAGGGCGATCTCCTCGTCTTCGTTGAGCAATGACGTATCGACCGCGCCGGCGGCGACGACCGCAACCCCTTTCTCACCGGCCTGGCGCAGGATGGAACAGAGCCGGGCGTGGCCGTACTGCACGTAGTAGACCGGGTTTTCCTGACTTTGACTGGCCGCCAGATCGAGATCGAATTCGAGCTGACTGTCTGGTTTGCGCATCATGAAGAAGAACCGGGCCGCATCGGCGCTCACTTCGTCGAGCAGTTCGTCAACCGTGACAAACGTCGCCTTGCGGGTCGACATCTTGACTTGCTTGCCGTCCCGCAGCAGCGTCACGAACTGGTGCAGGACCACGGTCACCGTGTCGGCATCGTAGCCGAGCGCCGTGACGCCGGCCAGCACATCGGGGACCGTGGCGATATGATCGGAACCGAAGATATCGATCAGCCAGTCGAAATTCCGCCGGAACTTTTCCCGGTGATAGGCGATGTCGGGCAGGCGATACGTCGGTTCGCCGGTGCGCTTGATGATCACCCGGTCCTGTTCCTGACCGAACCGGCTGGTGCGAAACCAGGTCGCCCCCTCCTCCTCGTAAACCAGCCCTTTGGCCCGCAATTCGGCCACCACTTCGTCGATGGCGCCGCTCTCGTAGAGCGAGCGTTCATTGAAATAGTTGTCAAAGACGATCCCCAGCCGGGCCAACGTTGCCGAGATGTCCTTGAAGATCACCGCTTCGGCTTTGTCCTGGAACGGCTCGACTGCCGCCACATCCTTCAGATCGGCGCCGGTCTCGGCGACCAGTTCCCGGGCGATCTCGTAGATATACTCACCCTGGTAGCCGTCCTCGGGAAAACTGCCCGGCTCACCGAGCAATTCGAGGTAACGGGCCCGCACCGACTCGCCGAGCACCCGCATCTGCCGGCCGGCGTTGTTATAGTAATACTCCCGGTAGACCTGGTGCCCGGTGGCTTCGAGCAACCGGGCGATCGCATCGCCGAGGATCGCCTGCCGGCCGTGGCCGACCGACAACGGCCCGGTCGGGTTGGCGCTGACGAACTCGACCATCACCCGGCGATCACCGCCGATCCGGCTCCGGCCGAACCGTTCGCCGGCCGCCTCGACGGTCGCAATCACCTGCTGCCAGACGGAGCGATTGATGGTGATGTTGACAAAACCGGGCCCGGCGACGGACACCGCCGCGATCAACTCCCGCTCCGCTTCGAGCAGGGCGGCGAAACGAGCGGCCAGCTCTCGCGGGTTGCGTTTCTCCAGACCGGCGACAACCAGGGCGATATTGGTGGAAAAATCGCCCTGGTTTTCATGTTTCGGTATCTCGACCGTATATCTGCCGGCAGCCTCGCCGGTCCACAGCCCCTGCTGCACCCCGTCGACAAAACAGCGGTCGACCATCTCTTTCAAGCGGCTTCTGATCATGATGATTGCTGATAGGATCGTTGGTTATTGTTGCCCAGCGCACAGAGGATCTCGTAGCTGATCGTCTCGCTCCAGCCGGCGATCTCGTCGGCGTCGATGGTCTGGTCCCTCTGCCGGCCGAGCAGCACCGCCTCGTCTCCGGCCCGGGCCGCGGGAATATCGGTAACATCGGCCATGCACAGGTTCATGCAGATCCGTCCCCGGATCGGCGCCCGCCGGCCGTCGATCAACACCTCGGCCCGGTTGGAAAGGCTGCGCAGATAGCCGTCGCTGTAGCCGACCGGCAGCACCGCCAGGCGCATATCCCGCGGGGCATGATAGGTATGGCCGTAACTGATGCCGCTGCCCGCCGCAACATCGTTGATCTGCAGGATGGTTGTCACGCAACTCAGCGCCGGCCGCAGGGCCGGTTGACCGGCAGCCGGGCGACCGGCAGGGCCGTCCGGATAATACCCGTATAACGCAATTCCGGCACGCACCAATTCACCGTGCGTTGCCGGCAGATACAGGGTCCCGCCGGAATTGCACAGGGAACGGACGAGGCCGGGCGACCCGTCGAACGGTGCAGCCGCCGCAGCAAAAGCTGCGGCCACCGCCTCGTTGCTGATCGCAGCGGGGTCGTCGGCACACGGGTAATGGCTGATCACCCCGAGCACCTCGATCTCCGGTAATTCATAACAATAACGAGCCAGTGCGGCCGCCATGTCCGGGTGGAAGCCGAGACGGGCCATGCCGCAGTCAAACTTCAGATAAACACCGATTTTCACCCCGCGACGCCGGGCCGCTTCGCCCAGCCGGCGCAGATCGTCCCGGCTGAAGACCACCGGGGTCAATCGATGGCTGAAATAATAATCGACCTGTTCGGCCGCACAACCGAGAAAGATAAAAATCTCGCCGCTGCACCCGGCCTCGCGCAACTCGACGCCTTCGCCGATCTCGGCCACACCAAAATCCCGGCAGCCGGCACGGGCAAAGGCGCCGGCGGCGGCGGCCAAACCGTGCCCGTAGGCATCGCTCTTGACCATGGCCAGCACGCGCACCGACTCGCCCACTCGGGTCGTGAGCAGGTGATAGTTTGCTGCCAAAGCGGCCTCATCGATAATGACCCGATTCCAAGACGATATCCCCATACCCTCTACGCTCCCGTTTGCCACTGCCACAAAGCCCGCCAGGCAAGCCTGCTGGAATAGATCAGACCACTGCCGATCGCAACACAGGCCGTACCGATCGACACGGACCAGCCGTCGCCAACCTGCCTGATCACGATACCGAAGGCGACCATGGCCAGCACCAACAGCCAGGTCTTCCAGGAGTATACCGCACCGATGCAGGTATGATCACCAAATTGTCTGATCCGTATGATAACCCGTCGGGCCGATCGATCAAGGACGATGTATGACTTGGCGAAGCCGAGCAGCACGCCGGCTCCAACGAGCCACAGACTATCACCGGTTGTCAGCAGGATAATACCGCGAACCAGCAGAAATACACCGGCCCCGCTCCAAAACAGGGCGGCGCAGAACAGGTGGACCGGCGGGGCCACTCCCGGTTTGAAACGACTGACGCCCCGTGGCGCTCTTTTTTTTCCTGCCATAAACAGATAAGCCCATCCCCCCCGCAGCGGGGAGATGGGCTCAAACCCGGGTTCGGTTCTAAAACCGTATCAGAGTTCCGTTACGGTAATGGCGCCTTCGGGGCACACTTCAACACAGGTCTCACAACCGAGACATTCATCGGCCTCGACAGGCTCGGCCTTGCCGTCGACCATCTCGAAAACCTGAGCCGGACATGCTGCTACACACTCCTCGTCGCCACTGCACTTATCTTTGTCTACTACCACTTCAAACATTACACACCTCCTTAGAGAAATAAAATAAGCCAAGCATTCCAAATGCTTGGCCAGGCTCAAAACGATACTCTCAGAGCAAGCATTTTGTGTAAATATCCAGATAATGTACGGTCATATTTTTGTCAAGGAAAAACACCAACCACAACGTAACACTTATTCGTCACCTGTCAATCCATTGAAAACGACCATTGTTTGCTTTTTAAGTGTTTGTTTTTACTGTTATAAAATCAACTCCCCAAGGCTGACCGGTTCTGCCGGAGGCTGCCTCGCGAAGGCCCGGCAGGCCGGAGAAAAAAGGCCCGTAGGGCTGCGGAC
>CAZUJZ010000167.1:6183-8806 GCA_964620665.1 uncultured Desulfofustis sp. | reverse complement strand
TGCGGACCGTGTAGGAGGGGGAGTGGATGCCATAGCAAAAGGTTCCGTCGGGGGTGACGCAGGTTCTCATGGTACTCCTCTTGGCAGGGTGATCAGCGCTTCTGCCACAATTCGAGCGCGCGCTGGTAGACCTCCGAGCGGCCGACCCCGAGATCGGTCGCAACCGCGCGACAGGCGTCCTTCAGCGACAGCTCCGTCTGATCGCGATACCAGCAGAGGATTTCGTCGAGCGTGCCGCCTGCCGGCTGGATGGTGGCCCCGGGGTGGACGATAAGCACCAATTCGCCGCGGATCTTGGTGCCGTCGATGCGCTCGGCCAGTTGGTGCAGCGTGGTTTCCTCGATGTCTTCGTAGAGTTTGCTGATCTCCCGGGCCCAGAGAACGACCCGGTCGCCGAGCAGTTCGGCGCAGTCTTTGACAAAGGAGACAATGCGGTGCGGCGACTCGTAGAAGACCAGCGGGTAGGGGGTGGTTTTCAGTGATTGCAGCAGGGTGCGCCGCTGGGCGCGTTTGGCCGGCGCAAAACCGAGAAACAGAAAGCTGCCGGGATCGAGCCCGGCGCAGCAGACCGCGGCGCTGAGTGCCGACGGCCCCGGGATCGGCACGATGGGCAGGCCCGCCGCCCTGGCCTGCCTGACCAGAACCGCCCCGGGATCGCTGATGCCCGGCGTGCCGGCGTCGCTGACCAGGGCCACCGAGGCGCCGCCGCCAATCTGCTCGAGCAGTTCGGCGGCGCGCTGGGTCTCTTTCTCCCGATAATAGCTGATGAGCGGTGTGGCGATGCCGAAATGGCTGAGCAGCTTGCGGGTATGCCGGGTATCCTCGGCCGCGATCAGGTCGACTTCGCGCAGGGTGCGCACGGCGCGGCCGGTCATGTCCTCGAGATTGCCGATCGGGGTGGCGACGATGTAGAGTGTTCCGGGCATGGTTCTCTGCAGTGGGTTGTGTGGCTGGCCCCGCGGCGGCGGTAGCAGCGGGGAAGCAGTTTTGACGTCAACCCATTATGGAGCATGGCCGAAGAAAATGCATCAGCTTATTGCACTTTTGTATAGATATTGTAATATATGATCATATATTCATATAAAGAGGAGCGTTATGAACGAAGATCGATGCCAGCGTAGAATCATCCATGAAGATCGGCTGGCTGCGGCCCGGCAGGCGTTGAGCGGGTTGCCGCCGGCCGAGTCGGTCTGCAATCTGTTTAAGGCCCTGGCCGACCCCGGCCGGCTGACCATCGTCAGTGCGCTGGCCATCGAGGAGATGTGCGTCTGCGACCTGGCCGCCCTGCTCGGTGTCAGCGAGTCGGCGGCCAGCCACCAGTTGCGTATTCTGCGCATCGCCAACCTGGTCAAAAATCGGCGGGACGGTCAGGTGCTCTACTATCGGCTGGCCGACGACCACGTCATGCACTTGGTCGAGACGGCCGTCGAGCATGCCCGTGAAGCGGCTCCGGGAGGTGGATCATCGACATGAGCGATATCACGGCCATCGGCCTCGAAATGTGGCGGATCCTGCTCGATTCGTCGCCCTATATCATTCTCGGTATCATGGCAGCAGGCGCCATCAAGATCTTTATCAACCAGCAGATCATCGTCCGGCACCTGCGTTACGGCCGGTATCGTTCGGTGTTCAAGGCGGCACTGCTTGGCATCCCGCTGCCGCTCTGATCGTGCGGTGTGCTGCCGGCGGCAGCATCGTTCAAGCGGCAGGGAGCGAACCGCGGCGCCCTGTCCGCCTTCCTGGTGACGACGCCTGAGTCCGGCGTCGATTCGATAGCCATTACCTACGCGCTGCTCGATCCGATCATGACAGTGGTGCGTCCGCTGGCGGCCCTGGTGACCGGGGTCACCGCCGGCGTTGTCGAAAACCGGCTGCACGACCCGGACGCGCCGGGCGAGCGTCACTCTCCGGCCCGGCCGATCCCCCTTGCTCCCTCCGCGCCGCCTGCTGCAGCCGTGCCGATCCCGCCGGCCCCGGCAGCGTCGTCTCCTGTCGCCGGGCCGGTCCCTCCGGCAGCGGCCGGCCTGCCCCCGGCGACCCGACTGCTGCGGCGGCTGGGCGAGGGCGGCAGATACGCGCTGGTCGATGTCTGGGGGGACATTGTCGTCTGGTTCTGTGCCGGTCTGCTGCTGGCCGGCCTGATCACCGCCTACCTGCCGGAGGATTTCTCCAATCTGGTACTTGGCGGTGGCCTGGTGTCGATGCTGACCATGCTTGTCGTCGGCATGCCGGTGTATATCTGCGCCACGGCCTCCACGCCGATTGCCGCGGCCCTGCTGCTCAAGGGGGCCAGTCCCGGTGCCGTGCTCGTTTTCCTGCTGGCCGGGCCGGCAACCAACATGACTTCGCTGTCGGTTCTGTTTCAGGTGCTTGGCAAAATGGGTACCCTCAGGTATCTTCTGGTGGTGGCCATCGTCTCCGTGCTTTTTGGACTTGGTTTGGATAAGCTCTATCAGCTGATCGATATCGAGCCGCGTGCGGTGATCGGTGAGGCCCGGGAATTGCTGCCGTTTTGGCTGAAGATCGGCAGCGCAGCGTTCCTGATCGTTTTGTCCGCCTGGCATGTGTGGCGCTTTGCTCGGCGTCGTCGAAACGAGGGAGCGGGCGGCCGGGCGATCTCCGG
>CAZUJZ010000167.1:0-6083 GCA_964620665.1 uncultured Desulfofustis sp. | reverse complement strand
ACGATGAGCAGGCACATCGGTGTATTGACGTCGGGCGGCGACAGCCCGGGATTGAATGCGGCCATTCGGGCGATCGGCAAGACGGCGCTGGACACCGGGCGCATGGAGGTCGTCGGCTTTCGCGACGGATTTAGGGGATTGATGGAAAACCGGCTGCTGCGCCTGGAACGGGCGATGCTCTCCTCGATCCTCACCCTGGGCGGCACCATCCTCGGCACCAGTCGCGATAAACCTCACAAGATGCCGGTCGGCGGCGAAATGATGGATATGACCGAGGTGATCTGCGACAATTATCATCGCCAGAACCTGGACGCGCTGATCTGTATCGGCGGCGGCGGTACCCAGAAAAACGCCTTCAGGCTGGCCGAACGCGGCCTCAATATCCTGACCCTGCCGAAAACCATCGACAACGATGTCTACGGTACCGACGTCACCTTCGGTTTTGATACCGCGATGGAGATCGCCACCGAGGCCATCGACCGGCTACATTCGACCGCCCATAGCCATCACCGGATTATCGTCGTCGAAGTGATGGGCCACAACGCCGGCTGGCTGGCCCTCGGCGCCGGCATTGCCAGCGGGGCCGACGTGATCCTGATCCCGGAAATCCCCTATGACCGGGAAAAGATCGTTCGGGCCATCAGACACCGGCAGCAACGGGGGAAAAATTTCAGCATCGTCGTGGTCGCCGAGGGCGCCCTGTCGATCAATGAGAAGAAGACGCTGGACAAACTCCGCGAAGACAAGGTCAAGGCCAAGGAATCGAGCAGTAAGAGCAAAGGCAGGAAAAAGGCCCAGGATGCCTACGTCTCCTTTGCCCGGCAGCGTTCCACCCACACCCTGCGCTTATCCCAGCAGCTGGAAGAGATGACCGGGCTCGAGTCACGCTTGACCATTCTTGGCCACCTGCAGCGGGGCGGTACCCCGTCGGCAACCGACCGGGTGCTGGCGACCAAGCTCGGCAGCGCCTGCGTCCGCTATATCGATGAGGGGATCGGCGGCGTTATGGTCGCCGTCCGGGGCGATAGCACCGAACCGGTCCCCCTCAAGGACGTGGTCAACAAACGCAAAGTAGTGCCACCCAATCACAGCTGGATCGAAAGCGCCCGCAATGTCGGCACGTGTCTGGGAGACTGATAAATCTGCGGGACAGGTTGTAACCTGTCCCCAGGAACCTTGAAAAAAAAGCTTCAGCTTCCTCGGTATGAGCCGCGGGACAGGTTACAACCTGCCCCGCAGGTGGGTTAGTTGGATTGTATCCCGCAGTCAGGTGATGCGACGCAGAGGATTGGGTTGCCTTCCTTGTCCTCGGCGTCGGCGAAGGTGAATCCATCTTTGGTCAACAATTCCAGACAGGCGTCTATGGCGTCCTTGTCGTAATAGACTCCCCGATATTGATTGAGTTCGGCAACCGCCGCTTCCAGGCCGAGGGCCGGCCGATAGGGGCGAAAGGAGCTTTTCGCTTCGGTCACGTCGGCGACCGTCAGGATTTTCGACTCGAGCAGCAGGTCGGGCTCCCGCAGGCCGAGTGGGTAGCCGGATCCGTCCAGCCGTTCATGGTGCTGAAAGACCATCTGGGCGACCGGCCAGGGAAAGGGGATGTTCTTGAGGATCTCAAAGCCGATCTGGGAATGAATCTTGATCACTTCCAGTTCGGCATCAAGCAGGGTGCCGGCCCGGCTGAGAATGGCGACCGGGATCCGGATCTTGCCCACATCATGCAGCAGGCTGGCGATCCGGATTCCTTCGATGACATGCTTGGACAAGCCCATCTTGGCACCAATGGCACAGGCCAGTTGGGCGACTCGCTGCTGGTGTCCCGCCGTGTAGGGATCTCTGATTTCCACCATGCGGGCCATACTGATGATGCTGCTGTTGAGCATTTCCCGCAATTCCGCCGTCTTGGATTGTACTTTTTGTTCGAGCAGCGTATTCTGCGACATCAGCTGGGTCTGTGCCTGGTCCAGCTCAACATGGGTCCTGACCCGGGCGAGGACTTCGGCGGTATGAAACGGCTTGGTGATATAATCGACGGCTCCTTCCTCGAACCCTCTGGTTTTGCTGGCGGTATCCTGCATTGCGGTGATGAAGATGATCGGGATCGAACCGGTTGCTTCGTCTTTTTTCAGTATTGCGCAGACCTGGTAGCCATCCATCTCCGGCATCATGATATCGAGCAGGATCAGATTCGGCCGAAATTTCCGGGCATAATCGATGGCCTGCTGACCACGCTTGGCAATGCCGAGCCGATAGTCATTTTTCAGGGTGGCGACCAGCAAATCGATATTGGTGGGGTTGTCGTCAACGATCAGGACGAGCGGTCGGTCGTGGCTCATGAAGCATCCTTCAGCTGCCGGCGGAGCTGTCCGAGGGTCTCTTTTGCCTGCTCATAGTCGTAGCGCTCGATCCGCGCGGCCAAGGACTCGAGCTGCGGCTGGTTGATTGCCCGATGCCGGGTAGCCTGACGGTGAACCCTGGCAAAGCAGGAACTGATCTCTTCCGGATCGGCGCGGTCGATCGCCGCTTCCAGGTCTGCAAGCAGGTCCGGCAGGTCCGTGGCGTCCGAAGTCGAATCGGAAGCGCTGTCTTCACTCCGGTCAAGAGTCTGCAGTGCGTCCAGGACACGGGTCAATATATCGCGCACGGTTTCGACCAGGGTGGCAAACGGCTCGCCGCCACAGGTTTTGGTTTCGTGTTCTTTGCAGGTGCTTTCCAGCTGCTGAGCTGCCGTTGTCAGGTCGGGCACACCGATATTGGCGCCGCTGCCTTTGAGCTTATGCGCGATCTGTCGGAGTTTACCACAGTCCTGCTCCTGCAGTGCCCGCTCGAGTGCGTCAGGGGTGGCGCGATTGTCATGGAAAAAGCTGATCAGGATTTTCAGCAGTGTTTCGGCGTCGATGCCCAGAGCGCTCAAGGTTGCGTCAATATCGATAACCGATGTTACCGTCTCGAGTCGGGCGGCGGCTTCATCGGTCGGGTCCATAGCCTGTTTGTTGACAGGAGCGAAAGAGGTGGTTGGCTGGCCGTTTTCCGGGTACGGCGTATCTTCGGTTGTGTCTGCCGGCTCCGAATGACGGTTTTGCGTCGGCTCCGGTGCGGCAGCAGGCTCGGCAGGGACGGCCGGTGTTATCTTCGGCGGGTGACCCCGCAAAAAGCGCCAGAGGACATGAAAGAGTCGTTCCTGGTTGATCGGCTTGGCAATGTAGCCATCCATGCCGGCTTCAAGGCATTTTTCCTCGTCACCTTTCATTGCATGAGCGGTCATCGCGATGATCGGCAGTTTGCTGCACGATTTTTTGGCGCGGATCATCCGGGTTGCTTCATAGCCGTTCATGACCGGCATTTGAATGTCCATTAAAATGGCATCGAATTGCGAGCAGTCGGCCAGTTCGACCGCTTCCTTGCCGTTGGCGGCAATGGTCACTTTGATGCCGGCGGTCTGCAAAATGGCCTGGGCGACCTGTTGATTGGTCAGGTTGTCCTCGACAAGCAGGATGCGATATCCGTTCAGATGCTTGCGATACATCGAGGTGCGGGTGGTGAAGTCATGGTGGACAGGTGTTGCGTGCCCGCCTTCTTTGCCAAAGGCGTCCATGATCGCGTCGAACAGCGTCGACTGGAAGATCGGCTTGGCAAGAAACCCGTTGGCGCCGACCGATTCGGCCTCGCCGCGCTGAACGTCCTTGGCAAAGGCGGTCATGATGATGATCGGGATGGTCAGATTCAACTCTTTTCTGATCTTCCGCGTGGTCTCGATACCGTCAAGCCCTGGCATCTTCCAGTCCATCATGATCAGATGCACCGGCTTGTCGCTCAATTGCTCCGGTCGCAGCCGCGCCAAAGCGTCTTCCCCGGACGGAAGGGTCTCTACGGTAAAGCCGAGTGTGCCGAGAATCTTGGCGATAATCATCCTGTTTTCGGGGAGATCATCGATGACCAGCGCGTTGAGACCGCGGATGTCTTCGGGGAATGTATTCTTACCGGCCGGCACGGTTCCCGCCTGTCGGAGGCGGACGGTAAAGAAAAAAATCGATCCCTCACCGAGGGTGCTGTCCACCGAAATGGTACCGTCCATCATCGTCACGAACTGCTTGCAGATACTCAGTCCGAGACCGGTTCCTTCGTGCTTGCGGGTTGTCGAACCGTCTCCCTGGGTGAACGGTTCGAATAGGAACGGCAAAAATTCCGGGGCAATGCCGATGCCGCTGTCTTTGACGGCAAAGCGCAGCTCCACCGGATCGGCCCGGTGTTCGTCCGTTGCCACCGGACCGCCGGTAACACTGATCACGATGCTGCCGCCGGCCGGGGTGAACTTGATCGAATTGCTGATCAGGTTGGTGAGGATCTGCTGCAGGCGCAGGGAATCACCGAGCAGGATCCGCGGTGTCTTGGGGTCGATATCGACGATCAGCTCGATGCCTTTTTCGGCGGCCTGGTAGGTGAACAGGTCGATGACCTGATCGAAGATTTCATCGAGTTTGAAGATTCTCTCCTTCAACTCCAGCTGGCCGGCCTCGATTTTTGAAAAGTCCAGGATATCGTTGATGATACCGAGCAGGGAGTAGGAGGAGTTCTGGACGATATGCAGGTATTCTTCCACGGTCGGCGATAACGGCTCGCTCAGGGCCAGATCGGTGGCGGCGACGATGCCGTTCATCGGGGTGCGGATCTCGTGGCTCATATTGGCCAGAAACTCGCTTTTTGCTCGGGTGGCCGCCTCTGCCATCTCCTTGGCCTTTTTCAGCTCTTCATCGAGCGTGATATGCTGCTGGATCTCTTTTTTCAGTGATTGATGCGACTTGTTGATTTCGTGGTTGAGTTTCATGACCTTGGCGGTGAACAAAGCGAGCACCACAAACAGCGCGCAGACCAGCCCGATGACGACCCCGTAGGCGCGAAGGACGTCGGTGAGCTTGACCGTGCCGAGATCCCGGTACGGCCCCAGGTGCAGCACGCGCATCAGGTCGTGGACCGGCTGGTAATCAAGCGGGATGGTCCAGCCGGCACAATGGGCGGCGATGGCGGCGGTAAAATACGGCTTCATCTGCAGCAGGGTGATGCTTACCTGCTCGGCCAGATCGTCGCTGGTATGTCTGATCTTGGCAATCGGCCAGTTCGGATATTGCCGGGTGGTACAGAAGTAGGGGGTTTGTTTGGCGGTTTCCGCCAGGGCGGGAAAGACGTAATAGTCTTCAAGCTTGATCCTGCCTTCCTCCTCCAACTCTTCGAGCACGTTGGTGCGCACCGTTCCGGCATCGACATGCCCCTCGGTGACCGCCGTTACCACCCCATAGTGACTATCGGTGAAGATCAGTTCGCGAAAGATGGAATCCGGCAAGAAGTCGCGCTCCACCAGTTCCCGCTTGACCATCTGCCAGCCACCCAGTGATTCTTCGGCAACAGCCGAAAAACGTCTATCCTCCAGGTCGGCAAGGGAACGAATATCGCTCCGGTCGGCGCGACAGAAGATAACGCCGCCATATTGAGAATAGGCCTGTCCGAGCCGTTCCTCCTTGAGCGTGGCGATGCGGTTGATCCCGTAACGTTCTTCGAATTCCACGTAGAGCAGGGGATTGAGCAGGACGAAATCGATATCGCCGTTTTTGATGCTGTCTTCGATCTCTGAATGTTCCAGAGCAACGATGGAAAACCGATAGCCGTGGATATAGCTGCTCAGATAATTGGCCGTCGAATGCCAGCGCTGCGTCGCCACGGCCTTGCCACGGATAGCCAGCACACCGATCTTTACCGGCAGGTCAGCGGCTTGAACACGGCAGACAGCCAGACCGGTAGCGAGGAGCAGCAGCGAAAGCACCAGCAGACAACATCGCGCCGGGCGAAGAAAGGCGGCAACTGGCAGGGTGGTTGGCTCGTCAGCAGGAGGGGCAAAACGATATGTCGGAACTGTTGTTTTCATAACGTTCAAGCCAGTCTGCTTTAATTCTACCTGACACCGGGGAGAGCGGCAATGGTTTTGCTGCTCTTCCTTTCTTCACAGACAATCTTTATGGCCCAGCGCCCAAAAAAGAAAAAAGGGGGACAGACCCTTTTTGAAAAGGGTCTGTCCCCCTTTTTTTTTGGGT
>CAZUJZ010000166.1:0-8822 GCA_964620665.1 uncultured Desulfofustis sp. | reverse complement strand
TCGCCCTGGGCCACCAGATCCTTGACGCTCCTTTCGATTCTGCGCAACGCTCCGGTCTTGTCCTGTTCGGAGACGAAGTGATAATCCGATTCGATACTATCGATTTCTCCTCCTACCGCTTGCGACTGGTGTCGATAGCGGGGTTCGAGTACAAGCAGGCTGTCCCGGGCGGCAACAATGACCGGATCGGACGGTCCGGCATGTTTCTGTCGCTCATCTATCAGCTCGTTGAGTGCGGGGATAACCTCTTTGGTCGACGAAAACTTAAAGGCAACACAGATCTTGACCAGCAGTTCGATATAGGTTTCCCGATTCAGAGTGTCTCGCGATCTGAGCAGGTCGAGCAGTGCGGCAACGACTTCTTCACCGCCGATTTGACTGAGTTGCATGATAATCTGCATTTTCAGTTCGTCATGCACCAGCGGCAGGGCCTCGATCAGGCGGCGCTGCAGTTTACCGCCGCTGATCTTGACCATGCAGCTCAATACCTGTTGCTGGACCCTGATGTCAGGATGCGACAAATAGGGTCTGACCATCGTGTACAAAGAGCCGTTGTTCAGTTCTGAGATGATAAAAACGATATTACGGATAACATACCACGGTGGTTTCTTTTCAAGACATTCTGCGAGTACCGGAACGGCGACATTGCCGGTTCCGGGTATCAGTTTGATCAATTGCAGACGCTCATCCTTGCTCTGGGAATGCATCATGCGATTGAGAAGATAGACCACGGAACGGCGCCCGAGGTTGGTCATAATGGTTTCGGCGCTATACTTCAGATTGGTCCGCTCCTGTAGATAGCAGGTTGCCAGGTTATCCAGCAGCTGTTTGGTCGCCAGGCTCTCCAGCAGTTTGATCGCCATTCCACGAATCGAGTTGTTACGTTCAACGACCCCTTCCTGAATATGGTGCAGGGTGATCAGGAGCGGCTCGGCTTCCGACCAGTATTTTTTATTACTCAGGAGTTTCTGGGCACATTTATGCAATTGGCTGCAGGCGATACCGAAGCCGCTGATATATTTTTCTTCACAGCTCATCCAGGCGACCAGCGGTTTATGGGCGCTGAGCAGGAGTTCCGGATCATTGTACCGGTCGAGTGCTGCCGAACATTTGCTCAAGGCATCAACCGCTTTTTCCCGCAGCTCATGGTCACCATCACAGACCAGGCCACCGAGCATTGCCAAGACATCATGGACTGTCTGACGCTGGCCCGCTTGATAACAGTGCAGAAGATGAGGGCCGAGAGCGGCAACAACGTCCCGATGGTTCAACACGTCACGATCACCGGCCAGTAAGTGCTGAACGGCCTGATTGATTCTGTCCCTGTTTTTTCCCTGTTCTGCCTCCAACAGTACCTGTCTGGCTTTTTCCAAGGCCCGTTGCTGTTTCACGTATCGTCTGCCTATCAGAGGTGATGACAAGAGAGGCGGTCTGCCCCTTCAAGCCGGGTTGCGAAACACGGCGCTTTCTTTCACGTGGCGCCGTGTATAATAGCAATAATAGCAGTTTTATCGCGAGATAAAAGGCTATCTTGGAAAATTTTGATTTCCATTCAAAACCGACGCGGGCGAGAACAACGATGCGACAACCTTTCTGAAACCGGCGGTGCGTCACCGGCTGTCGGAAACGAGTCGTAACTCGTCTTGCCGACGGGGCAGTGGCGCACCGCTGGTTCTCGGATGCGAGACGAGACTGGAATTAATCCTAATTGCCGATAGGCTCGCCAAACGGATTGAGCTGTTTGGCGGCGGCGACATCTACGGTAATGTATAGCTCGATATAGGTCTTGCCGAGAGCCCCGCCGAAACCTTCGGAAAGCACGACCATACAGGTCTTGTTCGGCTTGGTGAAGGCGAGCAGGATGTTATCGTAGGAGGCTTCACCGACGTGCTTCCACTGGTTGTTCTTCATTGAAGAGATGACGAAATCTTTCAGTGAATGGATTTCGACTCGACCGGCATAATGAAGGATTCCACCCCGGAAAGACTCTGTTTTAATGGACATCGTCTTTTTCAGGTCGAGTTCCATTTCAGCAGGCAGCTCGATATCGTCGAAATTACTGATAACGCTTGGAATCGGGCTGATCTCCACCGGTGGAACCGTAGTCGACTGCCGGGCGCAGCCGCCAAGGACGGAGAGAAAAGAGAAAGAAACGATACAGATCAGGACGGTTTTCAGGAAGCCTTTACACATGGTGGTTCTCCATTTTCCTTGCCGGTAAGATTGATGATGTGTACAAATGTACCTGTCTTGTGTATCTCCGAGGTGGAACTCGTCGTGGAAAACGTTGCCGAGTCCCTTGAGGCCGGTTCCCGGTCATTGCTCCGTTTCAAGAAAATAGCCTGCTTTGCCGATAGATTATAATTGATTCGTACAAGAACTACAAGATTGTTGGCGCCCGAAACCGCCGCAGCGTCTCCCTCTTCCGGAGGCACCGCTTTTTCAGCTCGAGAGCACGGTCCAATCCCCTGTCACACCTGATGAAAGAACAAACAATCGACATAACCGGTTACCCGATCAGACTCGGTCAGTTTCTCAAATACGCCGCGGTTGTCTCCGACGGCAGCGCCGCGAAGGAGCTTGTCCGCAATCATCTTGTCGAGGTAAACGGTGTCGTCGAGACCCGTCGGGGCAGGCAATTGCTGCCGGGTGACCGGGTCTGTTTCGATGATACCTGTTATATCTGCCGTTGACCGGGACCATGGCCGACCATCTGCCGTTAAACGAACAATCGCCTCTGGCCGAGAGAGTGCGACCAGAGAGACTGGAGGATTTTTATGGCCAACACCATCTTCTCGGACCGGGGAAATTCCTGCACAGTCTGGTCTCCTCGGGCTCCGTTCCGTCCCTGATTTTCTGGGGACCACCCGGTACCGGCAAGACCAGTCTGGCAAAAATCATAGCCCACCGTATCGGCGGCCACTTCGTCTTTTTTTCCGCAGTCCTCTCCGGCGTCAAGGAGATCAGGGAGATTGTCGCCGCGGCCCGGGAACGGCTGGCAACCGATCAACTCCAGACTGTCCTGTTCGTTGATGAAATTCATCGTTTCAACAAAAGTCAGCAGGACGCATTTCTCCCCCATGTCGAAAACGGTCTGCTGACGCTGCTCGGCGCAACCACGGAAAATCCTTCGTTCCAGGTCATTGCTCCCCTGTTGTCCCGGTGCCGTGTGATCGTTCTTGAACCGCTGCAGGATGAAGATCTGCAGAAGATCTTTCTGCGGGCGCTGACCGATCGTGACAAAGGTCTAGGAAGGTATCGCCTGGTCCTTGCCGACGAGGCCCTGGGACTGTTGGTCGAACTGGCCGACGGCGACGCCCGTCGCGGTCTCACGATTCTCGAAGTGGCCGCCACCCTGATGCTGCAGCAACACGTCGATACGGACACGGAAACAGTGCTGTCCGCTCAGATCATCGCCGAGGCGGCACAAAAAAAGACCTTGCGCTACGACAAGAGGGGCGAAGAACATTTCAACCTGATTTCCGCCCTGCACAAAAGCCTCCGCGATTCTGATCCTGACGGTGGCCTCTATTGGTTTTATCGCATGATCGAGGGAGGAGAAGACCCGCTCTATATTTCCCGGCGTTTAACCAGGTTCGCCGTCGAAGATGTCGGCCTTGCCGATCCCCAGGCCCTGGTCCAGGCCAACGCCGGCAGATCCGCATTTCAGGCCCTGGGGCCACCGGAAGGGCTGCTGGCATTGGCGCACGTCGTTGTTTACCTGGCGACCGCGCCAAAAAGCAACGCGCTTTATACAGCGGCCAACGAAGCATCGGCCTTGATCGAGAAAACCGGGTCTCTCCCGGTTCCGCTGCACATCAGAAATGCGCCGACCAAGCTGATGAAACAACTCGGCTATGGAAAAGGCTATCGCTATGCACACGACGACAAGGATGCCCTGGTCAGTCAAACCCATTTGCCCGAAGAGCTTACCGGGACGATATTTTATCGACCCACCAATCGGTGCTACGAAGCACTCGTCAAGGATCGACTGGAAAAATGGCGAACCATTCTAAAAAACAGGTAACAATGAAAACAAACGGTAACGGTGCACTGATCTCGCTGGCCGCACTGCTGTTTCTTGGCGTGTCACTTCTGTCCCGGCCGGCTGCCGGCTGGGCCGAGCCGACCGATCTCGGCGTCTTTTTCTCCGGCAACGTCTTTGGAGAACTCGAGCCCTGCGGCGGCTGAGGGTCCAACAAACTGGGCGGACTGTCCAGAAAAGCCGGAAGAATCGATGCAATTGCCCGGGAGCATAACATCCCTTATGTGCTGGTTGATGCGGGAAATCTGCTGTTCAACCGTCCCCGAGTCGATCTCACCCCGTCGGGCCGGGTTGGTGTCGAAACCATGGCGGCCGTCTATCGCCAGATGAAATACGACGGTGTCGCCGTCGGGTCTTACGATCTGGCCGCCGGCCTCGATGTTGTTTTGACGGCAGGAACGCTTGGCGTGCCGTGGATCTCGGCCAACCTGGCAGATCTCAACGGCTCCCTGCTCTTTGCTCCGTATCGCAGTGTCGGTATCGAGACGCTTCGTGTTGCCGTGATTGGCCTCACCTCGGAGGATACCGATCCGGCTGGAGATTATCAGGTTCTTTCCGTCAACGAGACGCTTACCGGATTGCTCGAGACCGTATCCGGCGATCACGACCTGATTGTCGTGCTGAGCAACGGCACAGCCACTCAGGCGACGCAGCTTGCCGAAGACTTCCCGGCAATCGATCTGATCATCGGCGCCGATCCGAAACGCGACAGAGTGCCACCATTTCGGGCCAATAACGCAATTGTCGCCCAAAGCGGCAATCGCGGCATGTCGCTGGGTTTTGTCAAGGCGCGGTGGACCGGGCAGCCGTGGGGGATCGACCCGGAAAAGGAACGCGGCCGGCTGATGGAACGGTTGGCCTCGCTTTCCTGGCAGATCGATCGACTCGACAGCCGGAAGAATCGAGATCAGGCTGCCTCCAGTCGAAAAATGGCGGCGTTGCTGCGCGCCCGGAAACAGGCCGAAACAGAGTTGGCTCAGGTGACGAAATCTCTCGCCACCGGGGTCGATGGAGCTGAGCCAAGTTTGTTTCAGGCGCTCCTGATACCTCTGCAACAATCCTTTGCCGAGGATCCGCGTATTCGTGAGCTGATAGATCAGGGGAAACAACGTGCCATCGCGGAGAGAGGGAAGGAATAACAAACAAAAAAGGCCCGGTCCCCGCAACAGCGGGAACCGGGCCGACATCATCCGCCTGAACATCTGCCAGGCGGTAGAGCAGGCGGGCGGTTAGCAGCCAAACGCCTTCTGCAGATTCGGAACGGTCTGTTTCTTCCGGCTCATCATCCCGTCGATCCACATCGAGTTGTTCTCCAGCTTGCCATCGAACGCTTTTTCGATCAGTGCCGGGTCGTCAGACAACACAACCAGGTCGGTGCCCTCCTTGACGACATCGGTCAGCATCAGCAGGACACTGTGCCGTCCATCCGTCTTGACAGCCTCCATTGCCTTGAGCAGTTCACCGCGGACATCGGCTACCTGATCGAGGGTGGCCAGTTCGAGCTGACCGACACCCACTTTATTGCCTTTCATGTCAAAATCTTTGTAATCGCGGAACAGCAGGTCCTTGGCCGGCACACCGTCAACCGCCGATTTGGCCTTGAGCATATCCATGAACAGGGCATCGGTATCGGCAACACCGGCAACGCCTTTGAGATCGGCGACGGCTGCTCGATCTTCATCGGTGCAGGTAGGCGATTTGAAATTAACCGTGTCACTCAGAATAGCGGCAAGCATGCCGCCGGCCACGTCTTTGGGAATGGCCACACCGGCTTCCTTGAACATCTTGTTTAGTACGGTTCCGGTACAGCCGACCGGCTCGGCACGGAAAAGAATCGGATTATTGGTCGTTACATCGCCGATTTTGTGGTGGTCGACAATAGCAACCACGTCCGCTTGTGCCAGGTTGGCAGGCCCCTGAGCAAGATCACTGAAATCGACGAGTGCGACCTGCTGGCCGGCCGCGTCGGAGATCTGCTCCGGCATAGGCAGGCCGAAGCGCTCGACGACCAGTTTTGACTCCGGATTCAATGCACCTGCTCCGCACTGCATACAGGCTTTGGCATCTTTACCCTGTGCTTTGAGAAGCGCAGCATAAGCAATCGCCGAGGTAACGGAGTCGGTATCGGGGTTCGAGTGGCCTACTACACAAATTGTCATCTTGTTCCTCCCTGTGAATAAATTTCGCTCATTTTTTCGTATCGTAAACACTGTCATAACGCATGACATTCCTTATCTAAGACAGTCGCCTAGCATAGTGTTTTCGCTGAATTCAGTCAAGGAGAAAAGCGCAGACAACCGTCCCCTGCACGGCATCTGACGACCGGTCGGCAACCGTGGTAACCTGCTGATACGGTATCTCTTTTCCCGGCATGCCCGGGAAACAATTCGTTCGTGACTTCTCACCGTCGAGACAGTATAGTGGTGCTGCTGACAGAGCCCGGTACAACAACCACCTGAGCACCCTGATTGAAATGACTGAGCAGAACCAGGATCCTGCACCAAAACGCCGCGTCCGGCGAAACTCGGCAGCAAAATTCGTTATCGGATTGTTGTTTTTGTTTGTAGCCGCACTCGGCATCATGGTTGTTTTTTTCCCTGATTCCCTGGAAAAAATCACCGCCTGGACCAATCGATCGGCCTCCGAGACCCGTCAGCAATCATCCGTTGAATCCTCCGAAGAGCTGCTTGAACGGCAGCAGGACGACCGCCTTGAAAATTCATCCGCGGTCTCGGCAGCTGATGATTCGGACCGGCCGGCAGGCACCCCGCCCTCCGGGACAACAGAGCGGCCGGAGCAACCCGAGCTGCCGACCATCCTCCCGATGGACCCCACCGGAACCGAAGCAGCCGGCCGGCCGGAATCGGATGAGACGCCCCGGGAATCGGATTGCTCACGACTGGCTTCCGGGATTGAAGCTTTTTTCGACACCCTTGATACCCGGCCGTATCTGCAGCCATTTCAACTCGAAAAGAAGAGCAGCGTCTACTTTCCGGAACTGATCCAGAAGCTTGTCGACAATCCGCCGGTGGTAACCGGGGAAACCGATGATTTGTTCACCATTCTGCAGAATACCGCCCATTTTTTCCGCATTATCGGCAAGCACAATATCCTCGTGCTGAAAGGCATTCTCGATCGTGAGCGAGAGACGTTTGAGCAGGTGCTCGCAGATTTCTACCAATTGACGAAATACCCGGATTGCCTGGAGCAGCGATTTAACCTGGAAATCGGTAACGACCCGCTCTACCAGTATGCCAGTTTTTTCCTCAACACGATGGGTGGTCGACTCTACCTGTTTCGCCGGGATTCGATGTCCCGAATGGTGGTCAGTTACTACGCGATCCTGACCATCGACCAGGCCAATCGGGAAGGCAGAAACAAGTATGGTATCGACATCGGCCCCGCCATCGACAGATTGATTGCGGAAATTGAAGGCAGCAACATTGATTTACGGATGCGTGATCACTATCTCGAAACCCTTTACGAACTCGAAGAGAAATATCAGTAGCGGGCTCGACCCGGCCGGTCATTTCTTCGCTCGTGTAACTTAGTCATCTGGGTTGAACCGATATGACCAGTGTATCTCCCGTTCTGGTAAGCCAGATTTATAGCCGGGCAGGCATAACCGGCACGCAGGGGGGCTCGAAGCCGGATCTTGCCGGGAACCCGGGGAGACGAGATGCGAACGGTTTCGTCCATGATTTCATCGATGTCTCGCTGCAGGGCCGACGGGTGTCGGCAGGCGATGTCGCCGCCCCCCGCGGTGACGATGCAAACCGATTGCCGACCGCTGACCGCAGTGACCGGGCTGCCGCCGATCAGGCCGTGCTACGTGAGTTGCAGACGCGCGACCGTGAGGTTCGGGCGCACGAACAGGCCCATCTCGCCGCCGCCGGGAGCTATGCCCGGGGAGGCGCTTCATTTGTCTACCAGAAAGGTCCGGATGGCCGCATGTATGCAGTCGGTGGCGAAGTCGGTATCGACATCGGCCGTGCCGCTACTCCCGAAGAAACCATCGCCAAAATGCAGATCGTCAGACGGGCGGCATTGGCACCGGCCGAGCCGTCTGCCGCCGATCGTCAGATAGCGGCCCAGGCTTCGATCAGGCTTGCAGAAGCTCAACGCGAGCTGCAGGCCGTCGCCCTGCAAGAACAAGAAATGGCAGCTGATCACCAAAGCGAAGCCGGCCCCCTCTTTTCTTCTGACGCTTCGCCGGTGATTCCCGCAGGTGAAGGGGTACCCGATAACAAGCGGTTACTCGTGATCGCCAGGTACCAAGCGATCAACGAGCTGCTCTCACCCCGCCCCGCTGCATGATGGAAACCACCGCCTCAATCGAATCGCTGTTTGCCTTTATCAAGAGCAGCCCGACTCCGTTTCATGCCGTCGCCACCATGCGAAAACGGCTCTGGGATGCAGGATTCGCTGAACTGCCGGAAGCAATGGTCTGGTCACCGGGAACCTCCAGCAAAGGGTTCGTCTGCCGGGGCGGTTCCCTGATTGCTTTTTCACTCAACCCGGGCACCCCGTTGACAGAGGGGATGCGCATTATCGGCGCCCATACCGATAGCCCGTCCCTGCAGATCAAACCAAAACTCAGCCGCCGCTCACCACCATACCTGACCGCCGGGGTCGAGGCCTACGGCGGAGCATTGCTGCGCTCCTGGTTCGACCGCGAATTGTCACTCGCCGGCAGGGCCTGCTGCCGCACGCCGGGGGGAAATTGCGAAATCGTGCTCGTCGATTTCGAGCGGCCGGTCATCTCCATCCCCAGCCT
>CAZUJZ010000165.1:0-8862 GCA_964620665.1 uncultured Desulfofustis sp. | reverse complement strand
GGATTCCCGTCGTTGTCCACGTTGACGCGCATGGAATGAAGCCACTTCTCGGTCATCGGTCTCGCCTCCGGTTGCTTCGGGTTACGGTTCGATCCGGCGGTCCGCCAAATCGGCGATCAGGGTCACGAAGGCGAACCCCTCGGGCGACAGGCGCCCCGGACGCAGGGCGTCCTTGCGCCGCTTGAACTGCGTGTAGACGCGGACCAGGGAGTCGGGCAGGCGGCCCGTATACCCCAGCCGCTCGAACCCGGCGATGGCGAACTCGTCGATACGGTCCTCGTGCGCCGGGGTCTCGGGGGCCTCGTCCTCGGGGAGATTCGTGTCTCGCTTTTTCGCGATGTCTTTGGCCATGACAGGCTCCTGTGCGGTGATCGAAATAATATGGAGGGACCGCCCGGCCGGGCGGTCCCCCGCGATTGACGGCTTACGCCTCGGTCGCGCCGCCGACCGTGTCCATCGTGTGCCACAAGGCCCCGCCGAAGCGGAGATAGACCGCGTCGGCGGCCGCGTCGATGGCGTTGATCTCGGCCAGGGCCGACGACCCGTCCATCTGGATGCCGTTGGTGGCCAGATCGACGGTGAAGTCGTTGGTGCCCAGCGTCCCCAGGCAAACGAACGCCTTCCGGTCGCCGGGCAGAGCCCCCTGGGCGAAAGTGACGTCCACGTCGGCCGCGAGGGTGACCCCGCCGCAGATATAGGACACGCCGCCGACCAGGTAGGTTTGCCCCACCACGCCGGCGTTGGGCGGGCTGACGAACTCGACGCCGCCGGACTCCTCGCCGGTCAGCAGGTCGCCGATGCACGTCGGATTGCCCGTGTAGGCGTACCCGGTGCAGGTCAGGGCGGCGGCGGCCGTGCCCGTGATGGCGCTGGAGGACAACACCAGCGTGGTGGCGTCGGTCACCGAACTGACGGTGTACTTGCCGGCCACGATGGAGCCCCCGCCGTCCTCGACCTCGCCGCCGACCAGCGCGACGGTGTCGCCCGCCGAGACGCCGGTGGTGGACGAGACCGTCAGGGTTACGCCGTCGGTGGCCAGGGACCAGCCGCCGGTCATGCTCGACTCGAGCACGGCGGTGACGGTCTGGCGCGGCACGACGGAGCCGCGGCCCCGGTATTTGCCGGTGTAGAACCGGCCCCGGTGAGCCCCCGACGCGCCGGCCACGAAGGTCAGCAGGCCGGTGTTGAGGGTGGTGTCGATACTCAGGGCGATCTCCACCCCCTTGGACCCGGGCCCGTAAATCTCGATGAGCTGGCCGCCCGACTTCGCCGAGTAGTCGCGCGCGGCGACCCCCTTGAAGTAGCGCGCGTTGGACAGATTCGGACGCTCGACGCGGTTGCAGCGGCGCGGGTCGTCGTCGGTGGCTGTGCCGTAATCCTGGTTTTCGCAGACCGCCTCGCCCTTCTTGAGGGCGTCGGTGCCTTCGTACCACACCCACTCGGGGACCGCGTTGGCCTGTTTCTGGTGACCGTTGAGACTGTTATTCATTATCGCTCTCCATTCGAAATGGGGCGCCGGCGCGGCCTCTCGACCGCGCCGGCCGGTCGGGTTACTTGGAAATCACCGCCTGCCGCCGGAGATCGGTGCAGACCATGTTCAGCGACGCGTCCAGGTCGACGCGGCGCACCAGGTGCTTGTCCGCCACCCGGTACGGCTCGCCCAGGTTGTTCTCCCAGCCCGGCATCACGCCGACGCCCATCCACCGCCAGTCCAGCATGTAGACAGGGTCGGTGGTGTCGTCGTCGAGCTTCGGGGCGTAGGTGATGGGCGTGGACTTGAACGCCAGGCGGCCGCCGTGGTTGGCCAGGTCGGGGCCGAGGTTCATGTTCTGCGCCTCGAGCAGCTCCTCCATGATGCCGATGGGCGTGTCGCCGACGTAAATCCCGTTGCCCATGTCGCCCATCGACGGCGTGGCGTGGGACACCGGAGAGCGGAAACGCGACTTGCGGTGCGCCCGGCGCATCTTGCGAACCAGGTCCTCCTTGGTGATGTTGGCGTACTGCGCCGTCCAGTTGGCGTAGCGCGGGTAATCGTCGCTGCTGATGCCGGCGCGGCCGTCCGAGAACCCGGACGGGTCGACGCCGTAGAACCCCTCGGTGGCGCTCTTGGTCACCCAGTAGGCGATCCCGAAAGGCGTCTTGTCGTCGCTGGAGTCGGTGGGCTTGCTCCACAGCATCTCCTCCATCAGCTCGTAGAAGCTGACCATCATGCCCGTGTACTTCGTCCGCACCAGGTCCACGATGGCCGTGCCGCCCCGCTGAAACGCCTTCAGGCGCTGGTCGTAGATGTAGTGGGCGTTGACGTGCCGCGGCGCGACCTCGCCCATGACCATCGTGTCGTTGATCGAGCTGCCGTCGGTTTCGTACAGCCCCACGGTGCGCGCCGAGTGGTTGTGGTCGACCTGGGCCTCGAACTCCCAGTTTTCGCCCCCGTCGAACTTCTTCTGACGCTTTTTCCACATCTCGCGCACGGCGACATGGTCGGTCAGGTCGGTCTGCATGTCGACGAACGCGCCCCGTTTGATGAGTTGGTTCTGCGTCAGCAGAACGGCGTCGTCGATTTGACTGTATGCGAGTCCCGGCATTGAAAATCTCCTTATAGGTCCCGTCGAGCGGGATTATCGTCGATCGAAAAACCGGCGGTCCAGCTCGCCGGCCACGTCCTCGAGCGCGTCTCCCTTGGGTTTGGGTTGACGCGACGAGGGCCGCTGAATGTGCTGCTTCCGGCGCTTCGCCAGGGCCTTCTTTTTGGCCTCGTCGCTCGCCTTGGCCCGCTCGTCCTTCAGGACGAGATCGGCCGCCTCGCGAAACACGGTTTCCCGGTCGACCGTCTGACCGGTGGCCCTGTAGCCCGCCTCCAGCAGATCGAACTTGGTCTTCAGGGCCTCGCGCTTCTCGGGCGCCTCCTCGAGCTGCGCCGTCACTCCCTCGCCGAGCCCGTTCACCTGGGAGGCGAACCAGTCGTCCCCCTGGTGGCTGCGCAGGCCCTTGATGGTGTCCTGCTGGCTTCGGATGAGGTCCTTCATGGCCTTGAACCCGCTGACGATCTGTTCGTCGTACTCCTCGGGGTCCAGGTCCGGTATGGCGGCCAGGGGGTCGTCGCCGCCCGCCGTATCGGCTCGAGCGTCACTATTGCCGCGGCCATCGCCGCTGTCGGGTCGGGTCGTCGCCTCGATCCGCTCGCAGACCGTCGTCAACAGGTCCGCGTCGGCGTATTTCCGGGCCTCAGACAGGGAGAACCCCGCCTTGATGGCCCGCTCGATCAGCGCGTCGGGGATCGGCTCAGGGTCGTCGCCTCCGGCCGGTTCGCCCTCCTCGTCGCTGTCGTCCTCGTCGGATTCGGCCTCGCCGCCGTCCGCGTTATCCTCGTTGGATTCGGCCTCGCCGCCGTCCGCGTCACTCTCCTCGGGGGCGGTCTCGCCGTCGTCCGTTGTCTTGTCTTCCTTGTCCGGTTCGCTCTCGCCCCGCGCGTCCTCGATCTCCTGCATGGCGCGGTCGACGCTGGCGTCGATCTCCTCGGCGAACGACTTGTCGAGCGTTCCGGGGTCGGTCCCGGCCGCGTCGGCCGGAGGGGTGGCGGTTGTTTTGTTGAGATCGGGCACTGTTCGCTCTCCTGTGTGGTTAATATCCGGCGCGGTCGACCATTCCGCGGGCCTTGAGCGCCCGCCGCCGATGCCGCGCGTCACGATAGATAGGGTCGCCGTCTTTCGTCACTTCCGTGGGGACGCCCGACCGGCGCAGATGCTCCCGTAGCTGGCCGGCCTGTTCCGGGTGAACTCCGCTGGCGACGCAGGGCGGCATCGGCCATCCGGACGTCGCGGGGACGCCGGGCATTTCGGCCCGGAAATCCCGCCACCCCTCCTTGCCCTCGATGGTCACGCTTTTGGGGGCCTCGCCGGCTTTAGCCTCGATCTCCCGCGTCACGCCGTCCTCGTTGATATAGCAGTACAGCGGCATTATCCGGTCCCCCGTCCCAGGGCCGACGCCTCGCTCTGCTGGACCCCCGCGCCCATCAGGATTCGAGACATCACATCGTCTTTGCCGTGGCGCGTCGCGCCCGGCCGGTTCACGCGCTCGTAGGTGCGGGTCGTATGGGCCGGCTTCGCGGTCCTCGGGGTTGCGTCGCCGCCGCGCTGCGGATCGCCCTCGGGGGGCCGCTCCCCGAAAACCACAATGTCGGCCAGCTCGGGGGTGTTGCTCAGTTGGGCGACGATTTCGACCAGCTTCTGAATGTCGATCTTTCCGCCCTGGGACTGGATCGTGTCCATGATGGGGAACACGAACCGCTCCAGGGCCACGCCGATCTTCTGGAGCCGTCCGCCGGGGGTGTCGGGGGCCATGGAGAAGGCGTCGATTTCGAGGTTGTAATCGAGAAAATCGCCGTCCCGCGTCTCGGGGGACCACCGGACGGGGATCGTGATATCCGTGCCTTCGACGGGCTTCTGGACCGTGCGCTCGCGCACCGGGTCGGTCCACTCGTACCAGGCCAGGGCCTCGAAAATCTCGCCGGCGAACTCCAGCGTGCGCTCGCGCATCCGGTCGATCCGGGCGCTGCTGGCCTCGTTCAACATGCCCTCCTGGCCCACCGTGTCCGTCATGGGCGCCAGACCGCCCAGGGTGTCGAGGTTCCCGGAGAAATAGCTGAACAGGTCGCGCGTCTGAAGGTAGAAGGCCAGTGTCGGGGCGTCGATCCCGCCGACGTCGATGTTCTGCGGCGGCTGGCCGTCGTACCGCATACCCTCGCCGTCCTGGGCGCGGCGCAGGGCCTCCACGGACTCGTCGTTACCGCCCCCGAAGGCCGTCACCCGCTTTTTCCCGTCGGCCTGCTTGGCCAGCTTGCGGAACAGGCTGTTGCCGAGTTCGTGCAGGTCGCGCCACAGGGCCACGGGGGGCAGGGGCATGATGTTGCCCGGCACCTCGGAAAAACTGAGCCGGTAATAGGGACCGCTTCGAGGGCCGTCCCAATCGACCACCCGGAACAACTTCTTGTTCTGGACGCCATAGGTGACCAGTTGTCCGCTGTCGGGCAGCCACACGTCGCGCAGCCACACCTTGTCCCGGTAAAGGTCCGCCCCTTCGCTGACGCCCACCCCCTCGGCCCGCTCCACCCCGCTTTCGCCGACGACCGTATGCTCGTCCGGCTCGATCTCCTTCGCGTCGTCCTCCTCGCACAGGGCGCGGGCCGCCTCGACGGGCAGCCAGTAGTCGTTGCCCTCGAACTGAACGGTGTCGTAACTTTTGGCCGACATGTCGCAGAAATAATCGTCGAGGCTGATCGGGTCCACGAACGGCTCGCCGTACTCGTGGTCGTATTCGCTCTGCCCGGAGGAGGCGAGCCCCACCTTGCAGACGCCGACGCCAAAGAGGGCCTCCAGGACGGCGCGCTGCATGGTTTTACCCAGCCCGATCTCGTCGGGGATGTCGTTCAGCGCCAACTCCATGTCCTTGGCGAAGGGCTTCAGCCGCTGCGTCGTCGTCGACACCATGACGCGGGGAGCGCGAGCCGCCAGTTGATGCACGTAGATCGTGGCGGCCAGCTCGATCATGTTGGTCGGAACGCGGTGCTCGGGGCCGTTGTCCGAATAGTGCGCCCCGACAAACTGGCGGATGGCGTCCACCCGGTTGCGCCGCGGGGTCTCGAGCTGAGTCAGCGACCAGTCGACCGCCGCGCGGAGCTGCTTGAAATCGACGCGAAGCCCGGCCATTACCAGCCCTCCCCCAACACGTCGGCGACGGCCCGGCGGGCCGTCTCGTCCTTCCGTTTGCGGCGCCACGCCAGGGAGCCCACCGGAATCCGGGGTTCGGCGGCCTTGATCCGCTCCTGCCGCTCGTGCAGGCCCTTGCAGGCCAGGGCGTCGGCGATCACCTCGTCGCCGTGCGCCGTGCGCGCCCCGCTGGGGTCGAAGGCGTTGGCGCTGGCGCTGTGCTCGATGGTGCCGTCGGCCTTGCGGATGAATTGCAGGCACTCGGCCATGCCCTGGGCGCTGCGGTTGATGTACCGGTGGTCGGCCAGGGCGGCCCGGTAATCCTCCAGCAGGGCCTCGCGGGCCTCGGGGTTCAGGAAATACCCCGGCTCGTCGCTGATAGCCCGCGTCACCTTCTTCTCGTTGCGCCGGTAGTAGACGTCCCCGTACCCGAACCCGACCACGCGGTCCCGGAACACCCGGCCAGTCGGCCCGGAGCCGTCCCAGATCATGAACGCCTTGTTGAAGAACGTCGCCAGGGCCACACTGTACTCGGCGAACGGGTTGGGGCGAAGGTGGGGCGTTCTGAGAACCCCCACCTTCTCCCCAGTGGCCCGGTCCACCACACAGGACACCGAATTACTCGCGCCGGTGCCGGCCGAGACGTCGGAGCCCACCACGAACCGGCGGTCGGACGCCGGGCGGCCCTTGCGATTCAACGGAATCCACAGATGCAGCGCGCCCTTAGGGTTCTCCACGAACCGCTTCGGCTCCAGAGTCTCGCGGTCGAACTCCAGATCGCCCACCAGGACGGGCGAGCGGCAATACCGCTTGCGCAGCCCCTCGATAAACTTGGGCTCGAAGAAGGGGAAATCGGAGCCGACAAAATCGATGTCCAGCTCCTGGGCGATCTCGCGCTCGTTGGCGCACCGCCGGCACTGATGGTCGTACCAGGGGCTCCGCAGACGCGGCCCGGTGTGGCCGGGCAGCGTGGTCAGGGCGTCGCCGGGGTCCAGGATAAACGGGTACTCCTCGGGGAACCGCACCGTGCGCCGCGTCCCGCGGTCCCCTTTGACCTCGACCTCGCCACGCCACCCGTCGAGCAGCACCACCTCGCCGGTGCGCTCGTCGGTCGTGTACAGCCCACGGGAAAAGATGGGGTGCCGCGACCAATGCAGATACATCACATGCGCGTCGAGCTTGGCGCAGACGTCGTAAAAGGCGTTCTGACCGCGAGGGGTGCTGTAGAACAGCCGGCAGTTGGTCACGTCCCTCGTGCCGGTCAACACCGCGTACCCGTCGGCGCCGAAGGGACCGAACTCGTCGACCATGATGGCCGTGCGGCGGTCCCCCACGGCCAGGTTGTCGGTGGTGCTCTCGCCGTCGATCACCGAATGGGTGTCCGCGTTGGCGAGGTGCATCTCCTTGCGGTGGGGATCCTTGCCCCCCAGCCACCGGCCAGAGGGTAACAGCCAGCGGGGCATGTGCCGGTGCAGGAAGTCGATCTTCCAGAACAGGGTCTTGGGATCGCCCCGCTTATCCACCAACTCCTGCTTCCGGCTGACGATCAGGAAACTCTGGTACTCCCGAAAATGCCAGAACCACTCGAACACCGACAGCCCCATCCAGCTCGCGCCGGTGCCGCGGCTCTTGGGCCGCGCCTCGTCCCGCCCCATGACGATACTGCGGACGGTCTCGATCATCGACTCGTCCTGGTACTCGTAGGTGATAAACGGCGTCACCGGGTGACCGGGGTTGTCCTTCGGGCTGTAGGTCCAGCCAAAGGTGTTCAGGTAGAACAGGAGGTCCTCGGAACACATCGTCCTGATCTGCGCCGCGGCGGACGGGTCCGCGCCGGCCATGCGGAGCATCTCGCTCCGAAAGCGGAGGTTGGCGTCGAGGCCCTTCGGGACCAGCCCATAATGGGGGCAGCCGTCAAGCGAGGGGGTCGCGGAGACCATCAGGATAATCCAACCGACAATTTTGAGGGTTTCCCGCACACTATGCCTCGCCCATGACTGTTTTGCGAAATCGTGGCACTAATCCACCCCTCTATTGAATGCTATGCGCATACACTTCAATGCCTCAACGGCAATTATGGATATTCGCTGCGTGGTCACACCCTCCAGGCGGGCGATCTCCGTCAGCGTCATGCCGTCGTAGAACCGCATCCGCACAATCCGGGCGTATCGTTCGGGCAGCCCGCGCAGCAAAAGCGAGCACGTTTCCCGCCTCTCGGCCGCCTTCGCCGGGTTCTCGCCGCCGGCAATCCCCTCCGGCATATCGACCATGCGCCGCCGGTCCTTCGCCTTCGCCGCGGCCCACGTCGCCCCCCGGCGCATCCCCGTCAGGGCGTATGTCTGCCACAAGGCGCCCCGGCTTTCGTCGTAACAGCGGGCGGCTCGAACCATGCTGTCCATCGCGCCGTCTCGAGCCGCCTCGAAGATCGCCCCGCTTCTCTGTCCCGTCACCTTCGCCGCCGTCGCGTCCGGCCACCGCGCCCCCTGGCGCAACAACTCGCGCTCCGGGGCCGTCAGGGGGTCGTCGCGGCGGATCGTCACCGTTCGCTCACTCCTCGTCCTCGAACTCCTCGAACTCGTCGGGAATGGTAGCGGGGGCGGGAATCGAACCCGCGTCACCAGAGGAATGAGCCCCGGCTGGGATGCCAACACCCTCCCCGCGATCGTTGCCCTGGCCGATGGCGCGAATGCGCGCGATCAACTCGATGGTCGGTTGCCCGTCGATCTCGCCGCCGCTGTCCTGGTCCCCGAGTTGAGCCCGGCTGGGGATGAGCTTGGACCAGAGCTTTTCGACGAAAAACAATTGGAACCCCGCGTCCGTTCGGCACTGCCGCAACAGCGTCCACGCAAACGGGTCCGGGGCGTCCTCGGCGGTCGCGGCGGGGTTGTCGATGTTTCGGGCCACCCAGCGCACAATATCGGGCTCGGAGGCCGTCTTGCCGGCCAGGCCCGCGGGGGCAAGCTCCAGAAGCGCTTCGTTGGCGTTCGAGGCTGGTTCGGGGTCCATGATGCTATTATTAACGCCTATTTATTGCCAATAGGCAAGCCTATTTTTACTAATGGAGCGTTAAAGTTGCTTTTGGAGCATAATAGTCGAAAGAAAACACCGTTTCGAGGGGGAGGGGGTATCTAAATGAATCGAGAGATTTCGGGGTGGG
>CAZUJZ010000164.1:0-8883 GCA_964620665.1 uncultured Desulfofustis sp. | reverse complement strand
CCCTGCATCAATTGATCAATGACGGGCGTATTCATCCGGGTCGCATCGAGGAGGTTGTTGCCAAGGTGACCAAGGAACTGGATACCGACATGCGTGAGTCCGGTGAGCAGGCGACCTTTGACGTCGGCGCCCATGGTGTGCACGTCGAGCTGATAAAGATTCTCGGCCGGCTGAAGTATCGGACCAGCTACGGCCAGAACGTGTTGCAGCATTCCCTGGAGGTTGCCTTTCTCTGCGGCATCATGGCCGCCGAACTGGGACTGGACGTCAAACTGGCCAAACGGGCCGGACTCCTGCACGACATCGGTAAGGCTGTCGATCACGAGGTTGAGGGGTCGCACGCCATCATCGGTCGTGATCTGGCCAAAAAGTACGGTGAGCAGGATGAGATCGCCTATGCCATCGGCGCCCATCATGAAGATATCCCGCCGCAGAATGTTCTCGATATCCTCGTGCAATCGGCGGATGCGCTCTCCGGGGCGCGGCCCGGGGCCCGGAAGGAGATGTTGCAGAGCTATGTCAAGCGACTCGAAGACCTGGAGGCGATTGCCAATTCATTCAAAGGCGTTGAAAAATCCTATGCCATCCAGGCCGGCCGCGAGTTGCGGATCATGGTCGATTCCGGTCATATCGGTGATAGCGCAGCCGTTCTGCTCAGCCAGGATATCGCCAAGTCGATCGAAGAGAAATTGACCTATCCGGGTCAGATCAGGGTGACGGTCATCCGGGAAACCCGGGCTGTCGAATATGCCAGATAACAAGGCGTTTGGAAAAGTGGAGCAGGAGGGAGCAGGAAAAAGCAATGGGTGAACTGGAAAGACAATTGGCATTGATTGAGCGGGGAGTCGTGGACTTCATTTCCCGGGAAGAGCTGACGAATAAATTGAAACGTTCGCTTAAGACCGGCGTCCCGCTCAAGATCAAGGCGGGATTCGATCCAACCGCTCCGGATCTGCACCTCGGGCATACCGTACTCATCCAGAAACTTAAACATTTTCAGGAATTGGGGCATGAGGTCTGGTTTCTGATCGGTGATTTTACCGGGCTGATCGGTGACCCGACCGGCAAATCGGAAACAAGAAGGCCGCTGACCCGTGAAGACATTGCCCGAAACGCCGAGACCTACAAAGAGCAGGTATTCAAGATCCTTGATGCCGAGAAGACACAGATCGCCTTTAACAGCCAGTGGCTTGCCACGCTCGATTCCTTTGCGATGATCCGCCTGGCATCGGAACTGACTGTTGCACGAATGCTTGAACGTGATGATTTCAAGAAACGCTTTGAAAGCGGCCGGCCAATCTCCATCCACGAATTTCTCTACCCCCTCATTCAGGGCTATGACTCGGTGGCCATGGAAGCAGATGTCGAGTTGGGCGGAACCGATCAGTTGTTCAATCTGTTGATGGGGCGAGACATGCAGCGAGCCCGGAATCAGGAGCCACAGGTCGTATTGACCCTGCCACTGTTGGAAGGACTGGACGGGGTCAACAAGATGAGCAAGTCTCTCGGCAATTACATCGGCATCAGTGAAAGCGCCACCGATATTTACGGCAAAACCATGTCAATTTCAGATGAGCTGATGTTACGCTATTACGAATTGCTCAGCGACCGTTCTACCGACGAGATTGCCGTGTTACAAAGGGGAATGGAAGATGGCAGCCTGCACCCGAAAGCAGTCAAACAACAATTGGCCAGGGAATTGACGGCGCGTTTCCATTCTGCTGACGCGGCCCGGCAGGCGGAAGAGAATTTCGCCAGTGTGTTTAGTAAACATGAAGTGCCCGATGACCTGCCCGAGTACGCGCTATCTGTTGCCGAGGCAGTGTGGTTGCCGAAACTGCTGGCAGATGCCGGTCTTGTCGCGTCAACATCGGAAGGCCGACGCATGATCGATCAGCAGGCCGTCAGTATCGATGGCGAGAAAGTAACCGACAGCAGCTATGCGCTTGGGCCGTCGGGTACGAAAATAGTGAAGGTCGGCAAACGACGGTTCTGCAAGGTCATCTTTACCTGATTGGCCCCGGTCGTTTCATTCGAGAAAAACGATACCGGCCCTTTCTCTGCGAAAGAGAAAGGGCCGGTATCGTTTTGTCTTTGGCCGGTGTGTCGGCAGAACCCTCAGTTAATCGATGTCTGCTTGTCGGCGTGGGCGCAATCCGGACAGATACCGGAAAACTCGATATGGTGGCCGATGATCTGGTAATCGCATGCTTTGGCGGCCAGCCGGTCAAGTTTGGTCTGGACCGGTAGTTCGATATCGTCAACGCGACCGCACTCACTGCAGCGAACGTGATAATGGAGATTTGTCGTGGCGTCGAAGCGTTTCTGGGTGCCGCCCACTTCGAGTTTGAGGATCAGGCCGGTCTCGGCCATCAATTCGAGGTTGCGATACACGGTGCCCAAACCAATGCGAGGCAGCCGTTTGCGGACCATATCGTATACCTCGTTGGCGGTCGGATGCGAGGTCACCTTGCCGAGTTCTTCAAGGATGATCTGGCGCTGGGCGGTGAGCCTCATTTTCGGTGATTGTTCGTCCATATCCATAATAGTTATCCACTGCTGAATAAAAATTGATAAAATTTCCCATTAACATAATAGAACCGGGAAAAAATTCAATAGAAAATATTCAGTCAGTTCAAGGATTGACAGTTTCGACACGTGTCTGCACTTCTATCGACCAGCTTTGGGCTCGATTGAGATAAAGCGTATCGACCGTGTCGGTGCCTCGCTCTGTTCCGTCTCGACCAAGCGGCGGAACAGGTTAAAGCCTGTCGCGTCGCTCACTCGCAGAGGCGAGATGATATGATAGCGCCTGCTGCGTCTACTGATCGGGATTAACCTGCGGATTGAAGTAGCCGAAGCGCAGGCGGGGCAACCGTTTTTTTAGCTTCGCCAGCCAGCGGCGCACACCGATACCGGGCTCGGATAACACTTCGAGGGATGAAAAATAATAGTGCGGGTCAATGTTGAGATTACGCAGCTGAATGTAATCGACACCGGTGGATTGCACCAGATCGGTGAGTGCCTCGAGTTCCTCGATGGTATCGGTAAAGCCGGGCAGGATGAAATAATTCAGGGACACAAATTTCTCCCGTTTTTTCATGGCCATGATTGATTGACGGACATCGGCGAAACAGTAGCCTCGCGGCTGGTAGTAGCGTTCGTAGTAAAGAGATCTGGCGGAGTTGAGTGAGACTCGAAGGCTGTCGAGACCGGCATGGGCCAGACGATCGACACCATCGGGCAGCGAGGCATTGGAGTTGCAGTTGATGGTACCCCTGGTCGTCTGCCGGCGGATGGCTTGAATCGATGTTGCCAGCAGTTCGGCTTGCAGCAGCGGTTCCCCCTCGCACCCCTGTCCATAGCTGACGATCGGCGACGGAGCTGTCTGCAGGTGCGGCACGGCGATTTCACAGATCTCCCGTGGAGTCGGCACGAAGGCAATGCGATCCTGGGTGGATGGGCAGCAGCCCGACTCCTGGAGAGAAATACAACCGAGACAGCGGGCGTTGCAGACCGGAGAGGACGGTAAGGGTGCTTCCCAGCGACCGAGAAAATAATTACGGGCGGCCGGACAGTGATAGGTCAGGCAGCAGATGCCGAGATGCTGGATCAAACGATTGTCCCGGTATCGCTTCAAGGCCTTCTTGGTCAACCGGGTGATCTGGTCCTGGTTGAAATTATGGGCATCCTGGCGCTGATCCGCATCGCTTCGAAAGGCGGTCACCCAGAAACGATCCTGGTACCAGCCGACGGCGGTGTAGGCGAACAGTGGCAGGATCGGTGCGCCTGCCTGACGCTCAAAGGCAGCGGTGTAAAGGGCCGTGTGAGCGGGCGCCATGAAGGCGGCTACCGCCAGAATTGACCCGCCCGAACGAGCGGGGTTTTCATCGAGCAGCAGCGGCTCTCCGCTGACCGGGTCGGTGCCGACCGGCAAACGATCCGGCAGGACAAATAGTTCGCTGCCTTCCGGCAATTCGATCAGGTCGGTGGTGGTCGGGCGGACGATCCGGTCATGGGCCATGCCGGCCATGGTCAGATCTTGGAAATCATGGATACGCCCTTTGCTGTCGGCAAAGACCAATGCGGGCGTCCCGGTAGGATGATTCACTTCGGACGAAGCACCTTGGTAACGGAATCGACGGCTCGGTAGATATCGATGTCTTCGCCGAAGACATCCTGGATGCTCCCGTGGTCAATCAGGTCTTCAATGATAAACTGGGTCAGATAAAGTGTAACGATATTGGCATCTTGGACAAGAGTTCGCACCGGGGCTAGTTTGAGTTGCAGGTCGAATTCTTCGAGTAGATGCAGGGAGCGTAGCTGTTTCTCAAAAACCGTGCGAATGTCTTCAACCGAAGTCGTTTCGATGATTTTTTTGTCAATCAGGCGCTGAACAAGTTTGGTTGCCAGCAGGTCCGCGTGGTCTCTGGCAAAAATGAACATCTTGCGGCGTTCCTGTTCGCGTTTGCGGTCGATTGCTCGCACGGCCTTGTCGGTAGCGCGATTGGGATTAACATGCATTTTGGCCATCTATGTGTCTCCTGGGCAATGTCGGTCATACGGGGAAGTTATTGTGATTTTTCATTGATCAACAATGTATTGTAAACTGAAATCACAAATAGCACCAGCGCAAAGTGGCGTCGGCGGGCAATACAAATAAGCACGAGAGACGGCAGATTGTCCTTGTATTTTCAGTACGATTTTTTATATTTAGTGTCTGATGTAAGGTTCCATGGAAAAACCGGTTGGAACTGTCAGCGCGTTTCCGCGAGCACCTATCGCACTATAAAAAATACAATTTCGGGAGGTTTTACCATGTGGAGCAGAGTACGGGCCTTGCTGCCCGCGTTGATGATTCTCAGTCTTGTCTTGTTTTCGGGTTGCGCCGACAGCGATACGGATGAAGCAATGAAACCTTCCACCGACACCGAGGCGATGGGCAAGGAGGAGTCTCTTGAGTCGAAGGGAATCGGTATCTCCGAAGGGCGGACGTCAGAAGGTATGTTGCCCGTTTATTTCGATTTTGACTCTTCTGACATTCGTCAAGATCAGGTCTCCCGGATTCAGGTCAATGCCGACTTCATGAAAGGCGGTGAAGTGTATGTTCGTATCGAAGGCAATTGCGATCCCCGGGGCACCAATGAATATAACATGGCTCTGGGGGAGCGGCGTGCACTCAGTGCCAAGAAATACCTGGTCAATCTTGGGGTAGCTGAAGAGCGATTGACAACGATCAGCTACGGTGAAGAGCGGCTGCTGGTGCATGGACAGGATGAGTTGTCCTATGCTCAGAATCGTCGTGACGACTTCGTTATTATCGAATAACTCCGTTTTTTCGTTTTTTTTGTTGATTGCGGGCCCGCGGGCCCGCAATCTCTTTTTGGGGGACTTATGTTCAGACGATTATTATGTCATGTCGGTATCGGGGTATGCACTGTTTTGCTGATGTTAACCGGAGCCGCTCAGGCTGAGGATGTCAAGCTCGGAGTGATGAACGTCCAGCGGGTGTTGGTTGAATGTGCCGCCGGTAAAGCCGCCAAGACCCGCTTTGATGAAAGAATGCAGGAGTTGCAGGCCACGCTCAAGAGCGAAGAGGATGCACTGCTGGCAATGCAAAATGACATAGAAAAGAAGAGCTCTGCCTGGAGTGAAGATACCAAGCAGGAGAAGATGCGGGAATTCCAAAGGAAACGGAGGGAGGCCCAGGAAAAAGCGGAAGATGCGCGCTTTGAGTTGAAGGCGATGCAGGACAAGGAACTGGATCCCATTTTGCAAACTCTCGAGAAGGTCGTCAAGGATTACGGCGAAGCCAATGGCTACTCGCTGCTCATCGACTCTCGAAGCGGTGTCCTGCATGCAGCTCAAGGCATAGACATCACCGATAAGATCATTGTTGAACTTGATGCCGCCATGGCCAAGAAATAAGGGGAGCTTGAAGAATTTGGAATTTCGTTCAAGATCGACCCGTGCTTTTTTCTTCTGATTTTCAGTCGGACTCTATCGCTCCGTATCTGCTCATAATCGCGGTTACCGAAGAGCGCCGTTGATGATGACCGTGGTGTTCTGCCGGCAACAGGACGAGTCGATTGGCCCTGCCTTCTCGACTCATAGTTTTTTTCAGCAGAGTCAGTAGCATATCGCGTCGGAGAAAGACCATGGGATGGAAGAGTATGACCGGCTACGGCCGGGCCGAATGCGAGCGTGACGGCCGGACCTGGAACGTCGAAGTGCGCAGTGTCAACAACCGCTTTCTCGATGCCAAAATCAGGCTGCCGCGTGATTACGGTCAGCTGGAAGACGGGATACGCCGACGGATCGCCGAGTTTCATCAGCGAGGCCGAGTCGATTTGTCGCTATCGGTCGGCGGTGATTTTTCCGATCTGGTGTCGATTCGTTTCGACGCGAAGATTGCCGCCACCTACCAGCAGGCGCTGCACAGTCTGGCCGCGCATACCGGATTGTCCCCTGACATCGATCTGCTGCACTTCGCCAATCTGCCCGACGTCCTGATCAGGGAACAGCATCCTGAAGATCTCGACGCCATCGCACCGCAGATTGACCGAGCGATCTGCGAAGCCTTGCAGCGCTGCCTGGAGATGCGGGTAAAGGAGGCGGTTCATCTCAGTGAAGACCTCGGCAAACGGTTGCGCTCCTTTTCCGCCGTCCTGCAGATCATCGAAGAACAACTGCCGGAGTTGATCAGCCAGCGGCAGACGGCCCTCAAGGAACGACTGGACAAACTGCTCGGCCATGTCGAACTCGATCCGGCCCGTCTTGTCCAGGAAGTGGCCATGCTCGCCGACAAGACCGATGTGACTGAAGAGCTGGTCCGTTTGCGCAGCCATATCAAACAATTCGAGGACTTACTCGAGTCATCCGAACCGGTTGGTCGCACCCTTGACTTTCTTATCCAGGAATTCTTGCGGGAAGTAAACACCGTGGCCTCAAAAATCAACGATGCCCAGGTTGCGCAGCAAACCGTCGCGCTCAAAAGCGAGTTGGAAAAGATGCGGGAACAGGTCCAGAACATCGAATAGCCGGCTCCAAGCAACGTTTGCCTGTCAAGAGAAATCCATGCAATTACTCAATATCGGCTACGGTAACACGGTTATGGTGGAGCGGGTCATCGCGGTTATCAATACCGGGTCGTCCCCGGCCCGAAAACTCAAGGAATTGGCCAAAAACGCGGAGCGCCTGGTCGATGTGACCGAAGGGCGTCGGACCCGTTCGATCATCGTCACCGATTCGAACCATGTCATCCTCTCCTCGGTGCAACCGGATACCTTGGCCCAACGTGTCGCCGCGCTGCAGATGGCCCCCCACCTGACCGAGGTGCGTGAGGCGGTGCGCCCGGAAGCGGATGGAGAGCGCTGATGGGGGGGAGTCTCTTTATCGTTTCCGCGCCGTCCGGGACCGGCAAGACGACGCTGCTCAGGCGGGTCATGCAGGAGGTCGGCCACCTGGTCTTCTCCATCTCCCACACGACCCGGTCGCCGCGACACGGAGAGGTAGACGGGCGCGACTACTATTTTGTCGACAGCGATCGTTTTTCCACGATGATCGAGGACAACGCATTTCTTGAGTGGGCCAGGGTCCACGGCAATTATTACGGAACGGCCATCTCTCCGTTGTCGAGCAAACTTGAGCGCAACTATGATGTGATCCTCGATATCGACGTACAGGGCGCGGCCCTCGTCAGGGCGGCCGGAACGTTTCCGGCGGTTTCTGTTTTCGTCGCTCCGCCCGATCTTGCTGAGCTGGAAAAACGGCTGCGCGGGCGAGGCAGCGACGATGAGGAGACAATTGCCCGGCGCCTGACCAACGCCCGCCAGGAGATGGCGCAGCGGCACGATTATGAATACCTGCTTGTCAATGATCGACTCGACGATGCGGTCAGCATGCTGTGTGGCATTATTTTTGCCGAGCGGGCTCGCGGCCGGCGAGGTATCGACGGAGCAGCGCTGAGCGATTTCGGCAGATGACTGAGCCAAGACGAAAAGAGCGGTCCCGCAGCGGTGAATTGCGTATCAGATACAGCGAAGATCTGATCTGGGGCGTCCACCCGGTAACCGAAGCGTTGCGCCGCGAGCCGGCCCGGATCACCGAACTGATTCTACAGAAAGATCGACAGGGGACCCGCTGGCAGGAATTGATCGAGAACGCCCGGGCGGTGGGACTCAAGTGTTCGTTTACCGAACGCATCAAGATTGTCGGTAGTCCGGACGGAGCCGTTAATCACCAAGGGGTTGTGGCGCGCGGGGCGGCGGCTCGACTCCTGCCGTTTGCTGATCTGCTCGACCTGTTCGCCGAAGCGGTGGCCGCCGGCCAGCGGCCGAGACTGCTGGTCTGCGATTCGCTGCAGGATCCGCATAACCTCGGAGCGATCATTCGTTCGGCCCATGCGGCCGGTGTGCAATTCGTGATCACGACCCGGGAACGTTCGGCCCCGCTCGGCGGTACGGCGGCGAAAGCGGCCGCCGGTGCGCTGTCTCGAGTCCATCTCTGCCAGGTTACCAATCTCGTCGATGCGCTCCAGGCCTTGAAGAAGGTGGGTGCCTGGGTGTTCGGTGCGGTCAGGGACGAGACGGCAGAGTCGATTTACCAGGCCGACTTCGATCTGCCGGTCTGTCTGGTCGTCGGCAACGAGGCAAGCGGAATCAGGCCGCTGGTGCGGCGCCATTGCGACCGATTGGTGACCATCCCGATGGCCGGCGGCATGGAGTCGCTCAACAGTTCCGTGGCCGGGGCGGTGATCATGTTCGAGATGCATCGACAGAGTCTGCCGGCGACCAAGGACGATCACCGTCATTGAGACAGCCTGAAACCCTCCGGCGACCGATTGGTGCTGCGGCCGGTCGATCAGCTCTTTTTCTGGTCGAG
>CAZUJZ010000163.1:0-8894 GCA_964620665.1 uncultured Desulfofustis sp. | reverse complement strand
TTTTGTAAATTCTTTTATTCCGTGTGCTTAGGTAGTGTTTTGAGGGAGGTTACCCGGCTCCCGCCGCCTCCACCATTTCAAAAAGACAGATCCGTCCACTAACCGCGTCCGGTTATTGGGAGGGTTTTGTTTTTATGCGTATTGTCAGCGACTTACGTCGTTTTCAGGGTGTCGGCACTGCTGCCCCGATCACTCCCGTTTCGGGAAACCCGTCACACCCCGCTTCTCTTTCGCCTGAAAATTCTCCGCATTCTTACCTCCATCCTCCGGACCTCGTCCGGACTCCTGCATTTTTTCCTGCAACCGCTGTTCGGCGATCTCGTCGGCAAACTGGTTGATACTTTTCATGATTCCGTCAAACAGGTCGTTGATGTCCATGGTTGCTCGCTCCTCGTGTTGGTTTATGCTCTTACTTACCGGAGAGACGGAGAAAGTGTCGGGCGGTGGCTGAATTTTATTTCGTGCTGACCTTCTGAGGGGTTACTTACCGGGTGGTGGCGGGATGTGTCGGAAAATTCTGGAATAACCGCCAAATTTCAGCTTTCCACATGCGGTGTCACCTGCTATATTTATCGTCGTATTTGTAGGTTGGGCAAATTGCGTTCGCTCGCCGCCGGTGAATTGGTGGCGCACCAGGAATTGAGGCAAACCGATATGGCAAAGGCACCGGAAAATTTTGCGGAGACAGTCAAAGAAGTCCGCCAACAGCTGGGGCTCAGCCAGGAAGAGCTGGCCCACGAGCTGGGCGTGAGCTTTTCCACCATCAACCGCTGGGAAAACAGCAAAACGGTTCCCTTCAAACTGGCGAGAAGGCAATTCGAAGCTTTTTGTAAGCGGATGGCAGGACAAGGCAAGCTGAATCTCGATAACAAGGATATTCACTCATGACCCCAGGCAATTTTCAGCAACTGGCGAATTTCATCTGGTCCGTGGCCGACCTGCTGCGCGGGCCGTATCGGCCGCCGCAGTACGAACGGGTCATGCTCCCTTTGACCGTGCTGCGCCGTTTCGATGCCGTACTGGCCCCCACCAAGGAGGTGGTGCTCAAGCGTTTTGATACCTTGAGGGACAAAGACCCGCAGCTGGTGGATCGGGTTCTGAACGAACTGGCCAAGGACGACGACGGCAAGCCGCTGGGTTTTCACAATCACAGCCAGCTCGATTTCCGCAAACTCAAGGGCGACCCGGACAATATCGGCCGCCACCTGGCCGATTACATCAACGGCTTTTCCGAGAACATCCGCAAGATCTTCGAACGTTTCGAGTTTGACAAAGAGATCGAAAAGCTCGAAGAAGCCAACCGCCTCTATCAGGTGGTTTCGCAGTTCGCCGAAATCGACCTGCACCCTCGCCATGTAGACAACATCACCATGGGACTGGTGTTCGAAGACCTGATCCGGCGCTTCAACGAGGCGGCCAACGAGACGGCCGGTGACCACTTCACCCCGCGCGAAGTCATCCGCCTGATGGTAAACCTGCTGCTTGAGCCCGATACCCAGGTGCTCACCCAAGCAGGCAAGATCGTCACCATCTGCGACCCGGCCTGCGGCACCGGCGGCATGTTGGCCGAGAGCCAGAAATGGCTGCGCGCCCACAACGAACACGCCACTGTCAAGGTCTACGGCCAGGACTACAACCCGCGCTCCTATGCCGTCGCCGCCTCCGACCTGCTGATCAAGGGGCACAAGGACAGCCGCATCGAATACGGCAACACCCTGACCAACGACCAGTTCTCCGATATGCGCTTCGACTACCTGCTGGCCAACCCACCCTTTGGCGTGGACTGGAAAGGGGAGAAGAAGGAGATTGACCGCTGGCCCAACTTCCGTGGCTACAACGGCAAGCTGCCGCGCATCAACGACGGCGCGCTGGTCGAATCGAAGACCAGCAAGGTTTTCGATAACGCCGACTTCGGCTACCGCCGCGTCACCATCCTGCGTCCGCTCCGCCTTCGGTTCCAGATCACCCAGGAGGCCAAGGAACGCTACCTCGACACCTGCCCCGAGCTGCTCGACGCCGTTCTGGCCATCGAAGAGATGTTCGGCAGCGAAGCACATTACGACTGGAATCAGGTTTGGGACGAGGTGCAGAAGATTGTCAAACGGTTGCCCGACGATGTCGAAGGCTGGGCCAAGGGAGCCAAGGGCACGGCGCAGAAAAAGGCCTTCCGCGACGCCTTCACCGAGGTTGATCCCGAAGCCGAGCCGGTGATCGCCAAAGAACACAAGAAAGTTGAACTGGATCTCGACGCGCTGTTTCCTGGCCAAACCCTGCCCGAGCTTGCACCGGATGAGCTGAAAGCCCTGCTAGGACTCAACCCGGCCGGGAAAGGGAAATATGTAGAGTACGAGGCCGACTCCAACCTGAAAGACTTTGAAAACATCCCCCTCAAGGAAGACCTCATCAGCTACGTGCTGCGCGAGGTGCGCCCCTATGTGGCCGACGCCTGGATCGACCGCGAAACGCTGGACGAACAGGACGGCGGCATCGGCAAGGTGGGCTACGAAATTAATTTCAACCGTGAGTTCTTCCAGTACCAGCCGCCGAGGCCGCTTGCCGAGATCGACGCCGAGCTGGAGGCGGTGGAAAAGCGGATTATGGGGCTCTTGCGGGAGGTGACGGAGTGAAGGAACTGATTCACGAAATCCGCGACCTGATTCAATCCGCCCGCCGGGCGGTGGTCCATTCCGTCGATCTCATTCAAGTTCTCACCAACTTCGAGATTGGTCGTCGCATAGTCGAGCATGAACAGGGCGGCGAGAAACGGGCAGAGTATGGCAAAGCATTGCTCAAGGAACTCTCCGCCGCTCTGACGGCGGAGTTCGGGCGGGGTTTTTCCCGTTCAAACCTGGAATACATGCGTAAGTTTTATCTGACCTATCAGGATCGGGCTGCCCAGATCGCGCAAACACCATCCGCCAAATTCCTGACCGATGAAAAATCCCAGATACCGTCTGGAAAATCGGTTGCCGCTCGAAAATCCCAGATACCATCTGGCACATTCGCGATTCCATTCAACCTTAGCTGGTCGCAATACGTCTTTTTGATCTCCATCAACAACCCCGACGAGCGCAGCTTCTACGAAATCGAGGCGGCGCAAGGCGGCTGGACCCTGCCGGAACTCAAGCGCCAGTTCAATTCCGGTCTGTATGAACGGCTCGCCCTCAGCCGCGACAAGGAAGGGGTAAAAAGACTTGCCGCCGAAGGGCAGCTCATCGCCCGCCCCGAAGATCTGCTCAAAGAACCATACGTCCTTGAGTTCCTCGGTCTCGATGAAAAGGTGAAATATGCCGAATCCGACCTGGAATCGGCCATCATCGACAAACTCGAACATTTCCTGCTGGAGTTGGGCAAGGGCTTCCTGTTCGAGGCCCGGCAGAAGCGCTTCACCTTCGACGAGGAACATTTCTTTGTCGATCTTGTTTTCTACAACCGCCTGCTGCGCTGCTATGTGCTGATCGACCTCAAGATCGGCAAACTTGGTCACGGCGACCTCGGCCAGATGCAGATGTATGTCAACTATTTCGACCGCTTTGTAAAACTAGACGAGGAATCGCCCACCGTGGGCATTGTCCTCTGCAAGAAGAAGCACGACGCCCTGGTGGAAATTACCCTGCCCAAGGATGCCAATATCCATGCCAAGGAATATCAGCTCTATCTGCCGGACAAGGAGTTGCTGCGGCGGAAGCTGGCCGAGTGGGGCGAGGAGGTGGGGGAGTGAGCATACCAGACCGGGGAGAGCTGCCTGAGGCGGCAACTGTCAAGGAATCCTTGACAGTTCAATACGACGAAAACAGCCGAATTGCCGAGGCAAGTCAGGCCGATGCCGGGGAGATCGCGGAGCTGGCGCGGATTGAAAAACAGCTGGAACAGAAGAAGGATAAGCGATGAATTCAGCTCCCGTGCTGCAAGAATGGAAAACCGTTCCGCTGCGCTATGTCTGCCAGCTCAACCCTTCAGTCGATTTCCGCGATTTCGAAGAGGACGACGAACTGACATTTCTGCCCATGGACAGGGTCAAGAGCGGCTACTTTCTTCCCAATACCGAAAAGTTTTCCAAGTACGCATCTTCGTACAATGCCTTCGAAGAGGGCGATATTGTTCTTGCCAAGGTTACGCCTTGTTTTGAAAACGGCAACATTGCTGTCGCGCAAAATCTTGAAGGTGGCAAGGGGTTCGGGAGCTCGGAGCTTTTTGTCATAAGGCCTAAGACGGTCAATCGAAAATTTCTCTTCTACTACTTCCAGTCTTCGGTATTCAAGCAGAAGGGCGAGGCCTCCATGACGGGTGCAGGAGGCCTCAAGCGCGCATCGATGCGCTGGTGGCGGAAAAGGAAAAGATGCTGGCCCTGCTGGAAGAAAAGCGCGTTGCCCTCATCAGCCGCGCCGTCACCCGCGGTCTCGATCCCACCGCCCCCCTCAAAACCTCCGGCCTCGACTGGCTGGGGGATATTCCGGCGCATTGGGAGGTCGAGCGGGCAAAGAACTTATTTTCAGTTCGTGATCAACGCTCCGAATCAGGTCTTGAGGAATTGTTAACCGTATCGCACATAACGGGTGTTACCCCACGTTCTGAAAAAGACGTTTACATGTTCCAGGCTGATGACAAAGCGGGCTATAAGCTCTGCTATCCCGGCGATCTGGTTATCAATACCTTGTGGGGCTGGATGGGCGCGATGGGGATCAGCCCGCTTGAGGGTATAGTCAGCCCCGATTACCACGTCTACACTACGAAAGGATTGTTGCTGCCGGAGTTCGTTGAATTGCTGTGCCGCTCCAAACCTTTTGTCGCTGAAGTGAATCGTTGGTCAAAAGGCGTTTGGTCATCTCGTCTCAGGCTGTATCCCGAGAATTTCTTTGAAATGCGCTTGCCTGTTCCGCCACATGAAGATTAGCGAGACATCATTGCTGCCGTGGAAGAAAGCCAGCACAAAACCAAAGAGCTCGCTGGGGTGATGCAGCATTCGATTACCTTGGCTAAGGAACGCCGCGCCGCCTTGATCACCGCTGCTGTGACAGGTCAGATTGCAATCGAGGATATGAAACAGAATTGAACAGGAGGGTTTGAAATATGCCGGAACGAACGACAGTCCTTGTAACTGGCGCCGGGGTTGACAAAACCCCAGGCATCGACTTTCCATTGGCGGCGGATCTTTTACCGGCAATCAACGGTTACTTGACGCGCACGGATGAAGGCAAGGCAGTCGATGCCTTGTTACGCAACAAGATCAGCGGCCTGCGTTTTCGCTTTGACCGCTTCATCAACAATGCCATTACCGATATTGCTCAGCGGGAACCAGAGCAGCTCAGAGAAACTGTTCAACGCGTTCAGTGGGTCGTTGACGAATTGCCAGACGATGATGAGAACCGGATTCCGAAAAAACAGGGAGAACTCATTGTTCGGCTGTTCAACCAATTACAGCAAATCGCCACCGCCAACCGGATCGATGATGAAACCCGCCAATTGATCAAGGACGTTTTTGGAGACCGTTCGTCGGAATTTGATTTGGACGATCACGTTGTCGATATCCGAACGCTGAGCGTATCGGATACATTCAAGTCCATACTACGCCATACGCTTCGGCAAAGCCTCAACTCTGATTCCAACCGGATAGCCCATGCACTGGGAGCCGACCTCCTGGACATCGAAAAACTACTGATCGACAAATTCCTAGGCTTCTATAACAACCGGCTTCCTGACATCAAAAATTATGTCTACATTTCCTGGTGTTTCTGGGCGTTCCTTATGCACCGGGATAAAGAAGTTCGCAACTCCACACCGTCGTTGCCGTTCTATGAGGGGATTCCGCAAAACTGGAAGGGTATAACCCTAAATTACACCTCGCTCCTTGAGTCACGCTTGCAAGCCATGAACACGGTCTATTTCCATGGTGGTCTCTCAACGTATGTTCGCATGGACAACCGCCAGCTGCTCACTTTCGATTCGTATCAGAATAAATCTCCGCAAGAACTGCTTGAATCACACATCTGCGATAACTGGCATTTCGATGAGAACGACCCGGCAAAGTCGCGCTGCCTTATCCCATCTCTCGTCCCCCCACTTCGACTGAAACCCATTCTATCCAAAGAATACATTGACCTTTGGTATCGTGCGGGTCAGTGGCTTAGCCAAGCCGACCATGTCGTTTTGGTTGGTTATTCGCTCAATACAGCCGATGAGCATTTCAACGATTTACTCAGAGCGCTGAACGGAAAACGGATCACAGTAATAGGGCCGGATGTTCTCGGGGATTCATACATGGCTCGGGTCGCATCTGTTTGGGGAGTGAGTGCAGAGCAATTCACAAGAACTCAGTTGCAGAACAAGCCAACAGCACGACTTCGCGAGATTACCCTGATTCAAGCTTATGCCCATGAGATTAACCTCGGAGGACTTTAGTCGTGAAACAAACCTCCGAAGCCGCCTTTGAAACCGCCATCGAAGCGGTCTTGCTGAATGACGGTTACAGCAAATTATCATCTGGAGCCATCGACACCGAACGGGCCATCTTCCCCGACGAGGCGCTGACCTTTATCCGCGAGACCCAGGCCAAGACCTGGGAAAAGCTGGAGGCCCTGCACGGGGCGGAGACCGGCAAGCGGGTGTTGCAGGCGCTCACCAAATGGCTGGACACCCACGGCGCTCTTACCACGCTGCGTCACGGCTTCAAGTGCTTCGGCAAGACCCTGCGCATTGCCTTTTTCCGCCCGGCCCACGGCCTCAACCCGGAACTGGAGGCGCGCTACCGCGCCAACCGGCTGGGGATCACCCGGCAGCTCTATTTCAGCGGCAAGAACAAGAAATCGCTGGACGTGGTGTTGTCGGTCAACGGCATTCCGGTGGCGACCCTGGAACTGAAAAATCCCCTCTCCGGCCAGAGGACGGCCAACGCCATCCACCAGTACCGCCATGACCGCGACCCGCGCGAGCCGATCTTCCTCTTTACCAAACGCACCCTGGTGCATTTCGCCGTGGATACCGAAGAGGCGCACATGACCACACGCCTGGCCGGGATCAGCACCCATTTCCTGCCCTTCAACAAGGGCTGGGACGGCGGCGCGGGCAACGAGCCGGACAAGGCAGGCCGTCATTACAAGACCGCCTACCTGTGGGAAGAGGTTTTGCAGCGCGACAGCCTGCTCGACCTGCTGGCGCGCTTCCTTCATCTGGATATCGACGAGAAGGTCAGCGACGAAGGCAAGAAGGTACGCAAGGAGACGAAGACCCTGGCGATCTTCGGCCGGGGTGGCGAGCCCTTCCACCGCTACACCATGCGGCAGGCCATCGAGGAAGGCTTCATCGAGGATGTGCTGAAGAGCTACGTCAGTTACAAGACCTACTACAAGCTGATCAAGAAGGCCGAGGACGATCCCAACGTCGAGCGCAAGAAGGCGGCCAGGGCGCTGGCGCGCTTCATGCGGTTGCATCCCCACAACATCGGCCAGAAAACCGAGGTGATGGTCGAGCACTTCCAGCAGCACACCCGCCACAAGGTCGGCGGCCGGGCCAAGGCGATGGTGGTCATCGGTTCGCGGCTGGAGGCGGTGCGCTACAAGCAGGAGTTCGACCGCTACATCAGCGAAAAGGGCTACCCCATCAAGAGCCTGGTGGCATTTTCCGGCACGGTGGAAGACGACAAGGTGCCGGAGAAGACCTACACCGAAGTCGAGATGAATAACGGATTGAAGGAAAAGGAGCTGCCCGAGACCTTTGCCAAGCCCGATTATCGGGTGCTGCTGGTGGCGGAGAAATACCAGACCGGCTTCGACCAGCCGCTGTTGCACACCATGTACGTGGACAAGCGTCTGGCCGGAATTCAGGCGGTGCAGACCCTCTCGCGGTTGAACCGCACCCATCCGCTCAAGGACGACACCTTCGTGCTCTATTTCGTCAACGACCCGGATGAGATTCAGGAGGCGTTTCGCCAGTATTACGACGGCTCCATCATGGGCGAGGAAGTCGATCCGGATCGGCTGTACGAGGTGAAAGCCGAACTGGACGGTTCAGGCATCTACCTGCAAGACGAGGTGGACGGGTTCTCGCGCATCTTCTTTGCGCCCAAGCGCCGCCAGAGCCCGGCCGACCACAAGAATATGAATGCCCTGCTGGATCAGGCGGTGGCCCGCTTTGCCCAGCTGCAAAACGATGAAGAGGAAGAGGCCGAGCTGTGGCGCGGCAAAACCCAGGCGTTTCGCAATCTCTACAGCTTTTTGAGTCAGGTCATTCCCTATCAGGACAGCGATCTGGAGAAGCTCTTTACCTATCTGCGCCACCTGGCCTTGAAACTGCCCAAGCGCAAGACCGGGCCGGGATACCAGTTCGATGAAGAGGTGGAGCTTGACTACTACCGGCTACAGAAGATCAGCGAAGGCTCGATCAACCTGGCCGAGGGCTATGCCAAGCCGCTCGACGGGCCACGTGAGGTCGGCACTGGCGAGGTTCGCGAAGAATACGTAACACTCTCCCGCCTCATCGATATCATAAATGAGCGTTTCGGTGCCGAGTTGAGCGAAGCGGACCAGCTCTTCTTCGATCAGATCGCTGAGGCGGCCAGTCAGAACGAATCCTTGCGCAAAGCCGCCGAAGTAAACTCCCTCGACAAGTTCCAATTGGTGTTCCGCCAGGTGCTGGAGTCTCTGTTTATCGAGCGCATGGAGCTCAACGAGGAGCTGTTTACAGACTACATGAGCAAGCCGGAACTGCAGGATGTGGTTTCCAAATGGCTGGGTAGTCAGGTTTATGACCGGCTGGGTGGTTCGAAAGACAGCATTCTCTATCCAAAGACGTGGTGCGAAAGGGAGACAACATGAAATATCAGCCGCCCTACACCATCACCTCCGAGATCCTGAACCGGGTCGCCGCGATCAGCGAGGCCATCGGGCGGCTGACCGTGC
>CAZUJZ010000162.1:0-9000 GCA_964620665.1 uncultured Desulfofustis sp. | reverse complement strand
GACATGAAACGCAGGACCACGGCGGAACGGCTGACTTCGATGCCTTCCCGGCCAAACGAAGCGAAGGCCGATACCAGGCAACGCTCACGCACATCCCGATACAGCTCACAGGCCCGCCGGCCCTCATCGGTGGAACTGTAATAGATTTCCTTGCCGCGCTTTTCCCGGCCGGCAAGACCCGCCTTGACCAGTTTTTTCAGCGCATAATTAACCGTGTGCTGGTCCTCCACATGCAGCACGAAACAGATGTCGGCCAGCCGTTTACTGCGGTTGCGATGGTTGACGTTGTGCAGCACCAGAACCTCGAGCGGGCTGAAATCGGGGTAACCGGCCGCGGCCATGCACTGAACGATCCAGCGACTGAACGCGTTATTGGCGGTAATCAAGCCGTACTCCAACTCGCTCATCTGCCAGCCGCCCTCCGACGCGAGATGCTCCGATGAAACAATCGGGCTGAAATGTTTCAAATCGAGATTCTGCTGTTTTCCACTCATAACCGTCTCCGCGCCTCTTTTTGATCCACCCGCCACAATCAGAGCATACCAGATGCCCGGTCTGCTGCCAACTGCCGGGAACACCCCTCTGCGATACAATCACTAAACGGTTTCCGCTCACTTCATGCAACTCTATTCTGTTTCTATTCTGTTTCTAACCTGCCCCTCTCATTATAGAACCTGTTTGACTCCCGACCGGGGTTTATCCCTTCGGGCTCACCACGGCACCGCAGGACGCGCCTGTCTGAGGAAATAGCATGATCAGCATCGCCGATGCAGCGATCTAAGAGCCTGAACGGATCGCTCTCCACATGTACCTTACCATCCCGGTTATCATTCTTTTGACCCTGCTGGCAGCTCCTGTGTCCGCCGCCGACCGGCCACTTCAGCCATGGCGGGATGCCCCCGCTTTTGCCAGTCCATCGACACGGCTGGTCTGGCAGCTTGACTTTACCGGAGCACAAACCCCTGCCAGAACACTCTTGTCGGACCATGGGTTTGTCTTTGAAAAAGAGATGGCCGACAACGGCGCGATAGAAGTTCTTTCTGGAGAAAACCGCCTGGTTCTGAGAACCTCAGCACCTGCCTTCGGCCTTGCGGCCAAACGTGACCTGCCGCCCATTATGGCCAATTGGCTGCTCATCGAATGGGGGGTCGATCGCTTCCCACCGACCGCCGACTGGCAGCAAGGGGTGCGCCGAGAAGCGATTATGGTCTACCTCTTTTTTGGCCGGCCACAACCGGCCGATCGTTTTTTCCTCCCCCAATCACCGTATTTCATCGGCCATTTTCTCGGACAATTCGAGCAGACTCGGCAACCGTTTGTCGGGAAAAGTTATCGGCAGACCGGACGCTATGTCTGCCTGGCCACCCCTGAACCGGGCCAACTCGTCTCGACCGCATTTCACTTCGCCGACGCCTTTCGCCGCTGGTACCGCGGCGAAACAGTGCCGCCGGTGACCGGTATCGCCATCTCGGTGGATACCAGCGGCCTGCCGGACGGCTCATCGTCAGCGTTCATTAACCGCATCGCCCTGGTGCGCAGCCCACAGCATAGGTAACCATGTTTACCGTCGATCAAGTCCTCACCGATTATTACCCCACCCTCTCCGAGCGAAAACGGTGCACGGCACTGCTCAAACCAATCCTGCGCAGGCTCCTGCACGAAGCGTCTTTCCTCGAGTTTGCCGAGCGCTATCCCCATATGCAGGGGATCGAATTTATCGAGCAGGTGTTCGAATATTTCAACTTCAGCTATACGGTATCCGACCGTGAACGGGAGCACATCCCGGCTACCGGAAAAGTAATCATCATCGCCAACCACCCGATCGGTTCTCTGGACGGCCTGGCCCTGCTCAAACTGGTACATGAAGTGCGCTCCGATGTTAAAATCGTCGTCAATGATCTGTTGTTCTCCATCGCGCCGTTGCGCCCCCTGCTCCTCCCGGTCCCGGTCCTGACCGGCATCTCCGGCAGACGGCATATTCAGCGGATTCAGCAGGCCCTGGCCGAGGACACGGCGATCATCTTTTTCCCTGCCGGGGAGGTGTCCCGGCTCGCACCACAGGGGATCAAGGACGGCCCCTGGCAGCACGGGTTCCTCTCTCTGGCCGAGCGCGCCAAAGCGCCGATCCTGCCGATTCATATCGGCGCCCGCAATTCCAGCCCCTTCTATCTTGCCTCGGTACTGGCAAAACCGCTGTCGACCCTGATGCTCGTCGGGCAGATGTTCTACCAGCGGGAAAAGCAGATAAAAATCACCATCGGATCACTGATCCCGTATCGGGCCTATCGTGCACTCCCCCTGTCGCGCCCGGAAAAGGTCGGGCTATTCAAAAAGCACCTCTACCGGATCGGCGCCGGTAAACGGCCGGTACTCCCGACAGAAACAGCAATTGCCAGACCGGAGCGTCGAGGCGAGTTAAAAAAGGCCGTGGAGCACGGGGAACAACTCGGCAGAACCCCGGACGGCAAGACTATCTACCGTTTCAGCGGAGCCGAATGCCCGGTGGTGCTGCGTGAAATCGGCAGACTCCGGGAACTCACCTTCCGCTCGGTCGGCGAGGGCAGCGGGAAACGTCGGGACATCGACCGCTATGACACCTATTACGAGCACCTTATCCTCTGGGACGAAGACGACCTCGAGATTGCCGGTGCCTATCGCTTCGTCGATGCCGGTACAGCGATCCGGGATTACGGTCCGGCCGGCCTCTACTCATGCAGCCTGTTCACCTTGGATCCGGCCGGCAATCCGTTTCTGGAAAGCGGCCTGGAGTTGGGGCGAAGCTTTGTGCAGCAGCGATATTGGGGAAAACGCAGTCTTGATTACCTGTGGTACGGAATCGGCGCCTTTCTCCGCCATCGGCCGCAGTATCGCTATCTGTTCGGCCCGGTCAGCATCAGCAACGACATGCCGCAACTGGCCAAAGAACTGCTTATCTCGTTTTATCGTCTCTATTTCTCCGCGGCGTCGAATCGCTGCTATTCACGAAACCCCTTTGTCTGCTCCGATCCTCAATCAACACTCGGCGACACCTTCTCCGGTGACGATTACCGGCGGGATTTCACGAAATTGAAACTGCTGCTGAACAATCTCGGCACCGCGGTTCCACCACTCTACAAGCAGTATACTGAATTGTGCGAGCCGGGCGGCGTCGTCTTTCTCGATTTCAATGTCGATCCCGATTTCAACAATTGCGTGGATGGACTGGTAATCGTCGATACGCAGCTGCTCCGGCAGAACAAACGAAAACGTTACATGGAGGAATCAATTCTGGTATAATTGCGAGCAATCTCGAATCACGTGCTGCGGGAGGTGGTCTCAACCGATCACCGACACTCTTTCACCACCGCTACGGACATCCCATCATGCCCAAACGAAAAAAAAAAGTATTTGTCATTGACACCAACGTCATCCTGCACGACAGCACCTGCATTCACCACTTCGACGAACACGATATCATCATCCCCATTACCGTTCTCGAAGAACTCGACCAGTTCAAGAAAGGCAGTCAGATCATCAATTATCATGCCCGCGAGTTCGTCCGTGAGCTCGATGCACTGAGCACCGACAAACTCTTCAACGGCGGCATTCGTATCGGCGCCGGCAAAGGCAGCATCGCCATCCGGCTGGAGATGGACCCGCACCCTGATCTTCTGCCGTTTTTTCCCAACATGGACAAGCAGGATCACCGCATCCTCAACGTCGCTTACCACGTTGCCAAACAGCAGACCAAACCGGTCATCCTGGTCAGCAAGGATGTCAACCTGCGGATGAAGGCCCGCTCCATCAAACTGATGGCTGAAGACTACACCACCGATCACGTCCGGGACCCGGCTCATCTCTATTCGGGCTGTCGCTACGAAGAAAACGTTACCGCCCGGCTGATTGAAAAGCTGTACGAAGCCGGAGGCGAATTCGGTCTCGACGATTACGCTCCGGAAACAGCGCTCCAGCCCAATGAGTTTCTGGTGCTGCGCAACGGCAAGAAATCGGCGCTGGCCACCTATGCGATGAACGGCTTCGATGGCACGTTTACCATCAGGCGGGTCAACAAGGAGAGCGTCTATGGCATCACCCCGCGCAATGCCGAGCAATCCTTTGCCGTCAGTGCCCTGCTCAACCGGGACATCAAGCTGGTAACCATCTCCGGCAAGGCCGGCACCGGCAAGACCCTGCTGGCCCTGGCCGCCGCCCTGGAAACCCGGACGCATTACCGGCAGATCCTGCTGACCCGCCCGGTCATGCCGCTGTCCAACAAGGATATCGGCTATCTCCCCGGCGATATCCAGTCCAAGATCAAACCCTACATGCAGCCGCTCTATGACAATCTCGGTGTCATTCGCGGCCAATTCCCGGAAAAAAGCGAGATGTTTCAACGCCTGCAGAAAATGCTCGATGAAGAAAAGCTGGCCATTGAACCGCTCGCCTATATCCGCGGTCGAAGCCTGGTGAAGATGTACATGATCGTCGACGAGGCCCAGAACCTGACCCCGCATGAGGTGAAGACCATCATCACCCGCGCCGGTGAGGGAACGAAAATCGTCTTTACCGGGGACATCAACCAGATCGACCACCCCTATCTCGGCATCAGGTCAAACGGTCTGAGCAACCTGATCGACAAGATGCAGGGCCAGGCGCTCTATGCCCACATCGACCTGCGCAAAGGGGAACGCTCGGAACTCGCCGATCTGGCCAGCGACATTCTGTAACCACTGCCGGCAGCCCTTTCATCACTTGCAAACCGGGAACAATCCGGATACCCGTCACCTTTGCCATGACTTCACACCTGCTCCGCAGTTCCAATTTTGCCCCCTTCCTGCGGGGCAGGGTTCCCGGCCAGCTGGTTTTGCAATATACCAATCATTGCAACGGCGATTGTCCGCAATGCGGTATGCGGCGATCACAGACGATCAAACGCTGCACACTCGACAAGGAACGGGTTAAACGCATCATTGATCAGGCAGCGGAGCGCGGCGTGCAGGCATTGTCTTTCACCGGAGGAGAGCCGCTTCTCTTCCTGGATGACCTTGTCGAGCTGATCGATCATGCCGACCGGGCCGGTATCCCTTTCATTCGCACCGGAACCAACGGTTTCCTCTTCCGCGACGCCCATCTCCCCGACTTTACTCGGCGCATCGAGACACTAGCACGGAAACTGGCCGGCACCGGACTTTACACGTTCTGGATCAGTATCGATTCTGCCGATCCCGGCCAGCACGAAGCAATCAGAGGTCTTGCAGGCATTGTTGAAGGCATCCGGAAAGCATTGCCTATCTTTCATGAGCACGGCATTTTTCCTGCCGCAAACCTCGGTATCAACCGGGCTACCGGTGGCTCGGCAAGCCGGATTTTCCTGGCCGATACAACCGAAGAAAATTTTCTGGCCGTCTACAGAGACGCCTTCAGCCGATTTTACCGCTTTGTCCACGATCTTGGTTTTACCACCGTCAACGCGTGTTATCCGATGAGTGAACCGCACGATGAAGAGCAGAAAATCGACCGGGCCACCGCTCCATCTCTCTACGGAGCCGCTTCAGCCAGCGATTTGATTCGTTTTAGCAAAACAGAAAAAGCATTGATTTTCCAGGCTCTTTTCGACACCATCCCAAAGTTTCGCGGACAGCTTAGGATTTTTACTCCGCGCTGCACGTTGCACGGGCTGATAAAGAAATACACCGCAGCACAACCGGTGCTCTTTCCCTGCCGGGGAGGGCACGACTTTTTTTTCGTCAGCTGCGAGAACGGTATCGCCTCTCCGTGCGGCTATCGGCATGAAACGTTTGACACACTGCCCGACCTGAATAACCGCTCGCTGCCTTCTGCCGAATGCGACCTGTGCGAATGGGAGTGTTTCCGCGACCCCTCAGATGTCCTCGGGCCCTTCGCGATGGCATTCACCGCCCCCGTACAATTGCTCCGCAAGATGAGAGAAGATCCACGCTTTTTCCAAATCCTGCTTGCCGACCTGAACTATTACCGGGCCTGCGGTTTCTTCAACGGACGCCGTGCCCCCCGATGGCATGCCCTGAAACGGTTCGAACGATAAACATTTCCCCGGCACACTGGCGTCGACATCGTAGCATCAATCAAAAGAGCCGGGGATCGATGAACAATCAGCGTCCCTTGTCGCTATCGGCCCATTCCCAGAGGTCGCACAGCAGTCGCGCCTTTGGCGGCAGCTTGACCCGCGTGGCATGAAACCGGACCAGCAGTCCGACCAGGCCGACGGCTGCGACAAGGACAATGAACGATTTCATTTTTATTACCCGCGCTTTTCAGCTTCATTCGTACGACGCGGTCACGCGTCGCTACCATGCGGATAATAAAAACTTTGTGTTCGGCTTTGGTGAGCGTTTGATGTGGATTTGATGAGGATCAGGAGGTCGGCGTGACCCGCTCGACCGTGATTCCGCTATCCCAGAGTTGGTTGAGCAATTCCTCGTTTTCCCTGCCTCGGATTTCGATGCTGACCACCTGTTGGTCGCGGCTGAAACCATGATGCTGGATGATGGCCAGAATTTCTCTATTGTGCCTCTGGAACGCTTTGATCATCTTGAAGAAGGACTCCGGTCGATGGTCCATCTTCAGATCGAGACGAGTCCCGGCCCCCTCGGTCGTCATGATGTCAAGAAAGGCATCGAGCACATTGGTGATGCTGATAATGCCAACCAGCCGCTCGTCCTCGACTACCGGCAAACCGTCGATCTTGTTGCGGCGCATCTTTTCAACCGCTTCGAGCAGGGAGGCATCGGGAGTCACCGTAACCGGTGAGGTCGTCATCACTGCGGCGATCGGGGTCGTGGTGCTCAAGTACTCCATTTCCTGGCTGTTATCGGAATCGAGAATGGAGGGCATGACTTTTTCGATATCACCAGGACTGACGATGCCCACCAGGGTATCTTCCCGCACCACCGGCAACCGCCGGATCCGGTGCCTGCCAAACAACTCGCTGGCTTCGGCCAGGCTCGTCTCCGGGGAAATGCTGACAACATCGCGTTTCATCCACAATTCAACATACATGACACATCCTTCCTTATTCTCTGGTCGATCTACAAAACGATGTTCTGCAAGGGGTTCCTGCTCGAGTAAAAGGCAATCTTCTGGGTCTCGCTGTTGAGCGCAAAAAAGCCCTCCCGGCAGGTGTGTTTCAACGTCGCTTCGCTGTTGCCGATACGGATGGTCGCCCCGGCCTGAATGATGCCGGCGATCTCGATTTTCTGGCCGCAGGCGAAACGCAGGCCACCGGCGGTGTCGTCGTCTGCCGATACCGGGATGAGGTTGAAATCCTGCAACGCTCTACGACAATCGGCCAACTCTTCTTCTTCTTCCTCGAGATCGGGTGAAGTGCCACCCGGCCCGAGCCGATGACGCAGCCTGAAAACCACATCTTCGCACGCTTTCTGCCTCTCGATCAATTGCCTGAGCCGTTCGAACCGCTCGTAATCGACGGCCGCCGCCAGGGATGAATGAGGACTTGAGTCGGTATCCACCTGGACCAGCGACAATGACCCGCCGGCAAACAGTTTCGAGCCGATAATGCGCGACTCCGCGCCGGAGGTCAGCGAGCCGTGGCAGCGGACTTCGGCAAAATACGCCTCCCGGGCGATATGCACCGCGCCCTGGCAGATAATGCGCCCCTCTTCGACATAGTGCAAAAAGACATCGCCGGCGGCTTCGACAATCGACTGTTTGCCGGTCACGCCGCCCCGGGCGATCACATTGGCGCCGGCTACCTGGCTGGACTCAACGATACCGTTGATCAGAACGTCGCCGCCGGCCTTCAGCATGAAACCGGCCTTGATCGATCCACCCACTTCCACACCGCCTTTGCTGCGCACGTTGCCGGTGGTAAAATCGACATCCTCGGAAATAACCTGTTTGGAGGTCACCTTGATCGTGGTATCGTTGATAACCGACACCACCCCTCCGCAAGCGGCCCTGATCTGTCCGGTCCGTTCGTCGTAAACGATATCGCTGCCGCTCTTGACGGACAAATCCTTGCCCGGGGACTGCGGCACCTCATGGCCGAACACATTGATCCCCGGCAATCCCGCCGTGGCGGCAATCCTGGTGGCGAGCAGTTGACCGGCATCGACGCCGATAAACACGTTGCGCTCTTTAAAATCCATACTGCCGTCGGACTGTTCGCGTCCCGGTTGTTCACCGACCTGGACTTCAATGCGTAATTTACCGTTCTGTCCGTTCACCGGCATCCGGCCGCGGGCGATAACCAGGCCACGTACCGGGATACGTTCCCCGCGCACCTTTTCATGGGCGCCGGCAATCGCTTTTTCCCGTACCCCCCAACGCACACCGGCCTGCTCGAGTTGCTCGAGGATCTGTTGCTGCTCGGGTACCGGACAGCCGTCTAAGGGAGGATACAAATTCAACTTGACCGACCAGCCGTCCTCACTGATCACGAGCAGCGGTTCAATTTCGACAATCACCACCCGGGTCGATCCCTCTTTTTTCGTGGACATTCGCGGATAGCCGGAAACCGCGGCAAGCAGGCCCCGATTATCGGCGCTGTTCTCGACATGAGGCCCCGGCGCCAACACGATTTCCTGCGCTGCTTTGCCGTCTGAACCATCCGGCTCGAGCGATGCCAGCAAGGTGCCGGCAGGAAGCCACTGGCTGACCTCGAAGCTCCTGGCCTCCTCTCCTGCACCGACCTTGATCGTGCCGGTTCTGAAATGCTGCTTAAAACCCACAATACTGTTCCCCGTCGTTCCGCGCAGTTCGCCTGCGCCGTCATATTAAACCGACAGGGCCGCGTCGCCGGCAGCACCGACCGGATACGGCAGCCCCTCTTTCCTACTCACACTCGCTATTATAGCATATTTTCAGGAAAAATAACGATAGGCCGACGCCGGTACCGCGTTGCCGGCATTTTTTCTATATGAAACTGCAACGTTTCATACTTCGTTGTAACATCCCGTCATGGGGGTTTATATGAAAATCACCCCCGGGACTGGTCGGTTCTGCCGGAGGTTGCCTCGTGAA
>CAZUJZ010000161.1:0-9012 GCA_964620665.1 uncultured Desulfofustis sp. | reverse complement strand
CAAGGATGGCTCCGTCAATCTCAATATGGGCGCCAGCGACATCGGCACCGGCACCAAGACGGTGATGGCCCAGGTGGCCGCCGAAGAGCTGGGCGTTCATCCTTCTATTATCCAGATAGAATATGCCGATACGGCGACCACCCAATTTGCCACTCCCAGTGGAGGCAGCAAGACGGTGCCGACCGAAGCACCGACGGTACGCAATGCCGCCATTGCCCTGAAACAGGAGTTGAAGAAGATGGCTGCCGAGGACCTTGGTGTCGAAGAGGAGCAGTTGACATTCATCGGCGATGAAATCGTCTCGGGCAACGACAATTCCAAAAAGGTGAAGATCAAAGATATCAGCGGCCTGCAGAAACGCGGCGAGGTCATCGGGGTGGGATATCGCGGTCCCAACATCGAAAACAAGGTGATCAATCCATTTGGTGCACAATTCTGCGAACTCGAGGTCAATCTCCGCACCGGAGAGGTGAAGCTGCTTCGTTTCCTCGGTGCACACGACAGCGGCCGCGTCTTAAACAGGGCAACTTTCGACAATCAGGTATATGGCGGTATTGTCATGGGAATCGGCTTCGCGCTTACCGAATTCCGGCAACTCGACGAAAGCCAGACCGGCAAACTCTGCAACAGGAACTGGCACGATTACAAGCTGCCCACCGCACTTGACGTGCCGCTGAACACCGTCAGTGTGCCAATCGAGATTGACGATCCCGAGGCCAATAACACCGGGGCCAAAGGACTGGGCGAGCCGGTCACTATTCCGACCGCCGCGGTCATTGCCAACGCTCTGTATATGGCCACCGGTATTCGTTTTTCCCGATCACCGGTTCTACCGATGGACATAGTCCGTGAACATTCCAAACACACGAAGGGGTAAGCCATGCTGCCGAAATTTGCCTATATACGTCCCTCAAAGCTCGATGAGGCCGTCACCCAGCTGCGCCAAGAAGGCTCTTCCGTGCATGCCGGCGGCACCGATCTGCTCGGCTGTCTTCGTGAACGGATTATAGACAGCAGAACGGTGGTGAGCATCAGCGGTCTCGAGGAGCTCAAGGGCATAAAAAAAACCAACGACGGTCTGCAGATAGGGGCCCTGACCACCATTACCGAAATCAGCGAGGACAGCATGGTGAAGAAAACCTTCCCGGGCCTGTCCCAGGCAGCCGCCGAAGTTGCCAGTCCGCAACTGCGCAACCAGGGCACGATAGGCGGCAATCTCTGCCAGAAACCAAGATGCTGGTACTATCGTGGTGAATTTCATTGTCTGCGCAAGGGCGGTGAGAAGTGTTTCGCCCTTGCCGGGGAAAACCAGTTTCACGCCATCTTCGGGCACAACCATATCTGCGCGATCACTCATCCCTCGGATACCGCCCCGGTGCTGGTCGCTTGCGACGGCGTGGTTCACGTTACCGGACCGGACGGCAACAGGAAGATAGCCATTGAAGATCTTCATGTGCTGCCGCAGGACGATGTCAGCAAGGAGACGGTGCTCAAGCAGGGCGAAATCATTACCCACATCACTGTTCCCGCGGCGTCCGCAGGTCACTATTGCTCCTACCGAAAGGTTCGGGCCAGGAGGGCCTGGGATTTTGCCCTGGCCGGCGTCGCTCTGGTACTTGCCGTGGATGGCGATCGGATATCCAGGGCCGCCGTAGTGCTCTCCGGCGCTGCGCCCATACCGTGGCGCAGTACCGCGGCCGAGGAAGAGCTGAAAAACAAACCCCTCAATGCACAAACGATCGCAGCCGCTGGCGCGGCTGCTGTTGCCGATGCCCAACCTTTCAGCAAAAACAGCTATAAAATTGAGATGTTCCAGGGCGTACTCGAAGAGGAACTTTTCAAAGCGGGGGAAAAAATAGCCCCATGAACAAAAAATCGATTGGCACCGAACGGGTCTTTGAGGAGCTCGTCAAAAAACAGCAGCGCCAGGAACCCTGCGCCCTGGTACTGCTCATTGAAGCTAAGGGATCGGCGCCTGCCAAGGCCGGCGCCAAGATGGTGGTTTTTGCCAATGGCGATATCGCCGGCACGGTGGGCGGCGGAACCATGGAAAAAGAGGCCGTCGATGCCGCTCTGCTTGCCATGGAAAAAGGTGAGGCAATTCTTCATCATGTGGATCTATCTGCAGCACCGACCTATGTCTGTGGCGGCCGTGCGACCCTCTACATCGAACCGGTCTTGCCTGCCAGCCGTCTGATCATCGCCGGTGCCGGTCATGTGGGTCAGGCACTCTGTAAAGCGGCGGCGGCTGTTGGTTTCTCGGTAATCGTCGCCGATGATCGTCCCGAATTCGCCGATCCCAAACTGTTGCCTGATGCGGCCCGGGTCATAACCAGTGATTTCGAGACAATGTTCGAGCAATTGCGGGTTGGTCCTGCCACCTCTATCGTCTGTGCAACGCGCGGGCATGCCCACGACTACACGGTAATCCGCAAGGCCCTGGCCACATCGGCATCCTATGTCGGACTGGTGGGCAGCCGCCGCAAGCGCACTTCTTTTCTCAGGCGGCTGCAGCAGGAAGCAGGCGTCGGCGAAGAGGACCTGGTCAGGCTCTATACCCCGGTCGGCCTTGATATCGGTGCCTGTTCCCCAGCCGAGATAGCGGTAAGCATCACCGCTCAACTTATTCAAAGAAAGAACAGCCATGGTCTGCAAGACGGCATTTATACTGCTCGCGGCTGGGGCATCACGTCGCATGGGGCGGATAAAGCAGCTGCTGCCGCTACAAAATGAGCCGGCGCTTGTCTTTTGTCTGAATCGCATCCGCAGGGCTGGTATCGGCGAGATAATCGTGGTGCTGGGTCACAATAGAGAAAAGATTATGCCTTTTCTTGCCGATATGCCCGTTGCCGTTGCCGTTAACAATGATCCTGAGAGCCAGATGTCGGATTCGCTGCAGGCCGGTCTTGCTCTTTTACCGCAAGGAGTGACCGGGATAATGGTCGGACTTGCCGATCATCCTCTGGTTCTGCCCTCCAGCTACAGGCTCCTGAGCGCCCACCACGAACAGCATCCCCATCATATCCTGATACCGACGCATGGGGGTCGCGGCGGTCATCCCACGCTTTTTCCTACTGCACAGTTTTCTCGTGGTGCACCCGTAAAACCAATGAATCGAATAGTTGCCGAATGTCGTGACAGGGTTCTTCGGTTGCCCGTCGATGATCCGGGGGTCAGCAAGGATATGGACTGTTTCAGCGACTATCTGCACCTCGCCTCTCTGGCCGAAAAACAGAAAAAAGAGTCAGCCGGATCTTTTTCCTTTCCTCATCCGATCATCCTCGATTGAGGATCTTTCTTGCCAGACTCGATCAAAACCTCTTGCAATAATCAGTACGGGACAACCGCTTCGTTGCTGTTGACCTATCACCTCGGGTCAGACCACGCCAAACCGCATATTCGAATTTGCTGCCTGTGGCCATAATGTTTCTCCGCCTCTCCGCCGTTCTGCCCCGAGGGCCTGGAAGAAATGATAGCCTGTGTTCTTTGCCGCTTTCCGGCCGGGTTGCCTCCAGACGGGATAACACTTCACAGCAAAGGTCGCGGATCAATGTTTTCCGCCATGGAAAATAAAGCTTTACAAATTTTACTTGAAAATTAAATTAAAAGCTAAAATTTGACCAGTCCATAACCAGCCTGTTTCAAGATCGTCAAGGAAGAGAAAGGAGAGAGCCACGATGGATGCCGCGGTAAAAGACGAGCAGATCGAGATCATTTCCAAGCTGCTGAAATCGATGTCTCACCCGATTCGCCTGAAAATTCTCTGCCTGCTCCAGGAACAGGAATTGTCGGTTGGTGATCTGCGTCAGCAGGTCAAGACCACCAACGCCAATGTGTCACAGCACCTGAATATCCTGCGGAGCCAGGGAATCATCGACTTTCGCAAGGACGCCAACTTCATCTATAATCGAATTTCCGATCGACGCATTCTCGAACTTATCCAGAATATGCGCCATTTATTCTGTCCCGAAGAGGGGTAATCACAGTGAACACAACGAAAGCTGGGGGGAGATCATGAACATCACCGACTGGATTCACGTCGTCGCCGGCTTTTTCATTCTCTTCAGCCTGGCCCTCGGCGTCCAGGCAAGCCCGCTCTTTCACAGCAGCTACTGGCTGCTGTTCACCGCTTTTGTCGGCGCCAATCTGCTTCAGTTCGGCTTCTCGAAATTCTGTCCCCTCGGCGCCATTCTCAAGGCGCTGGGAGTTCCGGAGCAGCGGCGACAGAGCTAGTCGGCACGCATCGTCGCCCCGCAGGATGCCTGCCAGCAGCAACCACGCTGCCGGCACTCTTGCTGTCGCCGAAAACAGGCGCTATGGCCTTCTCCCTGCTGCACCAGGTGCACCAGCTCGACGAGCTTACGGTTGCTCGGATCGATGCCCAGAGGACCGGCCTTCCTGCGCGCCAGCGCGAGCAGGGCCGGTCCTTTGAGGAACTGCCCGGTCATTTTTTTCATACGGTTTCCTCCTTTGTCAGCAAACCATCACCCACTCTCTGCCGTTCACGGGCACACCGCGATCCAACCGGAAGGAGTTCTCCGGCCCAACGCAGCGGCCCGGGCCGCTGCGTTGGGCGATGATGGCCGACCACGAAACGACACGGTGCCTAAATCGGCAGAATATGCATTTCTTCTCGAATCGGATGGCGACCCTTGAGCAAGGTCCCGCTGCGCCCGTCGATGGAAACGTGATCACCGAACGCGATCCGGTGACCGTTGATCTCACAGTGCCGCTCATAAACCCGCAATTGACGACAACCGACCACACAGGTCTTTTCCAATCGCACTGCCACCACGGAAGCGTGTGAGGTCTGACCGCCGCGCGACGTCAGCAATCCGTCGGTCAGCGAGATAACGGTGATATCCTCCGGCACGGTGTCCTGTCTGATCAGGATAAGTGGTGTTTCCGGCTCCTCGGAACGGAGCCGGGCAATGTCTTCCTCGGTAAACACCGCCTTGCCGGACAAAGCCGAGCCGGACACCCCGATCCCCTTGCCGAGCAAGGATCCGGCCAGTTCTTCGGTCTCGACAAAGACACTGAAATGCTCTTTCTGCTTGATGGTGATCATGTCCCTGGTCTGCAACAACCAGAGATCGTCAGCTTCCGGACCTTCGAAGGTAAATTCAATCTCCTGGGCATCCCAGCGTTTTTCATAGACCAGCTCCCGGGAGACGGCGAGCAGGCGCTGATAGATTTTCGGAAACCTCAACTCCAGGGTGTCATGCCGGGGGCGCCCATCGAGTTCCGCTTGTTCAACGGATATCGGATGACTGGTAACAAGACCGGAGACGATATCCTCACCCTGGTCGCAATAGGCGTAGTCGCCCCACAATGCGACCCGCTGCACCTTGCGGTAAGGATGGGCGGTAAACAACACTCCGGAGCCGGAGCGCTCGCTGCGGTTGCCGAACACCATGGCCTGCACGATGACCGCCGTCCCCCAGTCGGAGGAAACATCCATGATCCGTCTGTAATCCCGGGCCTTCTGGTTATCCCAGGAATCGAGCACCATCTCGATTGCGCCGATCAGTTGCAGCCAGGGGTCATCGGGTATCCCCAACCCTTGCCGGCGTACCAGCTTCTGGTAGCGCAAGGCCAGCTCTTTCATCTGCTCCGGCGTGAACTGCCGTTTGAGCGCCACGTTGTGCCGGGCCTTGGCTTCGTTCATCAGTTCCTGAAAGGCCTCCCGCTCCACGCCGGAGACCATCGCCCAGGACTGCAGGAACCGGCGATAGTTGTCCCAGGCGAAATATTCGTTGCCATGCGCCTGGATATATTCTTCGACCAGTTCAACGTTTTGCCCGACGTTATGGATGGTCGCCATCATGCCCGGCATCGACAGGGCGCTGCCGCTGCGCACCGACAGCAGCAGGGGCCGCTCCGGCGCCCCGAAAACCTGCCCGGTCTGCTGTTCGATATGGGTCAGCGCCGCGCGAATCTGCCGCATCAGCTCCTGTCTCGCCTTCGAAAAATCAAAGATCACCTCGCGGCAGCGAAACACCTCAGTGGTCAGTACAAAGGCCGGCGGTACCGGCAATTTGTCCTCGGTCAGGGTGATCAGGTTGAATCCCTTGTTGCCGAGGTGGATCAGATCGTCGGTATACGGATTGACCTCGTCAAGCAGTGAGATGGCTTTTTCCGGGTTATAGGTCATCAACAGGTCGAGGGTTTCCTCATCGAGAATCTCCCGCTGGCTCTCCAGGGTCTGGATCACCCGCAGGATGAAATTGTCGAGGTGCTGCAGACCGAAAGAGGAGGCGATCAGGTCCCGGAAAAACGCCTCGGACAGGCTGTGCACCGTATTGGCCATCTGTTCGTCGTTGTAGAGCGAGCGATAGCGCGGCAGCAGGTTGTCCCGGCCGATCTGCGGAATAATCAGCGACAGGTTGTTCTGGTGAATGTTGGTATAATAGGCATAGATGACGTCCTTGACGCCTTCCGACAGGCCCCGGAAGATATCGAGATACTGGGTATAGCTGAAGCGCCTGATCTTCAGAGATGAAGTGAGCAGCGCCAGGTAGGTGTCGAGCTTGCGGGAGGCGATGCCGTCGATGTGCAGCGCCCGCCGATACAACTTCAGACAGCGGGCGATCACGTAAAATGTCGCCTTGGTGATAAAAGACAGGTTCACCGTCTCCGGCAGCATCTCCAGATAGATGTTGGCCAGGTTTTCCAGGCGGAAGGTCAGCGACAGGCTGTCGAATTTGCGCTCCCGGTACCGGCCGTAAACGGACGGAATATCGACGGCGATATGGCGCTTGTAATAAATTTCCTCGCGGGCCTCGAACCGCTCGTCGGACAGGATGTCCTCGCGCAGCTGCTCCAGGGCGTCGAGGACCGATTCGATAACCCCTTCGATATCACGCTCATCGAGTTTCTGCAGCAACTCCTCCATCTGCGGGAAGCCTTCCCGGGACGCTTGCAGCAACTCGGAACGAAGTTCCTGGAAGCCGAGATTATACTTTTTGTGGAGCAGCTTAAACATGCGGGCCAGCAGCGCGTACCGTCCCCGTTCCTCCTCACTGCAGTCCGCTTGAGCATCGAGAAACCGCTGCAGGTCCTGCTGGCGGACATGGAGCAGATCGTCGACCTGGGACAGGTCGAACTCCTTGATGACCCGCTCGGCCAGCACCACTTGCTCATCAATGAACGGCCCGTGGGTCCTGACCCTGCTGTAGATCTCCTGCGGCAGGTGGGGCAGCAACACGTCCTTGTCTCTGGTCCGCCAGAAGGTGAAGATCACCCTGATAAAGTCGACGATCAGGTTGGAACTTTCGACATGGCTCTGCTTTCTCAGAAAATGGATGAGCACGTCCTTGCGGCGATGGGTCTCATCCAGTGCGGTGGACACGTCACGCAGGTCGCCTTCGGCGCCGATCTCGTTGAAAAAGACCGGCATCAACTTGGTGAACTGTTTGGTCAGGTTGTAGATCGGTTCGATCTGATGGTTGAGCAGTTCGGTGATATCGCGCTGGAACAGGTCGGTATCCTTGACGCAGGTTCCGGTCAGTTTCAGATGAATGATCAGGGCCGAAAACAGGGTCGCACACCATTTCGGTTCCTGCATGATCAGGTGCAGCCAGACCCGGATATTGCTGAGATGGGCCGGGTTGATGATCGGCTGCCAGTTCTCGTCGACTCCGGTCACATTGGCCGGCTGGAAGCCAAAGCGAACGACGCCCCAGAGGAAGGCCTCGACCATTCGGCTGTTGCCGCGCTTAAAGACTTCCCCGCCGAGGACCTGAATACATTGCAACGAGGTGTGCGGATACCTTCTGACGTTTGCCTTGAGCAGGCGAAAGGCGGTCAGCAGGAATTCTTCGATTTCTTCAAAACTCTGCTGCCTGACCAGGATGACCAGGCTTCGATTGATTTCCCGAAGCGTCTCCTCGTGGATCAGGTGGAGCCCATGGGTGTCCATGATCTTGAACATGAACAGCAACTTATGGTTCTCGTCCAGGACCGCGGCGGCATCGGCACCCTGGATCTGACCGCTGGCATCGTTCACGTCGATGCCGCTGAGATGGCCGGGGACCTCCTTATAGAGCCTGACGATATCGATGTGCGACGGCAGTTCGAGCAATCGTCGCACCGCCGATTCCGGATCGACGGCCTCCTGCTCGATGGTCTGCAGTTCCTGGCGATAACCGCGCATCGCTTCGTGGGAAATGGCGGCAAACGCCTGTTGTTGATGAAAATCATCGGGAGTGATGTCGCACCGCTCAAGATACCAGGGGAGCGGGTCATCCTCGCCAAGCCAGTAATCGTAATTTTTCCTGAGAAACACGGTGAGGAGCGCGGCAACCGGCCCGAGATCGAGCCGGACCGCCGACCGATCGCACAGGTGGAGCAACCGTTTGATGACCCGTTTGACCGATTGCTGGCCATGGACAAGATGCATCAGAATCTCGCCGTCTTGGTCATCGAGCTTGACCAGCCGCAGCATCAGCTCGTTGAAGACCGGTTCGTATCGCTCCAGGTCGCCCGATTCGAGCTGGGAGACGAGCTTATCCAGCCAGGCCCACTGGGCCTCGAAAATTTGACTGAGCAAGAGTGGGTTTTTCGGTGAGTCGGCGATGGCCTCGAAAAAAAGACCGGAAAAAAGACGAAACGAAATGGGTCCGTATTCACCCTTGCTGTAATGATGATAGTTCTTCAGCACAAAGCTGCGGAGCAGGGGCAGGATAAGCTGCCAGTTCCGGTAAGGATGGCAGATCTCATAGAGCAGGCTCTCCAGCTGGGAGTGGATGCCGCGAAACTTTTCGACGGCATCGAGCAGCGGCAGCAGATCTTCTCTGATCTCGAATTTTTCCGCGGTCTCCAGCAAATTTGCTTTGAGAGCGTCGGAATCGATCTGGCGTTCCACCGGTATTCCACTCATTGTCTTGTCTTCAACCTCACAGCTTCTGTTTCATATAACCCCCATGACGGGGCGTCACAACGAACGATGAAAATCGCCATCTTGGTCGGACGGTCTGGTCGGTCCTACCTCCGGCTGCTGCGCTACGGCCT
>CAZUJZ010000160.1:0-9037 GCA_964620665.1 uncultured Desulfofustis sp. | reverse complement strand
CAAGACTCGCTTTTTTCATGCCCATGATGGTGTACTCGCTGCGGTCGAAAAGATCATTGCCCAGGCCTTCTCCGCCATCATGACAAGACATGCAACTCTTTCCTGACGTTCCTCCGCCAAGAGTGGGACTGTTGAACAACTCTTTTCCTTTTTCTGCGTCCGCTGCATGGGCAACGGACAGACCTGCGATGAGAGCCAACGTTAACAAAACAGTTCCGGTTTTTTTCATGATATCCTCCTGCTCGTGGAATTTCGACACCACGCTCGGTCGTGTTAGGTGATGCCCTGACATCGAATGCCGGCCTTTTTTTGGGGTCGGCACCGAAGAAACAACTGCAAGACTCAAAGAGAAGATTGTCCTGCTGGCAGCGTCAAGCTGAGAGATCAGACGGTTACTAGTCCTTCCAGTAGTTGTTGGCCGCGGCTATGGTCTGGAAGTTGATGGCCACGACCTGGGAGGCGGCGATCAGGCTGTCCGGATCATGTGCATAGGCCGGGCGAAGTTTTTTCAGCACCTCCTTGTCCGGCTGGATTTCGGTGACTGCCTTACGAGCCAGTGAAATTGCCAGTTGGAACCCATCCTCGGGGGTGGCGGTGATCAGGCTGAGTTGCTGCCCATTTTTCTTGTCCGCCATGTCTTGCTGGGCTCCAGCCAAGGGCACTATGGTGAGCGCGATAAACAGAACGACTGCGGTAAGAACCTTGGTCATTGCGGGCCTCCTCTGGTATATGGTGATAGGTGAGAGTCTCTGAGTGCTTTCGTTCTTACAAGCCGGGAGATCAGCTGCTCCGGTGCCGTGACCGATTACTGGTGCTCGAAAGCTCAGCTGTAAAGCGTCGCAGCGGGCGTGGTGGCCGGAGGAAGCTCCCGTGAATCCGGAAATACGGGTGGTATTCGAGGTTTTATTACACATGGCCTGTCATGCGGATGTGTCCCTTCTGGCCGTTGACAATGCTTGTTCACGGTGTCCTTCGTTTTTTGAAATCCCGGATCAACTCGTTGCGAATCTCGTTGAGTTTCGTGCTCAAGCCCACTTTGTAGTCATCTGGGTTCTCCAAGCGTCTGTATGTATCGGGCAGTCTTGCCAACCGCGTTTTGAGATATGCATATGACTCTGCAGGATGTTGTGCTTCATGCAGGGCCGTTCCTCTGCTCATCACTTTTTCCAGCAATGATTCGGATGACCGGGTTTGCAATTTCATCGAGTCGTTCCGTTCGAAGGGGTGATGTATCTCCTCGATCTGACCCGGATCTTCATCTGCCAGGCTGACGGCGTCCGCCAGGAAATTACCGCGGGCGTCGCTGAAGCGATGGACCTGCTTCAGCCCGGGGAAGGTCACTTTATGGGCGGACTCGGAGAGCTTGAGTCGCGGTTTTGCCGCCGCCATGGCCAATTTGTAGACGCCGTCCAGGGCACCATCCGGCTGTCCGGTCAGAACAGCCGTACCAATACCGTAGACGTCGATCGGGGCTTCCTGATCCCGCATGCTTTTGATGACGTGTTCGTCCACGTTGTTGGACGCCACTATTTTTACATAGTCAAGCCCAGCCTGGTCAAGCTTCTGCCGGGATTCTTTAGCCATATAAGCCAGGTCCCCGCTATCCAGGCGAACGCCGGCGAGCCTCTGGCCCTTCTCCTCCATTTCCCGGGCCAGCCGAATGGCATTGGGGATGCCGGAGTGCAGGGTATCATACGTATCCACCAGGACGACGCAGTTGTCGGGATGAGATTGGGCAAAGCGACGAAAGGCGGTGATCTCGTCATCGTAGCTTTGAATAAAGGAATGCGCCATGGTACCGCTGGCTTTAAGATCGTATATAAAGGCGGAGTACACGTTGGAGGTAGAATCAAAGCCGCCCACGATAGTGGCGCGTGAAGCGTGAATTGCCCCCAATCCATGCGCCCTTCTCATCCCAAAATCCGTCAGGACTTTGTCGTCTCCGGCAGCAAGGCGCATCCGGGCCGCCTTGGTGGCGATCAGGGACGAGAGATTAAGTATGTTGAGTAACAGTGTTTCGGTGAGTTGCGCTTCAATGATGTTTCCCCGAACCTCGACGATAGGCATATTGGCAAAAACGATTTCCCCTTCCTTTGCGGAGAAGACATCGGCCCGATAACGAAAGTCCTTGAGATATTCCAGAAAATTCTTGTCAAACCCGTTTTCCCGAAGGAATTCAATATCCTCTTCCTCGAAGCTCAACCCTTCCAGAATTTGCAGCACGTCGTGCAGTCCTGCAAACACCACATACGCTCCGTCAAAAGGGTTTTTTCGATAAAAATAATAGAAAGCGGCCGAATCATCTTTTCTGCCATCGAGGAAATAGGCCTGTGCCATGGATAGCTGGTACATGTCTGTATACAGGCCGCTGTGTTTTTCTAAAACGCTCATCCGTTTTTGCTCAGGCAAGGGTGACTGTTAAAAGATTCCGGCTCTTGCTTCAGATCGGGCGGGAGAAAGATTTCTTCGATCCGCACGTACCGGCCTCCCGAAACTGTTTTTCAAAAAATCGGTACGTACTTTTTAATGACGTAATACTCACTACCCTCTCTGTCAATGAACGTAAAATACCTGAGACGGCTTTCCGGTCTGATTACGAGCATTCAGTCAGCACCATCGGTGCCACCCTGGCCTGCGCCGGCGGGTAATCTGTTTTGATCTGGGTACAGACGTGCGTGGCGGTCTCAATCGGTTGACAGGTGCAGTATGACTATGACACAATTTACCAGGCACGCCCTGCACGCCGCCGGGATCCTTGATGATTGCCGGATCGTCGACGATCCGGATATCCTGTCGGTGGTCGTCGACCGGACAATGGCCTGCCGGATCGGACCAAAGCGAGCTTGACATGGAGAGAGTTATCGACGAGTTGAAACGACAGGCCGGTGAAACGGCTGGCGTCTTTGTCCGGTCGGGCATGATTGTCGGTCTGGGCACAGGCAGTACCGCGATCTGGGCGGTCCGGCACCTGGCGAAGATGATTGCCGGGGGCGAATTGAGCGATATTTTGGCCATCCCCACCTCGGAGCTCACCGCCAGAGAGGCTCGCAGGCTTAATATTCCGCTGACCACCCTGGAAGAGCAGCCCCGTTTAGACCTGGTCATCGATGGGGCCGACGAGGTCGACCCCGGCCTCAACCTGATCAAAGGAGGGGGAGGCGCCCTGTTGCGGGAGAAGATCGTCGCCCAGGCCGCCAAACGATTGATCATTGCCGTGGATGAAGCCAAATTGTCCTCCCGGTTGGGGGAGCAATGGCCGGTGCCCGTGGAGGTAATTTCCTTCGGCTGGAAATCCCAGCAACAATTCATAGAAGACCTGGGTGCGGTGGTAAACCTGCGGGCCGGTCCGGATGGAAGCGCATACATCACGGATCAGCGCAATTACATCCTGGACTGCCGATTCGGGCCAATCGATAATGCCGCCGAACTGGGCCAACGGCTCAAAAATCGCACCGGTATTGTCGAACACGGTCTGTTCCTGAATATGGCCACCGATCTGCTCGTGGCCCGGCCCGGTGGCATCGATCACCACAGACGTCCAGGCCCTTTTTCAACCGATCGTCCGGCCGATGGGCGGACTTCACGATGACCGATGATCAATGACCGAGGCAATGATTATGAATGACGGCTGATCGGCTATACTATCTCGCCACCTCGCCGGATTTTATGCTACAACCTGTGAACATCTGGCCGCTGCCGGATGCCTACGAGAGGCAGCTGGTGGATGCCATCAAGGGCGATGCCTCGCTGTTTGCCCGCAACGACGGCATTGAAGCCGCCTGGCGTCTGATGGACCCGGTTCTTTCAGGTTGGGCCGCCGCCGATGCTCCCGTGTTGCATACCTATCCAAAAAAATAGTTGGCGCCCGGACGCGGCTGATGAACTGCTGGCCAAAAGCGGTCATGCCTGGCGGGTGGGGTGCTGCGGATTACCTGTAGTTGATCGGCGCAACCAGCCAGCCCCGCCGACCGCAATGGTGATATTCATTGTTCGTCGCGAGCTCTTGTCATGGGCGGTTATACGGCATGGCCACAACGGCACCATGTTCGCCAATGGTGCTGTTAAGGGCGGTTGTCCCGGAAGATCGCGACGGCGACCCTAAAAAGCGCTTCAGCAGCTTCGGATCCGTCTCGCGCAAATCGACCATCAAAAGACCGTCCACCACGTCGGAAAATGCTTTGTCGACGTTAAAGCTGAGCAGCTTTCCATTCAGCTTGAGATAATGCTTGAGCAGAACAGGCACTCCTTTGCCGTCTTTTTCGATTTCGGAGATCAGCAAAGAGACGTTGTCGATATCGGAGAGAGAATGCAGCAGTTCATGGTCACTACGCAGCTTCATCCCTTCTGCGTGGTATGGCTGCCGGGGCGAGACGTGGCGGGAGAGGTCGTCATTGAACTTGTGGTGCTTGAGAAAGTGAACGAGCAGGTTTCTGGACACGGTTTCGTAGTCGCGGCTGATGCTCACCGGACCGAAGAGAATTTTATAGCGTGGATAACGGGCGATGAATTGACCGATACCACGCCAGATGAGCAACAGGCTGTTATACTTTTTCTGGTATTCCGGGCGAATAAACGAGCGCCCGAACTCGATGGCCGGCGGCAGCTGATTGAGTAGTTCCGGCCCGAAGCGGAACAGGCTGTGGGTGTAGAGGCCTTCAATCCCGTGCTGCCGTAAAATGGTGTCGACGAACCCCAGTCGGTAGCCACCCACCACTTCCGCTTTTCCCTGATGCCATAAAAACAGGTGGTGATAGTGTTCATCAAAACGATCGAGATCAGACGAACGCCCGGTGCCCTCCTGTGCCTCCCGGAAGGTAATTTCACGTAATCGGCCGAGTTCCTCGAGCACCGAGGGGATTTGCCGGCTTTCGGCCAGCCAGACGCTGAAAGCCCCGCTCTTCAGCAAGCACTGGTCCCCGGGAAGGTGGTCGACTTCCGTTTGCATGCGCTGTGCGGGCACAGGCGCACGAACCGGTTCAAGGTGCCGCTCGTGATTCTTGCTGGTCGCCGAAGCACGTTCGTGTGCCCGGGAATGAGCATCGAGCTGGAGGAGTTCGGTGCGCAGCCGCAGGAACTGGATCAGGGCCGTGTCGTCAGGGAAACGCTGCAGTTGCTGCCAGGATAGAGCGGAGCCAATGCGCACGGCAATGCTTTTCCGGGTTTTATTGACCAGCTCCCGAGGGAGCATGGCCGTGCGCAGGCGCGGGTGCAGCAGCCCCAGGGTCATGAAAAGCGCGCTGTTATGCCCCGGAAAATAGATGGGAATAACGGTGGCGCGGCTCAATCGGATCAGAGTGGCGATCTGGGGATGCCACACCGGATCCGCGACACCGCCCCGGCGCGGATGCCAGCTGGCGACTTCACCGGCGGGAAAGGCGATCAGCAGTCCTTCCTTTTTCAACCACCTCAGACAGTGCCGCAGTCCGCGCGCGTTTTTCGCGGTATCCTGCTTGTTCCCAAACGGATTGACAGGCAAAATATAGTCGCGGATACCGACAATTTCATGCAGGAGATAGTTGCCGAGAAGCAGGACATCCGGTCGGACCCGCAGCAGGAGGGCTCCAAGAATCAGTCCTTCAACGGCGCCGAAAGGATGATTGGCGACGATCACCACCGGTCCTTTGGCGGGAATATGATCCAGCTGCCCTCGTTGGACCGGAAAGCGAACGTTCAGCTCGTCCAGCGCCGTGGCAAAAACCGAGTCGGCAATGTCCTCATTGACGACCTTCCGGTGGAAGCGCTCATAGATGTCATTGATCCGGTCAATGGCCAGCAGGCGCTCTATCGGCTTGGCGCATAATTTCAGGAGCCACCGGCCGGGGAGGTGTGTGGGCACCGTAGTCAGATCGATCAGTTTCGGCATACGCTTTTTCCGGCAGGTTTTTCACGCTGTGCACAGCCTGCAGTTGATCAATCCTGGTCGCTACGATGTTTGATCAGATCCTGGAGGCGTTTCTTTGTTTCTTCCGGCAGGGTATGTGCCGGCGCATCCTTCTCGGTTACAGCGTTTCGTATTTTTTTTCGGATCAGCCGGAGCTGGCGTGCATAGCGGGCGCAATACCGGCACATCATCAGGTGAAAACGGAGACCGAGGCGATGCATGGTGCCGATGTCCCGATCCATCGACTCCGAGACGAGGCGGGAAACTTTTTTGCAGTTGAATAGCCAGAAATCCATCATCCGATTCTCTCAGGGAAAGCAAACCAGTCGGCTTCAAGGCAGCTGCGTATCCGAAGCCGGGCTCTGTGAATCAGCACCCAGTAATTAGTCGGGCTGATAGCCAGGACCTTACAGATTTCTTCGGTATCGGCGCCGATTATTTCACACAGCCTGAAAGCATCGGCAGCTCGGGACGATAAGTGCTCCAGGCAGCGGTTGAGCACCTCCATGAACTCCTGTTGTTCATACATATGCGAGGGGTCTTCGCGCCATTTTTCCGGTTTGCTGATCCAGTTTCCCCGTTGATCGAAGAGGCTTTCCTCGGTCAGCACGTCCAGTTTGTCAGGTGACATGGTCGTGTGCCGATAGCTGGCCCGATAATGATCCATGATCTTGTGTCTGAGAATGCCGATCAGCCAGGTCCTTTCCGTGGCGTTGCCGTGAAAGCCCTGCCGACCGGTCAGGCCGGAGACAAAGGTTTCCTGGACGAGTTCCTCGGCGGTTTCCATATGAGATACCCGTTTCAGGGCATACGAATACAGTATATCGGCGTACTTCTCGACCCAGGTATCCGGGGAACTGAGTGTGTACGAACCGGCAGCTTCCATTCTTCAACCTCTCAGGCTCTCTGATGAAATCACTTCCGTTGATCGTGCGCTGAAAATCCTACTGAGTAGTAACGTAACAGTTGCTGATGTAAAAAACTACACGTTACGGGTTGCTGGATACCTGCTAAATCTTGATCTTACAGTCTGTATTTCTCCCAGGCCTGCTCGTGGATCAACTTCCTGCCAGTTCCGTCCTGCAGGATCGGTGATTTATCTGTAAATGCCTGTTATCAAGCCGATTTGTTCACCTCCGGATGCTCGGTTCGGTGCCGGCAAGGTGCCCTGGCAAACAACAGTAGACCACCAACCAGCAGGCTGCCGATCAGCCATCGCCAGGAGCCCAACCACTCGTGAAAATAGTTTCCCAGAAAAAATATCACGGAAAAAGACAGGATGGTCCACAGGCTGGTTGCTATCACGGCGGCGAGGGTAAAGCGCCAGAAGGACAGGCCAAGCATCCCCGAAGCGGTATAGGACGGAAACCGGGCGCCGGGAACAAACCGGGCACTGCAGACCACGGGGAAAATTCGTTTTCCCATCCAGCGCCCGAGATCCACGGCAGTGCGCCGCTGCAATTGCCGGCGGACCCAGCTGTTTCGGGTTGCCAGTCGTCCCAGAGCGTACAGGCCGATGTCTCCGAGAATGATGCCAATCAACAGGGCGCCAAGTGCCAGCGGGACCGGTACGATGCCGTCCGCTGCCAAGAGAGCGGCAGCGATGGTCGCCGCATCTTCCAGGATAAAGGTCGCAATGATAATCGCCGCCACCAGCAGTACCGGTTCCTGCGCCGCATCCGCCAGGAAGGAAGTGATTGTGTCTGGGCCGAGCATCGTCTCCTCTTCACTACGACTGGTTTTTTCCCGATGTCGGCGGTCGGCGTCTTGTTGACGCGACGCCGCGGTGCGCTGAAGGCCGGCGAAATACCATCATGGCTTCACTGGGTTGGTGGATACTTTTTGATCAAGGTGGTTTCCAGCCGGTAGAGCCGATAGAGCTGCCACAGCCCAACCGGCTTGAATCCCCGGTCACGATTGAGAGAGCCGATCTTAAACAGTATTCGGAACTGGTGGATCAACTTCCGGTACGCTTCGCGGAGGGAGGTTTTGCTGTCCCAGATACACGTCGCTTCGGCGCCGGCGCCGTTAATTTCGACGATGGTAAAATCCGTGCCGCTCTGCAGGGCAGCAAAATGTGGAAAACGCACATCGAAGCGGCCGAAATAGAACTCCGGGATCGTTTTCGCCACCCGGTCGAAGAGTTCGTTCAGTTCCGGGGTGATATAGCTGTTGCCATTACGAAAAATAGTACCTCGACTGTGGCTGCCGGCAAAGTTGAGCCGGAAGACCTCGCCTTTTTCCAGGACCCGGTCCAGATGCTGGTGGTGGCGGGGCAGGTAGACATGGGCGATTTTTCCCGCCCGAGGATCATGTTCAATCAATTGCCGCAGCGTGGACTCGCCGTCCCCGATGACGCGGGGGAAGTATTTGAGCGTGATCGAGAAAATGAATCCCTTGTCCTCTCCCGGGTAGCGGACATAGAGAACGCCTGCTTCCGGTTCATGGGGGATGTATTCCTGAAAAACGATGGTCTGGCCCGGCGGAAAACACTCGAGGTAGGCCTTCAACTCGGTCTCATTCTTGATGCACCGGACGCCAACGCCGCGGCACCCCAGGTCTGGCTTGGCCACCACCGGCAGGCTCAGATCATGCGCCGTCAACACCTGCAGTACCCGTGCGGTCTCGACGGCAACAGATTCGCCGGCCTGGTCACGCTGCCAGGCACAATGGCGGGCAAACCATTTTCTTCCCTCGCTTCCGACCTGATCGAGAATGCGTGCTTTTTCTTCGCCGACAAGACCACCATACGGGAACAGCGGGTTGGCGACCGTCGGCAATGTCAGGCCGCGATGGCGCAGGGAGAGAAAGATCCAGGTAACAGCAATGGGGATATAGAACAGCTTGGGCGGCCAGAATTCAAAATAGGAGAGCGGTGCCTGGTCGTGAACAAAGGGCGGCATCTCCGGGATACCGGCGGCAATGGCCGCCTGTTTGGCAGCCGTCGGCCTCGACTTGGCTGGATACGTCCGCCCGCAATGATCCCGGTCGCTCATATGGGCATGTTTTTCATCTGTTAAAGAGGGGTATCTCATTATCTCGCCCGGTGCTCATGTGTATGTCGGATGCTCTGGTTGAATGTTGCGGACTCCCCAGCCTTATCCCTGTCGAAGCGAGAGTTCCCCCAGGTAGGCCGCTCCCCAGAGGCCGCTTTCT
>CAZUJZ010000159.1:0-9071 GCA_964620665.1 uncultured Desulfofustis sp. | reverse complement strand
CGATGCAGCCTCCGGCAGAACCGACCAGCCCCGGGGAACTCATTTTCATATAAAAACTGCCGCCTGCCTGCGACAACACCATGCAGGGCCGGCAGTAGTGTAGTGTCACACGCGTGTCAACCCGCTTCGGCGACCGCCTCCTTGCCGGCCGTCGCGTAGGCCATGGCCAGTATTTTCAGCGGCGGCAGGGAATCGCGGGCCGTTCCCTGGTAGATCTGCATGCCGCAGGCGCCGCAACCGGTGACCACCTGATCGACCCGGGACTCGTTGATTTCGTCGAAGAGCCGCTGGCCGATCTTCATCGACAGCTCGTAATTCTTCGCTTTCAACCCATAGGTTCCCCCCATGCCGCAACACTTGTCGCTGTAGGTCTCCACCTCGACACCGGGAACCAGCCGCATCAACTCCACCGGCTCGGTGGTGACGCCGAGGCTGCGCAGGTGGCAGGGGGCGTGATACCCCAGCTTCATGTCGAGCCGGCCGAAATCGGTGCGCAATTCACCCTTTTCATGCAAATCCATCAGGTAACGATGGATATCGACACAGGCCCCCGCCACCAGCCGGGCGTCCTCGGTCTCGATAATCCGCGGATATTCGTTCTTCACGGCCAACGCACAACTCGGCTCGCTGAAGATAATCGGCAGACCGCGAGACGCGTACTCTTTCAGGGCCGCAATGTTGAACTCTATATCGCCGAGCACCTGATCCTGTCCGCCGGCGCTGATGCGGGCGATACCGCAGCACTTCAGCTCCGGCATGATGACCCGGATGCCGTTGTGCTCGAGCACCTCGATCACCGCCAACCCCTCGCCTTCCGGATCGTTGTAGTTGCCGAAGCAGCCGAGGAAAAACACCGCCTCACGGCTGCCGGTCGACTGCGGTCGCGATTTCATCATCTTGCGCAGGGTCTGGTGGTGAAACGGCGGCAGGTGCCGTTTGGCATCCATGCCGAGTACTTTTTCCAGGCCCCAGCGAACCGGACCGAGCGAGGTGGCGAAATTGGCCAGCGGCGCCATCAGACTGCCCTGTTTACAGAGCAGGCTGGTATCGGTGAGCACTCGGTTGGTCAACCCTTCCCCCTGGCGCCGGACGTAATCGGCCCGGGCCGCCATGGCCAGCCACGGCACATCGACGCCGGACGGACACTCGGTCAGGCAGCGCTTGCAATTGATGCAGGACTCCATCACTTCCTTGAACTCGGGTTCCTCAAGAATCGACGGATCGAGTTTGCCGGACGTCAATTCCCGCAGCAGCGTGATCTTGCCGCGTCCCTTAGTCCACTCCTGGAGGCTGGAGCTGGCAATCGGGCAATAGGACCGGCACTTGGCACACCCCGAACAGTTTTCGATCTGTTCCTGATAGACCAGTTTGTCAAACGAACTGCCGGTTTGAACCAGCGCATAATCCGGACCGAACTTCAGGTCGTGACCGAGGGCGTTTTCATCACCAGAGATGATCACCCCGGGATTCATCAGGCCGTCCGGATCGAAAACCGCCTTGATCTCCTTCATCGCGCCATAGAGATGCGGGTATTGCCGCTGGACATAATAGCTGCGCAGCCTGCCGTCGGCATGCTCGCCGCTCACCGTCCCCTTCAGGCTGAGGACCAGCTCGCAGACCGCCTCCGACAACTCCAGCATGGTCTTCACATCATCGGGCTGGCGCAGGTCGAGGATGGCCATAGTATGCAGGTTGCCGTCACCGGCATGACCGTAGATCGCCGCCTTGACCTGGAAACGATCGAACAGCCGGCGCAGGCCGCTGATATATTCGGGCAGCCGGCTGACATGAACGGCGGCGTCCTCGATAAAGGCGATCGGCCGCCGCGGTCCTTTCATCCGGTTGAGGATCGGTCCGGAAATGCCGCGAACCTTGGTAAAGGTCTTCATGTCGGCGGCGTTGCGGGCCTGCAGGACCTGGACCGCCAGTTTGTTGTCCTCGATGAGGCGTTTGGTGACCCGGGCGAATTTCTCCTGCAGCTCTTCATCGGAGTCTTCCTGGAATTCGATGAACAGGGACGCCTCGGTATTTTCAGGAAAATATTGGGCGAGTTCCGGGCGCTGTTCGCGGGCCAGGTCGAGGATGTGCTTTTCCATGATCTCGACCATGGATGGCCCCTCTTCGAGGATCTGCTGGGTCGCCTCACCGACCTTGCCGAGGTCGTCGAAATAGACGAAGCCGCTCAAGGCCTTCTGCGGAATCGGCGAGAGCGCCAGCGTCGCTTCGGAGACGATAGCCAGCGTACCTTCCGAGCCGACGAGCAGCGGGGTCAGGTCGAAAGATTCGCCGTCGAACAGGTCCCAGACATGATACCCGCAGGAGTTTTTGCTGGTAAACGGCCGTTCCTCTTCGAGATACGGTTCATAGCGCTTGATAATCTCGGGCACCGCCGTACGGACGGCTGCCGCCAATCCGGCCGCGGCAGGAGCTTCCGGATCGGCCCCGCTCCGGCGCTGCGGCCCGGTACGCATGACCTCGCCATTGGCCAGCACCAATTCCAACTCCCGGACATGGGCCCGGGTCGTACCGTACTTGACGCCGTGCGGACCGCTGGAATTGTTGGCGATCATGCCGCCGAGCGTCGCCGAGTCGATGGTCGACGGATCGATCGGAAAATAGAGCCCGTGCTTCTTGAGCTGCCGGTTCAAATCGGCCAGCACGATGCCCGGCTCGACCCGAACCCACCGCTCCTGCACGTTGATCTCCAGCAGTCGGTTGAGGTTCTTGCTGAAATCAATCAGGATCCCGGCGCCGAGCTCATTGCCGGCACGGCTGGTGCCGCCGCCGCGCGGTGTGAGCGGAATTTTGTGGGCGCCGGCAAACTTGAGCGTCTCGATAATATCCTGCCGACTCTTCGGCTGGACGATGGCCAGCGGCTTGATGCGAAACAGCGACGCGCCGCTGCTGTAGATCGATCGGCTCAGCTCGTTGTCCAGGACATCCCCTCCAATCCGCTGTTTCAATTCGTTAAACACACTGTTGTTATCTTCCATCTAACCTTCCTTAGCGAACAAAGACGGCTCCCCCGGCCAAGGCTGGAGAAGCCGAACGTGATAATGTTTATGTAAAACTAATAATTACTGCATGTTACTTCGCCTGCTCACTGAGATAGCTCATTGCCGCCTGTACCCCGCCTTTTTCATGCGTGACTCCCGCCAATTCCAGTCCCATCTCGACACCGGCCAGGGTGCCGAGCAGGGTCAGGTCGTTGAGATCACCGAGGTGGCCGATGCGAAAGACCTTGTCGGCCACCTTGCCGAGACCGTTGCCGAGCGACATGTCAAACGCCTCCAGGATGGTCTTGCGCAGCGCGTCAGCGCCCGTGCCCCCGGGCATCATCACCGCGGTCAACACCGGGCTGTATTCCTTCTCGTTCTCGCACAAGACCTCGAGTCCCCAGGCACGAACCGCCCGACGGGTCGCCTCTCCGAAACGGGCGTGCCGGGAAAAGACATTGTCGAGTCCCTCTTCTTCGAGCATCTGGATCGCCTCGCGCAACCCGAACAGCAGGTTGGTGGCCGGCGTTGACGGGTAGAAAGAGGTAGCGTTGGCCTTGAGCATATCGTTCCAGTCCCAGAAATGACGATTGAAGCCATTGTGTTTCGAGGCTTCCAGCGCTTTTTCACTGACGGCGTTGAAACCGAGGCCGGGCGGCAACATCAGTCCTTTCTGCGAGCAACCGACGGTCACATCGACTCCCCACTCCTCGTGCCGATAGTCGACCGAACCGAGTGAGGAGATCGTGTCGACCATGAGCAGGGCCGGGTGACCGGCATTGTCGATGGCCTGACGAATCTCGTCGATACGGCTGGTGACGCCGGTCGAGGTCTCGTTGTGGACGATGTTGACCGACTTGATGACCCGCTCGGCATCGGCCTTCAGTTTCTCTTCAACGATCTGCGGATCGGCGCCATGCCGCCAGTTGGTCGGCACAAAATCGACTTCGATCCCGAATTTGCGGGCCATGGTACACCAGAGCGTGGCGAAATGTCCGGTCTCGAACATCAGGACCTTGTCACCGGGGCTCAACGTATTGATCAATCCCGCCTCCCAGGCACCGGTCCCGGAGGTCGGGAAAATGATGACCGGACCCGAGGTCTTGAAGATCCGTCGGGAACCGAGCAATACCTCTTCCGATAATTTCTGGAACGCCGGGCCGCGATGATCGATGGTCGGGTGTCCGATGGCGTGCAACACCCGATCGGGAACATTGGTCGGTCCGGGAATCTGCAGAAAATGACGTCCACTTTTGAAGCTCATGATTCTCTACTCCTTCACACTCAATAATAATAATTAAAAACAAAAGATCATCGTCTTTTGCTGACACCTCTGCTTCATTGCTGCTCGCCGGGCGGGGTGATCCGACCGTTGACCGCTGACCAGGCGACGGTCAGCGGCGAGGCCAGATAAATATCGGCCTGAGGCGCCCCGATCCGGCCCGGGTTGGCCCTGATGGTGGTGGTAATGGCAGTATCTTCGCCACTGAGCAGACCCAGGTGCCGGCCGGGACACGGCCCGCAGCCGGGCGGCAGCACAACTGCCCCGGCGTTGCGCAGGGCCGCCGACAACTTCAGGGTATCCATCGCCTCCAGTATATTGCGGGAAGCCGGCGTGACCAGGCAGGTCACCTCCGGATGGATACCGTGCTTCAACAAAATATCGGCCGCTGCCTTGATATCCTCGAGCCGCCCCGAAGAGCAACTACCGATCATCGCCACACTGATGCGTCGATCGCCAAGTGTTTCCGGAGAGGCGAACGCCAACTGCTTCCCGGGCAAGGCGACGAGGGGCTGCACCCCGCCGGCGTCGATCTCGATATCACTGGCCGCCCGTTCACCCTGCGGCAGAACAAATGCGGTAACGACTCCGCCCTCGGGCAGAAAGTTGCAGACCGCCATTTTTTCGCTGATGGAGAGCTGATCGATAGCGCTGCCGGTCAAGACGACCGCTTTGCCCCGGACCAGATCACCATGGCTGCGCAGGATCTCCATCGCCAGATCGCGGGCCATGACCGGAGGTGAGATGCTGCCGGTGACAATAATAACCACCTGCTCGGGAACATGCAGATCATAGGTTCCACGACAGATCACCTCGGCAAAATGAGGACCGGAGACGGAAAATGCCAGGGCACCGAAAGCGCCCGCCGTGGCGACATGGCCGTCGGCCCCGACGATGATCATGCCCGGCCACAGCGACTCCTCTTCCGCGACCACCTGGTGAAGAACTCCTTCACCGTTGCGATACAGCAAAATCTGATGGCGTGCGGCGAATTCGGCGAGTTCCAGCTGAAACTGGCGATCCTGTATGGTCGGCGCCGGAAACGCATGATCAAGCGTAAACAAGGTCCGGCAGCAGTCGACCGGACGGTCGCCGCGCTCCTTGAGTTCCTGCAAAACGGCCGGGCCCGTGCCGTCATGGGCGAGCGCCAGGTCGACCTTCAACGAAACGACCTGCCCCGGTGTCACCGTCTCCAGATGGGCCGCCTTGGCCACTTGTCGATAGAAAAAGTCGCTCATTGCCACTGAAAACACACCGGTTTGCCTCTCATCGTCGCCACGCTCTCTCACATTACGGACGCAGCAGCACCTTGATTGCAGCCGGATCGTTGTTGGCGACCTCCATCGCCTCATCGATCCTGGCCAGCGGGAAGGTATGGGTAACCAATGAGGCGATATCGAGCTGGCCGAGCAGCACCGGCCGAAGCGCCTGCGGAACCCAGATATGCCGCTGCAGCACGCCGTGATGGACCAACCCGGTATTGACGATGTGCAACGAATTGTTATGCCAGCGCGAGATATTGAGTTTGATGTCCTGGGTTATCCAGGAATAAAAGACCAGCGTCCCGTTATGCTTGACCGCGTCATTGCAGAGCTGCACCGCCTCACCGGTACCGGCGACCTCGACCACGACATCGGCGCCTTCACCGCCGGTCAGATCGAGGATGGCCGAGAGCGGATCGGTCTCAGAGCTGTTGATCGCCTCGTCAAGTCCGAGCTGTTTGCCGAGCGCCAGCTTGCCGTCGACGACATCGACGCCGATGACCCGGTGTGCCCCTTTTTTCTTGGCCACCTGGGCGATGACCTGACCGGCGAAGCCCATACCGATAACGGCGACGGTGTCACCCAGCTGTACCTTTGAACAGAGACCGGAAAACACCGCGCACCCGACCGGCTCGCCAAGGGCCACCAGGTCCATGTCGAGCCCTTCGGGCGCCGGTTCGAGATCATCCTCGCCGGCGACGAAATAATCGCTGTAGGTCTCCACCCAGCCGAAGGCGATGACCCGATCACCGGGCCGATACCCACGCACATTGCCGCCCACCTCGACCACGGTGCCGCCGGCCTCGTGGCCGAAGAAGTACGGGTAGCCAAACGGCGTGCGCATCTCGGTGTGCAGGCCGCCGGCCGGCGGGATGATGCCGTTGTAGAGGTTCTTGTCCTGCCCGCAGATGCCGGCGGCATGGGTCTTTACGAGAATCTGGTCCGGTCCCGGCGACAATTCCCGCTGTCGCACTTCAATGGCCTTGATGCCGGTCAGGCAGGCGCTGTTGACGATCATGGTCTTTCCTGCTCCATCAATAAGAGGCTGGTATGGTTACCGCAATTGCCGCCTTGAACACTTTTTACACCATCGTTATTCCGACGAACCGGGCCGTTTCATCTCACCGGCCAGAAGATTGGGCTTATGCCGGAATCTGCTGTAAAGCGTGTAGAGCAAGGTCAACACGGCAACAGCCAGGATCGTACCGCCGATGGGTCGACTCAAAAAGATCATCAGGTCGTAGTCGTGCATCCGCATCCCCCGCCGCAGCGATTCTTCAGCCAGGCCGCCAAGAACCAGGGCGATAATCAACGGGGCAACCGGATAATCATATTTCTTCATCACGTAGCCGATCAGACCGAAGGCAAACATGATCCAGACGTCGGACATCGAGTTGCCGATACCGAACGCGCCCACGGTAGCGAACACGAAAATGCAGGGACCGAGGATGGAATAGCGGATCTTGCGAAAGTTGGAAAAGAGTTTCGCGACGATAATGCCGGAAAACAGCATGAAGATATTGGCCACGTACATCGCGATAAAGATCGAGTACATCAGGTCCGGCTGATTGAGAAAGAGCATCGGGCCGGGCTGCAGACCATGAACCATGAAGCCACCGATGATGACGGCGGTGGTCGCGCTGCCGGGAATGCCGAGCGTCAGCAGCGGTACCATGGCGCCGCCGGCGGCAGCGTTATTGGCGGTTTCCGGCGCGGCAATGCCGTCGGCGATACCGGTGCCGAATTTTTCCGGATGCTTCGACCAGCGCACCGCTTCCGAATAGCCGATAAAAGACGCCGTCGTTGCCCCAACACCGGGGAGAATACCGATCACCGTACCGATCACCGCGGAACGCAGGATGTTCCACTTGAGTTTCAGCATTTCCACCAATTTGGGCAATTGGGTGGAAACTTTCATATCCTCACCGCCACCGATCGTCGAGCCGGTTTCGGCGGTCAACAGAATTTCGCCGATGGCAAAGGCGCCGATCAGAGCGACTATAAAGTTGACGCCGCCGATCAAGCCGCTCCAGCCGAAGGTCAGCCGTTCCACCCCGGACATCGGGTCGATACCGATGGTGGCGACCAACAGCCCGACACAGCCGATCAGGAAGGCCTTGGTCATCTTTTGACCGCCCAGCGAGGCAATCAGCGTCAGCGCGGCAAAAGCCAGAGCGAAATACTCCGGCTCGGAGAAGGTCAGGGCCACTTCGGCGAGCAGCGGCGAAATCAGGTTCATCACCGCGACGCTGAACAGCCCGCCGAGACAACTGCACATAATGGCGATCCCGAGCGCCTTGCCGGCCTGGCCGGCCTTGGCCATCGGATAACCGTCGAAACCGGTGACCGAGGCCTCCGGCGACCCGGGGACGTTAAACAAGATTGCCGAGATGGAGCCGCCGAAGGTCCCTCCGCAATAGACCGCGGTCAGCAGCAGCAGGCCGGTGGTAGCATCCATCGCATAGGTAAACGGGATCAACAGGGCGGTGCCCATCGTCGAATTGAGGCCGGGTATGGCGCCAAGCATGACGCCCATCATGACCCCGCCGAAAATGAAGAGCAAGGCGAACGGAGAAAATACATTTCCGAAGGCCACCATCCAGATTTCCATAGTTCAGGCTCCTTTGCCGATCAATACAGTAAATGGCTGATATCGAGAAATATCCCCACTCCTCTCGGCAGGGGAACGTACATCACCTTGGTAAACAGCAAAACGATACCGACGGTCAACACGAACGGGATGGAGAAGATCCAAATCTTGCTCCTCTCGCCAAGCAGATACATAAAAGCGATCATCTGAAACGGCGTCAGCACCAGAAATCCGACATAGGGCAGCAGGAGCAGATAACCGGCGATCAAAGCGACCGCGGCGGCAAAGCGGAGATTTGCCATGGTAAGGTTAAATTTTTGCGCTGCCGGGACGAGTCCCTTTAACACCCCCCTGACCGTAAAGAACGCCAGCAAGGCACTGAGAATCAAGATTGAAAAAAGGACGAACTTTGGCCAATAGGCCGGTCCGAGTTTCCCGTAGACGTCTCCGGAATCGAACGCCCTGATTTCAAACAAGAGGTACAACGCCGTAACGAAGAGGATGACGCTGATAATCACATCAGCTTTTAACAATGCTTTTATCACAACCCGCTCCACTAGCTAGGATCACGATTCATATGTCGAGTCCGCAATCATGGCCGGACCCGACTCCGGTGAGGCCCGGCCCGTCATACAAATACCGGGTCGGGCCTCGTTCACTGGTTCTACTCATTGATCGTTATTTAACGTAGCCCAGCTCGGTCAGGATAGCCTTGTAGTCCTGATATTCTTCATCCCAAAATGTGCCGAATTCTTCCGGATCTTTCCAACCCGGACGTTGATCAAGCAGAGAGATGGCCTGATATTCGGAGAACTTGTCACTCTCGTAGGCTTTCCTCAGGGCGGAAGCGAGATAGTCGACGATCGGCTGCGGAGTACCCTTTTTTACCGCCAGCCCACGCCATCGACCGGTGGTGATGTCGATGCCGAGTTCCACGGAAC
>CAZUJZ010000158.1:0-9072 GCA_964620665.1 uncultured Desulfofustis sp. | reverse complement strand
TTTGCAGCGAAGCCGGCGACCGCCCCGGTGGTAGTCGTTAGGGGCGGGCTCCTACAGATCCTTGTGCAGATCGGCGGGCTCGTAATACTCTTTCGGGTGCTCGCATGACGGGCACTTGTTCGGCGGTTCGGTTCCTTCGTGGAGGTAGCCGCAGAGAGTGCATTTCCACTTGATCGGCTGGTCGCGTTTGAAGACCGTACCGTTTTCAATCCGAGCCAGCAGTTTTTTATAGCGTTCTCGGTGTTCGGCTTCGACTTTGCCGATCATCTCGAACTTGATCGCCGCTTCCATGTTGCCCTCTTCCTTTGCCACCTTGGCAAACTCGGGGTACATGCTCGAGGTCTCGTAATCCTCTCCATCGATCGCCTCTTTCAGATTGGCGGCAGTGTCGCCGATCCCGCCGAGCAGTTTGAAATGATCGTTGGCATGGCGCATCTCGTTGATTGCGGTCTCTTCGAAGAGATTGGCGATATAGTGGTATCCTTCCTTGCGGGCGACCTTGGCGAAAAACGTGTACTTGTAGCGCGCCATGGACTCGCCGGCAAACGCCTCTTTCAGGTTTTCGATGGTTTTGCTCATGTGGTTCTCCTTTGCTGGTTCAATGGTTGCGGGTCCGTCAGCGCGGACCCCGGAAAGTCAATTGACTACCGATAATGATAACTTTTACTAATAAATGCAAGAAAAATTTCTGCGGGTCACAAAATATCTCAATCATTTCCGAGGTTGTCATCCCTTTACCGGTTTATCAGACAGTGTTACATCTATCTCTGCCGGCCAGGCGTTTTCCTGACCGCCAAGACGGTCAGGGCTGATCGATCGCTGCTGCCGAGATCTTCGGCTGTAAAGAGAGTACGAGTGTTTGAGGAACGACGGTGAGAGCAACGGGCTGCAGCTCGATAGTCAGCCTCCTGTCGCCGGTTTCGGTCACCAGGGGCTCAAGGCGGTCGATAGTGACGGGAAACTCTCTGCCGTTGATCAGGCCGGCCAACAATGCCGCGGCATCGGTGCTTTGTCCGGTATCCTGTCCGTCCGGCTGACTGACCTGCGGGGCGATAAACAGGATGCTCTGCGCCTGATCGTATCTGAGCGTTGCCGTCAGCGCGAAATCCAGGTCGGCCGAGCCGATGTTGACGCGGAGTTGGTGACCGGCAACGGTGGTGTTGACCTGCAGGTTGTTGCCGGTCAGGCCGATCAATGCCGATACGCTGCCATCTCTCAGTCGCAACTCGTCGATCGATGTGACGATGATGGTACCGGTGAGCGGGTCGCCCGAGTGATCGACCGGAATCGGCAGGGCTTGGTGCAGGATGTCGGCGAGTGTTGCTTCCGGCAGGTGCAGCGTGATCGGCTCGCTGCCGGCCGCCGGTCGGCCGGTTGGTCCGAGGAGAACAACGAGGGCCGACAGAACAAGAAACAATGATCGCATGACGGTGGTACTCCTTTTGCCCTGGTCTGTTGGCGTCAGGGGTAATGGCTGATGATAAAACCCGTCGCCGGCGGGACAACGCATGCTGCGGTAGGAAAGAGGGCCGGGCCGGCGAAATTCGGTGCACTCTGTTCAGAGCGTAATATAATCGATTTGTCGCCACAAGACATCTCTGATCAGTTTCGCGTGATTCGTGCGCTGTGAACCGTAAAATCGAAGATATGATAACGCTGACCGTCAGTTCGGACTGCCTGCTCGAAGGACTCGACCCTGTGCTCGAGCAAGAGATCAAGGAAAAACTGACCATAGATAACCCGCAGTATATTGCCGCCAGACGCTATGGGCGGTGGATCGGCAAACGATTGAAACCGACCCTGCACTATTACGAGCAGGTGCCGGAAGGTTTGCGCTTTCCGCGCGGTTTTTCCAACCAGGCGGTGCTGCTCTGCCGGCAGTATCTCGGGCAGAATCCGGAAATCATCGACAACCGGCGATTGTTGCCCGAGTATGCCTTCTCGTTTGGCGCCTCCCTGCGTCCTTATCAGGAATATGCGGTGCGGACTGTGTGCTCCCGTTCGTTCGGCGTGCTCGAGGCCGGGACCGGCAGCGGCAAGACGGTGATGGCCCTGGCGGTGGTCTGCCGGCGCCGGCAGCCGACGCTGGTTATCGTGCACACCAAGGAGCTGCTCTACCAGTGGCGGGAGCGGGCCCGAGAATTTCTCGGGGTCGAGGCCGGACTGGTCGGGGACGGTCAATTCGACATCAGGGAGGTGACGATCGCCATCGTCAATACGGCTCGAAAACGGAGCGCCGAGATGGTGCCGCATTTCGGCCAGTTGATCGTCGACGAATGTCATCGCGTGCCGGCCACGCTGTTTACCGACGTGGTTTCCTGTTTCGATTCCCACTTTCTGCTCGGCCTGTCGGCAACGGCCTTTCGCAGCGATGAAGGGATGACCCGCCTGATCTACTACTTCATGGGCGATCGAATCCACACCGTCGACCAGATGCATCTGAAGGTGACCGGGGCGGTGCTGCGTCCGAAAATCATCAGGCGGCTCACCGATTTTTCCTATCGCTATCGGGGCGACTACCAGGCCCTGATCTCGGCCCTGGCCAGGCATGAAGGGCGGAACCGCCAGATCGTCGACGATATCGTCCGGGCCGTGCAGCAGGCCCCGGACGGTACGGCGCTGGTCGTCTCCGATCGCCTCAGCCATTGTCAGGTCTTTCATCAGCTGTTGCAACTCCATGGCGTCGAAGTGGCGCTGCTCACCGGTCAGACACCACCCGATCAGCGAACCGAGATCGTTTCCCGGGTCCGGGACGGCCGGGTGCAGGTGTTGGTTGCAACATTGCAACTGATCAGCGAAGGGTTCGACTGCCCGGGGCTGTCCAGTCTCTTCCTGACCACCCCGATCACCTTTGAAGGCAGGCTGTTGCAGGTGATCGGCCGGATCCTGCGGCCGGCGGAAAACAAGTCGCCCTGCGTCTACGACTATGTCGACGAGGCGGTCACTGCGCTGCGCCGTTCCGCCGCCGCCCGGCAGAAGATTCTGGCCCGGCTCTGATCCGCGGCGGGATAATTAAAGAAGATGGTCGGCCGGCAGTCTGGTGCCGCACCATTTATCGCAATTGATTGCACAATTGTTCACGTTGTTGTATGCTATGCTGCTCGTCGGCTCTAATTTCCTAATTCCGCCTTACTGGTACCGTGTTGCCTCGCAACCACGGAGTCCAGGTCCCGACATAACCCTCACTGAATGACGCAGGCCGTTCGTTGGATACTTTTATGCAGCAGGAACTCATCCGTAATGTGGCGATCATCGCCCATGTCGATCACGGCAAGACGACGCTGGTCGACCAGCTCTTCAAACATTCTGGTATGTTCAGGGACAACCAGGTCGTTGCCGAACGACTGATGGACTCTCTCGATCTCGAACGTGAGCGCGGCATTACCATCACCGCCAAAAACGGTTCCTATCATTTCGGTGACTATTGGATCAATATCATCGACACGCCGGGCCATGCCGATTTCGGGGGGCAGGTGGAGCGGGTGCTGCGCATGGCCGACGGCGCACTGCTCCTGGTCGACGCCCAGGAAGGACCGATGCCCCAGACCTATTTTGTCCTGAAGAAGGCATTGGAAAATCACCTGCCGGTGATCGTCGTCGTCAACAAGATCGACAAGCCGGCCGCACGTTGCGAATGGGTGGTCGATCAGATCTTCGATCTGTTCGTCAAGCTCAATGCCCCCGATGATATTCTCGATTTCCCGGTGGTCTACACATCGGCCAAGCAGGGCTATGCGTTGCACGATCCCGCCGACCCGGTGATCGGCGGCGGCTCGATGGTCGCCATCTCGGAGACCATCGTCCAGCGGATCCCCGCCCCGGTCGGCTCGGCGGAGGCGTCGTTGCAGATGCAGGTCGGCACCATCGATTACTCACCCTACCTCGGTCGTCTCGGCATCGGCAAGGTGGTCAACGGCACCCTGTCGTTGAACCAGCCGATTGCCGTGGCCCGCCGGGACGGGTCGATTCGGCCGGTGCGCATCTCCAAGATTTATCGATTCGACCGGGACCAGAAGGTCGCCGTCGAAGCCGCTTCGGTCGGGGAGATTGTCGCCGTCGCCGGCATGGACGACGTGACCGTCGGCGTCACCTTTACCGATCCGGACGACCCGCGGCCGCTGCCGCTGATCGATATCGACCCGCCGACAATCTCGATGGATATCATCCCCAACGACTCGCCGTTCGCCGGTAAGGAGGGTCGCTTCGTCACCTCACGCCACCTCAAGGAACGCCTGGAGCGGGAAACCCTGGCCGATGTGGCCCTGCAGGTGGAACCGTTGCAGGACGGCGTCGGCTTCAAGGTCTCGGGGCGCGGCGAGTTACACCTGTCGATTCTGATCGAGAAGATGCGCCGCGAGGGATATGAACTCCAGGCTACCAGGCCGCGGGTCATCATGCGCCAGGAAGAGGGGCGCCTTTGTGAACCGTACGAGCGGCTCACCGTCGATGTCGACGAGTTGTACCAGGGGGCGGTTATCGAGAAACTCGGCAAACTCAAGGGGCAGCTCGAGGAGATGACGCAGAACCACGGATTGACGCGGATGGTCTTTATCATTCCGACCCGTGGACTGCTCGGCTATCGTCCCCAGTTCATGACCGATACCAAGGGCATGGGCACCATGAGCTACGTTTTTGAAAGCTACGGCCCGTTTGCCGGTGATATCGTCAATCGGGTCAACGGCGCGCTGGTGGTCAAGGAACAATGTGTCTCGGTGGCTTACGCGCTGTTCAATCTGCAGGAACGCGGCGTCCTCTTCATCAATCCCGGTGAGCCGCTCTATCCGGGCCAGATCATCGGCGAGCACTGCCGGACCGGCGACCTGGTGGTCAACCCCGCCAAGGGCAAGAAACTGACCAACATGCGGGCCTCCGGTTCCGACGAGGCGGTAATTTTAACGCCGCCCCGGTTGCTGACGCTGGAAGACTGCATATCGTTTATCAACGACGATGAACTGGTCGAGGTAACGCCGGCCTCGATCCGGTTGCGTAAACGACCCGGCGTAAAAGTGAGGGGAGAGCGATGAAAACAACGATCCTGCTGATAGTCTCGATGGCGGCAGGGATCGGCATGTTTGCGCTGATTGCCAAAAAATACGGCAGCGACTGTATTCCCTGACTGATGCTCTATGGCTCCGTGGGCACGGGGCTGCTCGTCTTCTGGTTGCTGAACCTGCTCATTTAAATGAGCTTGCTTGCTCACCCAGCCGTTTTTTCTTTCCAGAAAAAATAATCGCCAAGGATCCGGGCGTGGTCGAACGCCAGCTCCGGTAGCTCGTCTTTACCGAATAATGCCGCTTCAGCGGCGTCATCACCGGCCGCCGGCAGACCGCGTGCCGTACCGACAAAGACCGTCGAGGCGGTGTGCATCCGGGGGTCCCGCTGCGGGTCGGAGTAGGTGTGGAACTGGGCCAGGCCGAGCACCTCCAGACCTGTTTCTTCCCGGGCTTCGCGAAGCGCCGCCTGCTCGAATGATTCGCCGTAATCGACGAAACCGCCGGGCAATGCCCAACCATAAGGAGGATTGCCTCGCTTGATCAGAACGATGCGGCCGTCGAGGTCGATGATGATATCGACGGTCGGTATCGGGTTTCGCGGCTGGATCGGGTGGTGGCAATGGGGGCAGTTCATGATCCCTCCCCACGGAAATCAACGAGACCGGCAAGCTCCTGCCAGTTGGCGACAGATGGCAGCTCGTGACGGTTGTGGTTCCACGGTTGGGAGTAGACGATCGGTTCGAGCCCGGCCTCGGCCAGGTGCCGGCAGGTCCCGGCCCGGTCGTCGATGAAGTGGCGCAGGTTGCACGCTCTGATGAACGACTCCTTGTTGTCGTGGTCACCGGTGACGATCAGCTCGATTCGCCGCAGCGTCTGCGGCGGGCAGTGGAGCTCGAGCCAGTCGAGCACCGGTCTTTGTTCCGGCCGGGCGGTGATGATGGTGACCGGAGCCAGGCGGCTGAGACGGGTCAGCGTGGCAATGGCGCCGTCGATCGGTTTGAGGCCGGTAGTGATCGAATCGTCGAGGATTGCGGTAAAAATCGATTCGACGACGACAGGATCGATGGGCAGACACTGCTCCAGCTGAAAACTGCAGATATCTTCCGGCGTGATCGAGCAATAGCCGTAATCCCGACAGGCGATCCTGATAAAGGCCTCGGCGATATCGGCGATGACACCGTCGAAATCAAAACCGATCGAGTCGGGGCGGATGCTGCCCGGCGCAAGCATCCGCAGCGGCTCGAGCAGGGTGCGATGATTAGCGTTCATCGATAACGTCGGCCCCTTCGACAAGAACCGCATAGGTATAGCCGGCGCCGAAGTCCCGGTTGGCGGCGACCTCTCCCTCGAGGGTGACCACCTGGTCTTTCGCGAGTTCCTGATTGGTGGTGACCACCAGGTCATGGGTGTTGTGCAGCGGGTCTCCGCTGCCGTCCTGCAGGTGTACCCAGTTTCTTCCCATGATATTGGCGTTATATTTTACCACCGTGCCGCGGACGCGGATCACCGTGCCGTTCAGCTGTTCGGCCTTGGCAAAGACCTCGCCGACTCTATAACTGTTTTCTCCGGCGGCTTTTGCCACTTCGATCTCGGCGAACGGCGCTATTGCCGCCGTACTGCCGCCGGATTGCGGAATGGCGGCAGAGGGTTGCGGGGTGCCGTGCTCCGCGGCCACGGCGGCGGCAAAGGGATCCTCGGCACCCGTTGCCGCCGACTGCGGCTGGTCCGCTGCGGCAGGCTCTTCGGCTTCTCCTGAGACACGGCCCGGCGAGAAGACAATGGCGGCGAAGGTGCGATCAAAGGTCTTGCTATGAAAGTCGTTCATCACCAGGCCGGGTTGCAGGGCAAGGGATTCACCGACCGTGACGGTACTCTCGGGCAGCGCCGCCCAGAGCGGACCGTCGGCGGTATCGAGTTGGACATAGGTGTAGCCGGCGCCGCTCATGGTCTCCAGGACGGTGCCGGTGATTGGTGTGCCGCCGGTCTCGGGAGCGGGCGGAGCTGCCTGCAGATGGCCCGCGGCGGGGAGCAAGAGGGTGATGAGTGCGGTGTACAACATGGTGCGAAGTGTCGTGTATTTCATAATAAATCCTCGGGAAAGGAATAATGTATTGCTTGCAAAGATAAGTCAATCCGTGGCAAAAGCAAGCGGTTCAAGCAGGCGGCGCAGCTCCGTTGCCCAGAGGCGGTAGCCCGTCTCGCTGAGATGGACGCCGTCGGCCGCGAACGGCTCGAGGTGAGCGGCGCTCAATGGGTGGTGAAGGTCGCAGAACAGACAGGAGGCTTGGGAGCTGATCTGCGCGAGTTCCGTGTTCAGCGTGTCGGCCCGTGGTGCCAGGCCGGGCAGGGAAAACGGCGGCAATCCGGTCACGATGATGGTGCTGGACGCGAGTCGTCGCCGCAGGTCGGTGACGATCAGTCGGATGGGAGCGGCGACATCGTGGCGGCCGAGGAGCAGATCGTTGGTACCGATCATCAGGATCACCGCCGTCGGCGCCGCTTTCCTGGTTTCCCGATCGAGGCGTCGGGCCAGTTCCGCCGTGGTTTCGCCCGGGACACCCCGGCTGATGACCCGGTGTTCCGGAAACCGTTGCGGCCAGTCGCCGTAATCGATCAGGGAATCCCCGAGAAACAGCAGTTCAAGCCGCTTCATGACTGCTGCAGGGGAAATGATTGCAGAACGATCAGCCCCATAGCCGGGACATCGAGGTGAGCCCCGGCGTGGATGATCGCCGCCGCTTCGGCAACACTGCAGTCGGCCGGCGCGGCGGCGGAGCTGTCGATGATCGTGCGCCAGGTCGTCGCTGTCGATCGCGGCGGCGGGTCGGCGACGATGAAACGGGCCGGCTCATGCCGGCTGCCGTTGACCATGATGAAAAAATCGGCGGTGTCCAGCGGGTCGTGCAGCAGAAAGGCGAGTGTGCGGCAGTGAGCCGACCAGTCCTGCCGGTCCGGGTGCAATGACTGCCACCTGATCTCCGGGTGGTTTTCCACCACGCCGTCGCGTTCATGCGGGAAAAAAATGGTGCGCCTGAAGGAGCGATGTCGTTTGCGCAGGGCGACACAGAACGTGACGAAACGGAGCAGATCACCATTGGTTTCGGCCAGGGTCCAGTCCACCCAGCCGGTTTCGTTGTCCTGGCACCAGACGTTGTTGTTGCCCTGCTGGGTCCTGGCAAACTCGTCTCCGGCAGTCAGCATCGGTATTCCCTGGGAGAACAGGAGCAGGCCGAAAAAGCTGCGCATTCGGCACAATCGCAGGCGCCTGATCTCAGGCGGGCAAGGGTCACCCTCATGGCCGCTGTTCCAGCTGAGATTGTGAGACTCTCCGTCACGGTTGCCTTCGCCGTTGGCCTCGTTGCGCCTTTCCTGGTAGCTGACCAGGTCGTAGAGTGTGAATCCATCGTGACTGGTCAGGTAGTTGACCGAATTGAGCGGCCCTCGCCCGCTCGGCCCATAGAGGTCGGAGCTGCCGGCCAGACGCGAGGCCAGCGCACTGACCGTGTCGTCGTGGCCGGCCAGGAAGCGGCGCAGGTCGTCGCGGTACCTGCCGTTCCATTCACGCCAGCGCGGATTGTCGGAAAATGTGCCGACCTGATAGAGACCGGCGGCGTCCCAGGCCTCGGCGATGATTTTCGTCTGGCGGAGCAGCGGGTCTTCGGCGATCTCCTCGACCAGGGGCGGGTCGGCCAGCACGTCGCCGTGTGTACCGCGACTGAAAAGCGTCGCCAAGTCGAAGCGGAAGCCGTCGATATGCATTTCTGCAACCCAGTAGCGCAGTGCATCGATGATCAGCCGGCGGCCCACCGGGTGATTGCAGGAGAAACTGTTGCCGCAGCCGGAGTAGTTGAGATAGCCGCCGGTTTGTCGATCGAGCAGGTAATAGATCTCGTTGTCGATGCCTCTGAAAGAAGAAGTGATGCCGTGCCGGTCCGATTCACCGGTATGGTTGAAGACCATGTCGAGGATGACCTCGATACCGGCTTGGTGCAGGCTGCGCACCAACATCTTGAATTCGCTGCTGGCTGCTTCGGGATTCTCGGCGAGTCCCGAGTGCAGGGCGAAGAAATTGACCGGA
>CAZUJZ010000157.1:0-9138 GCA_964620665.1 uncultured Desulfofustis sp. | reverse complement strand
CGATTTGAGCGGCATCGACACGGCCCGGATCACCTTCCGGCATATCCTGAAAACAGAAAACAACGGCGGCTTCGATATCGCCCGCGTACAGGTCTCTACGGATAGTGTCGCGTTCAATACGGTGTTCCAATCGGTAGCCTCGGCAACAGACTGGGAAGAGATCTCTATCGATCTGAGCCCGTATCTCGGCTCTTCCATCTCCGTGCGCTTTATCTTCGACACGGTGGATGAATGGTTCAACTCGTACGAAGGGTGGTTGATCGATGAGATCAGCATCATCACCAGCACAGAAACGCGTGGCGATATCGATGGCGACGGCACGGTCTCTCTGGCCGACCTGATCTCCGCTCTGCGCATCGTCAGCGGGACTCCCACCAGCGAACCCTCCTTTCTCCAGGCCGATATCGATGGCAACGGGGCGCTCGGGCTGGCCGAGGCACTTTTTGTTTTGCGGGAGTTGAGCAAATAAAACGATCTCCCCCTGATCTGCAGTCACAACGAACGATGAAAATCGTCATCGTTCGTTGTGACCATCAGTCATGGGGGTTATATGTTTCTCGGCATCCTTCAGTCGAGAATCACCTCGGAACCGTTGAGATAGAGCGCGCCGTCACGGGTTTCCGCCCGGTGCACCAGCATTTCTTCTTCCTGGACGAAAAAACCGGTCGGCATGACCGGGTGGAGCGGCTCCGTCAGTGGCGCCGGATCATCGACCAGTACGGCCGGCATGGTCAGGGCCGACTCCAGGTCAAAGAGCTGCAGGGCGAGCGACGGGTCATTGGCCAGCGGCACGAGTTGCATGAAGCTGAGGTCTTCGCGCAGGCGAAAGGTCAGATTGCCGTTGATATCGCCGGCAGGCATGCGGGCGGACAACTCGGCGACCCGGATCTGCAGGTCTTTTTTCAGCAATTGTTCGCCGGCGGCCAGCAGCTGCATGCCGGTCATGGTCACCTTGTTTTTCACGGCTTCGTCGTGATCGGCGCCATGGCCGCCGATATCGGTCAACACACCGGTGGCCAACTCGCTGTAGGCAGCCATATAGCGCTCGTAGCCTTCACCATCGAGGTTGGCCACATCGATCCGTAACCGTGGGCGCTCGATGAGCAGTTCTGCACTCCTCAACTCGTCGGCACTCACCTCGCTGTCAATTGCGATCATCCGGCGCTCCTTGTCGAATCCGAGACGGTAGGTGGCGCGCAACGCTTGAAAGGCTACCGCCTCTGCCTGCTCTTCCATCTGCCCCTGCTCGATTTCCAGCAGGAAATCACCCTCCCAGATATAGGTGGAGATCTTTTCCAGCTCTGAAGAGAGTCGCACGCCGGTCAGGGAAAAGGAGTCTCCCGCTCTTACTTCCAGCAACGTCCCCGTGGTTGTAAAAGACGTAAAAGAACCATCGCTGCTCACAACCAGGTTGCCCGGCCCGATCCGGACACGATCTTCTTCGATGGCCAGGGTCATCGGGGCCAGCGCGATGGTCGACTCGATGGCGCCGGTCAGATGATAGCGAGTGGTGATGGTCAGGGGATCGCCACCGGCCAGGTTGCCGGCGACCAGATCGTCGTACCAGGGATTTGCCTCCAGACTCGTTTCTGAAACGATGCCGGTCAAACGGTGCCTGGCCCGATCGATAAAGCGTATCTCGTCGGTCCCGTAGACCGTGCTGAGTTGACCGAGTTTAAGCTTCCACTCGATCTCCGATGTCAGGTAGCCCCGATCGTAACGAACGATTTCCAGTGTGGCATCAGACCCCGAATCCGCATAAAGGGTGTTGGCCTGATCATGCGCATCGCGGATAATCCGTTCCATCAGCAGCCCGTTCACCAACGGGGCCGAAAGGACAACGATGACCAGTATCACAAGTGCTATTCCGGCAAGTTTTTTCATGCTTTTCCCCACAATAGTTCCAATAAGTAGCCGAAGATGATACTCCATTTGCGTCTCTCTTGCCAGGTAAATGGGGATAAACGGGACCACGAAAAAGGGACAGACCCCTTTTTGGCTTGACCCAAAAGGGGTCTGTCCCTTTTTCGCTCTTGCCATGGGAAAGCGGGGTCAGGGGTGACTTGTTGACAAACGGCGGCCGGGTTACTATAGGTGACGTTAACCGCTTTGCGTGCAGGGGTGGCCGTGAGGGCCTGAGATAATACCCATTGAACCTGATCTGGTTAACACCAGCGTAGGGAATTGCAGCTCTCGCCGCTTTATCTCGCCTCATTTTCCTTCCAGCCGTTTTCGCCGCCTCTGCCCGCAGGCATTCTCCAGGGAACCTTGAAAAATTGGAAATATTTCAAGCTCCCTTTTTAACAAACCAACCGGGGGCAGCTATGAACTTCAACGAGCGCGCCGCAGAGAATCTGCGTACAGTCAGAGAAAACAAGCCGCTTATCCACAATATCACCAATTTCGTGGTGATGAACTATACCGCCAATGTATTGCTGGCCGCAGGCGCCTCGCCGGTCATGGCGCACGCCGAAAACGAGGTCGAGGAGATGGTCGGCTTCGCCGGGGCGCTGGTGCTCAATATCGGCACGCTCAGCGATGCCTGGCTGGCTTCGATGATTATCGCCGGCAAGGCGGCTACCACACGCAACACGCCGATCGTGCTCGACCCGGTCGGCTCCGGAGCCACCCGGCTACGGACCGGGGCGGCCAAGGCCATCCTGGCGCAGACCAGGGTGCGGATCATCCGCGGCAACGCCTCGGAGATCATGTCGCTCAGCGACGATGCGGCCCAGACCAAGGGGGTCGACGCCGCCCATGGCGTCGATCAGGCCGCCGCCGGGGCCGCCGAACTGGCCCGCAGCCTCGATACCACGCTGGCCATCACCGGCCCGATCGACCTGGTGACCGATGGCCGACGCCTGGTCAGAGTGGCCAACGGTCATCCACTGATGCCGTACGTCACCGGCACCGGTTGCAGCGCCTCGACCCTGGTCGGGGCCTTTGCCGCCGTCGACGACGACCCGGTCAGCGCGGCGGCGACGGCACTTGCCTTCTTTGGGCTGGCCGGCGAAAAAGCCGGCGCCGTGAGTCGCGGGCCGGGCTCTTTCATGACGGCCTTGCTCGATGCGCTCTACCTGATCAGCCCGGACGAGTTGGCGGCGGGCTGCCGGATCACCGAAGAATCATGAAAAAAATCGATTATTCGCTCTACCTGGTGTGCGACCGGGCCCTGAGCCGTGGCCGGTCGCATGTCGACATCGTTGGTGCCGCCGTTGCCGGCGGCGTGAGCTGCGTGCAGCTGCGGGAGAAACTGTGCTCGACCCGGGAGTTTCTTGATCAGGCCCGGGCGCTGCTCACCCTGCTGCGCCCCCGTGGCATCCCGTTGATCATCAACGACCGGCTCGATATCGCTCTGGCCGTCGGCGCCGACGGCGTTCATCTCGGCCAGGACGACCTGCCGATCGACATGGCCCGCCGGCTCGCAGGAGAGCGGATGATCATCGGCATCTCCGCCGAATCGTTGGAGCACGCCGTCGCCGCCGAGCGGGCAGGCGCCGATTACCTCGGCATCAGCCCGGTCTTTGCCACCACCACCAAACAGGGGCACGCGCCGCCACTCGGCCTTGCCGGCATTTCCGCCATTCGCGCCCACACCACCATCCCGTTGGTCGGGATCGGCGGCATCAACGCCGACAACGCCGCCGCTATCCTGGCCGCCGGCGCCGACGGTGTCGCGGTGGTCTCGGCCATCGTCGCCGCCGCCGATCCAGCCGCCGCGGCCTGTGCCTTGCGGCGCTCCTGCAGCCCGACCAAGATCCACCCATGATCCCGTCGGCCATCCATCTCGATGCTGTTTCTTTGACCTTTGCTGACGGCAGTCGTCTGTTTGACGGCTTGACGATGACCGTCGCCGCCGGCCGCTGCACCTGCCTGCTCGGTCCGAGCGGCTGCGGCAAGTCGACCCTGCTGCGTCTCATCTCCGGGGCGGCTGATTGTCGTCTGGACGGACGCCTGCGCTTCGACCCCGACCCGCCGGCACCGGTCCGCAGCGCCTGGATGGGCCAGGACGACCTGCTGCTGCCGTGGTTCTCGCTGCTCGACAACGTACTGCTCGGCGCCCGGTTGCGCGGCACCCTCGACCGGGCCCACACCGACCGGGCCCGGGAGCTGATCGTCGAAGCCGGACTGGCCGGCTATGAACAGGCCCTGCCCGCCGCCCTGTCCGGCGGCATGCGGCAACGCGGCGCGCTGCTGCGCACCCTGCTCGAAGAACGGCCGATCATGCTGATGGACGAGCCGTTCTCGGCCCTGGACGCCCTGACCAGGCTGCGTCTGCAGAACCTCTCCTGCCGCCTGACCGCCGGCGCCACCGTGCTGCTGGTAACCCACGACGTCATGGAGGCGCTGCGCATGGCCGACCGGATCATCGTGCTCGGCGGAAACCCGGTCGCCATCAAGACCCAACTCGACCTGGCCGGCACGCCGCCCCGACGGCCCGGCGACCCGGAGATTATCGCCCATTACGAACCACTGCTCGAGCTGCTGCTCCGCGAGGCGTCATGATCACCGCCCGGCGCCTCATCATTATCGCCGCCGGTCTAATCGGGCTGTGGCAGCTGGTGGTGCTCGTTAGCAAAGCGCCCGCGTACATTCTACCGGGACCATGGCCGGTACTGCTGGCCGCCATCACTAACGGACCGGCCCTACTGCACCACCTGCAAATCACCGGCATCGAGATCATCGCCGGCCTGCTGCTCGGGACCCTGCTCGGCACCTCCTGCGCGCTGGTCATGATCGTCGCGCCGCTGCTCCGGCGCTGGCTGTTGCCGGTACTGGTGATCAGCCAGGCGGTGCCGGTCTTTGCGCTGGCCCCGCTGCTCGTGCTCTGGCTTGGTTACGGTATGGCCTCGAAAATCGCGATGGCCGTGCTGATCATCTTTTTCCCGGTCGCCTCGTCATTCTATCAGGGCATGCGGCGCACCAACCGGGACCTGCTCGAACTGGCCCGAATCATGGGGGCGCGGCCGATCAACGTGCTGCGCTTTATCGTCATTCCGGCCGCGCTGCCCGCCTTTGCCTCCGGCTTGCGGGTGGCTACCGCCGTCGCCCCGATCGGTGCCGTGGTCGGCGAGTGGGTCGGCTCCAGCGCCGGCCTCGGTTTTTATATGCTGCACGCCAACGCCCGGATGCAGGTCGACGTGATGTTTGCCGCGCTGGCCTTGCTCTCCGCCGTTTCCCTGGTCCTCTATTTTTCCGTCGACTACCTGCTCGACAAACTCATCTACTGGCAGCCAACCCAAGGAGTTACCCATGACTAAATCGCGCCTGCTCATCATCGCCATCATCTGCCTGCTCTGGCCCGCCCTGGCCGCCGGCCAGGATCGGGAGAAACTCACCGTCCTGCTCGACTGGTTCGTCAACCCGGATCACGCCCCGCTCTTCATCGCCCAGGAGAAGGGCTTTTTCAGCAAACGGGGACTTGACGTCGAGTTTATCGCCCCGTCCAACCCCAACGATCCGCCCAAGCTGGTCGCCGCGGGCAGGGCCGACCTGGCCGTCTCCTACCAGCACCAACACCAGATGCAGGTCGACCAGGGACTGCCGCTGGTCCGCGTGGCCACGCTTATCGCCACCCCGCTCAACAGCCTGGTCGTGCTGGCCGACAGCGGTATCGACGATATCGCCGATCTGCGCGGCAAGACGGTGGGCTATTCGGTGGGCGGTTTTGAAACGGTGCTGCTCACGGTGATGCTCCAGCAGGCCGGGCTCGAGCTGAGTGACGTCAACCTGGTCAACGTCAATTTTTCGCTGTCTCCATCCCTGCTTTCCGGCAAGGTCGACGGCGTGATCGGTGCATTTCGCAATTTCGAACTCAACCAGCTCGACCTCGAAGACCATCCGGGCCGGGCCTTTTTCGTCGAGGAATTCGGCGTCCCCGCCTATGACGAGTTGATCGTCGTGGCCAATCGTAACGAGCTTGACCGTCCGGCGCTGCGGGCCTTTGTCGATGCTCTCGAGGAAGGGGTGCAATACCTGGTCAACCACCCCGAAAAGAGCTGGCAACTCTTTGTCAGCGGCAACCGGAGCGATCTCGACGACGAACTCAATCGCCGCGCCTGGCGCGACACCCTGCCCCGCTTCGCCTTGCGGCCAGGTGCGCTGGACCGGTCCCGCTACCTCCGCTTTGCCGCATTTTTAGAGCAGCAAGGAATTATCGACGGGATTGCGCCGCTCGCCGACTGGGCCGTTGAATTGCAGTAAAACCCGGCCTCACCGTGCCGACCATTGACCAATCTGCAAAAACCGCTAATTAAGCTCTTGCTAAAAAGCGAAAAATTTCGTATAAATGTCGGAAGGTTGTCGGAACAAGACGAGTGAGGATTCTATGCGACCCGAAATCATTGAAGCAATTACGGCCAGCTGGAACGAAACCAGCAGCGATCGGCAGAAGAGCTTGATCCGCAGCTACCTCGAGCAATACGGTACCGGCGAGAACAGCTGCCCGTGGATGGAGTACCTCTTTGATCAGCTGGAGATCAACGAACCGCAGATTTCCGTGGGCTGACAGCCCCTTCCCCGCATGACAACACGCCGCAGGTGATGATTCCGGTCATCTGCGGCGTGCTCCGCCGATTCGCCGCCTCGCTCAGGCGACGCGGTCTTTCGGCTCATTGCCGCCGAAATAGGCATCGAGGTTATCCAGGGCGCGAAAGCCCATCGCATCGCGGGTCTCCCTGGTGGCGCTGCCGATGTGCGGCATCAGAAAGACGTTGTCCAGGTCTCGATAGGCGGGATTGATATCCGGCTCATTGTTATAAACATCGAGTCCGGCACCATAGAGTTTGCCGGACTGCAATGCGGCGATTAACGCCTCGTCGTCGATGACCACGCCGCGACTGGCATTGACGACGATCGCCCCGTCCGGCAGCAGCGCAATCCGCTCCGCGTTGAGCAGTTTCTCCGTCTCGGGTGAAGCGACGCAGTGCAGCGCGAGAAAATCGCAGTGCGGCAGCAGCGCTTCAGGGGTGGCGTGATAGATGGCGCCTTCTTCCACCTCGGGGGCGACCCGGCTCCGATTATGGTAGTGGATCTCCATATCAAAAGCACGCGCCCGCCGGGCGACCACCTGGCCGACCCGGCCAAAACCGATGATACCGAGCCGCTTGCCGGTCATCTGCACGCCAACCATAAAACTCGGGCTCCAGTCCCGCCACCCTCTGCTGCGCACCAGTCGTTCACCCTCGCTGGCCCGGCGGGCGGCCCCGAGCATCAGCAGGATGGTCAATTCGGCGGTGGCGTCGGAGAGCACATCGGGCGTGTTGGTCACCACCAGGCCCCGTTTTTTTGCGGCGGCGACATCGACATGATCGTAGCCGACGGAAAAGTTGGCGATGATCTTTACCCGCTGCGGCAGCCGTTCAATGACGCCGGCGGGAAACTTCTCGGTATGACAGGGCAGGATCGCGTCCGCAGCGGCCGCCTCCTTGATGATCCGGTCACCGTCGTAGAGTTCGTCGTCGGGATTGAGAATCGGCTCATAATCCCGCCGCAGCCGCTCTTCGACCGCTTCGGGGAGTTTTCGGGTTACCAGGACGGCTGGTTTCATCGCTCATCCTCCGTTTCAGCTGGTCTGCAACGGGCAGATCGCCCCGATGCCAGGCCGGTGCCCACCAAAGATCGAGACGGCATCACAGTGCACGTCGCGGCCTTTTAAATATGGTCCTCGCCTTTGGTAATGGTGTTGTAATAGTCATACAACAAAAAGCAAACATTCACCCCGATAATGATCCACAGCGGGATGTTGTGCAGCCTATAGGCATAGAGTAGCAAATAGGCCAAGGCCATCAGGATGGCAATTGTAGCAGCTATTATATTGCTCATGTGCTGACAATCCTCCTCCGAACATGCGTTTTGAAAATCTGAATCACCGGACTATCGCAAGCCGGCGCACTGATCGACCAGCCAGCGCGCCGTGCGCAGCAGGCTGGCATCACCGCCCCGGCGCCCGACCAGTTGAACACCAAGCGGCAACCCCGATTCCCCCTGCAGCAGCGGCAGGGTGATCGACGGCATGCCGCACAGGGTCCAGATGGTGCAAAAGATCGGGCTGCCCGTCGTGTCGAGACCGACCGGAGCTTCGCCGATGGTCGCCGGAGTAACAATGGCGTCGTGCCATTCGAAAATGGTGTCAAAGCCCCTGTACAAACCAGGAATATCAGCCACCGCAGTGTTGTAATCCATGGCCAGGACCCGACGGCCCCGCTCGATCATCTCCAGCAACACCGCGCTTAATTGTTCTTTGCCGACTTGGTATTCATGGTCGAAACTGCGGGCCAGGTCAGCTTCCATGATCATGCGATGCTGCTCGTGCGCGGCGGCAAACGGCGCCGGCAGATCGACCTGTGCCACCCGGTCATCCAAAGCCGTGACCAACTCGGCAAAAGCATCCCGGGTAGCCTGTTCGGCATGCTCCCAGACCGGCGTTCTGACAAAAGCCAGTCGGGGTTCCACCGGCGGATCCTCCGCCTGAATCTGCACCAACTGGGGGGCGGCCTGCAGCAGGGTATCGGGATCGTTGGGATCATGGCCGACGAGCGTCTCGGCGATGAGCGCCGCGTCCTCGATGCTGCGGGCAAAGACACCCACTTGGTCAAGCGGTCGCGACTGCTGCAGCGCCAGGTGGCGGGAGATCCAGCCAAAGGTCGGCTTGTAACCGTAGATGCCACAGAACGACGCCGGTCGAATCACCGACCCGTTGGTCTGCGTGCCGACCGCCAAAGGAATCATGCCGGCGGCAACGGCGGCCGCGGAACCGCTTGAAGAGCCGCCCGGAGTCCGCGTGAGATCGTGCGGGTTTTTCGTCTTGCCCGGCGAGAACACGGCCAGTTCGGTGGTCACCGTCTTGCCCATGATAATCGCGCCGGCCTCACGGAGTCGCGTGACTACCGTGGCGTCATACTGCGGCCGCCGGCCGCGATGCAGGATCGTTCCGTCCTCGGTCGGCAGGTCCCGGGTATCAAAAATATCCTTGATGCCGACCGGCAGACCGTGCAGCGGACCGAGCGGTCGCCCGGTCCGCTTGATCAGATCGGCCTGCAGCGCCTGCTTCATAACCAGTTCACGGTCGATAAAAGCCCAGGCCGCCACCGCCTCTTCCAGTCGATCGATCTGGGCCAGGCAGGATTGCACCAACTC
>CAZUJZ010000156.1:0-9155 GCA_964620665.1 uncultured Desulfofustis sp. | reverse complement strand
TGAAGCAGAAACAGGCCGCCGACGAGAAGATCGAAAACCTCAACACCATCCCGACGCCGATCCTCTCCATCGATACCGATTTCACCGTCACCTTTATCAATCCGGCCGGGGCCAAGGTCGCCGGCATGAGCCCGGACCAGGCCATCGGCAAGAAGTGCTACGACCTGTTTAAGACCGAACACTGCCGCAGCGAGCACTGTGCCTGCGCCCGGGCGATGAAGACCGACCGGGTGGTCAGCGAGCAGACTGTGGCCGCACCCGGCGGCCGGGAAATGCCGATCAAATACACCGGCGCCCCGATCAAGGACGCCAAGGGCAATATCAAGGGCGCCCTGGAGTACATCACCGATGTTACGGCGGAGAAAAAAGTGGAACGGCTCATCGCCAGCTCGGTTGCCGAGGTCGATACGCTGGTGGGCGCCTCACGCCAGCAGATGGACCAGGCCAACAGCCAGGTCGACGAGATGAACGAGATCATCGACGAAGCGGTCAAGCAGCTCGACGATTCGATGAAAACCGTGCAGGCCATGCTGAAAAGCTCCAGCGAGATGCTGGAACTATCGCAGGAATCAAACAAACTGTCCGCCGATCTGGCCAAAGAGGCGGAAACCGGCAAGAACGCCGGCCGCGATGCCGGTCAGAAGCTGGCCGACATCAACGCCACGATGCAGACCAACAACGAGATGGTTGCCGGTCTGGTCGCGCAATTGGAAAAGATCTCCAGTTTCGTCGATATCATCAAGGATATCGCTTCACAGACCAACCTGCTCGCCTTCAACGCGGCCATCGAGGCGGCCCGGGCCGGTGATGCCGGTCGCGGGTTTGCCGTGGTCGCCGACGAGGTCCGCAAGCTGGCCGAAAACAGCTCGAAATCTGCCATCGATATCTCCAATATCGTCAAGAACGTGGAAAAAGAGTCGCACCAGACCATCAACGCAATGAAAGACGGCATGAACATGTTGACCGATGGCGGCCGGGTCATCAATACCGCGCTCGAGTCGATGGAAACCATTTCCAAAGGCATCGGCTCCATATCGGCATCAGTTGACAGGGTGAGCAACCAGGCCGAAGGATTGAACGCCGACGGGACCCTGGTCATGGAGAAGATCGAAACCGTGGCCTCGTCATCCAAAAAGAATCAGCAATCGACAGTGGCCGTCAACCAGTCCCTGTCGGAAACGGTCGCCGCACTGACCCAGCTGATGTCGTCGAGCAAGGAGTTGCAGGAAGCCGTCAACAATATGTAACAATTCACGGGTTCCGGCCGGCAAAGTAAGCCGGCCGGAACCACTGGTTCTGCGATGGCCATCTTTGGAGACAACATTTTTACCCCGCGGCTCAACCTGCGGAAGATCACCGCTGACGACCTGGCGCTGATCGTTTCCTGGAGCAACAGCGACAGTGCTCACGGACCCTTTTTGACGCCGGACAAGCTGAGCCTGGAGGCCGGACAGGAGAAAATCGCCTCCGGGGTCTTCTGGAACGACAAGAACAAGACCTTTTTCATCCAGCATCGTGACACCACGCCGATGGGCACCATTACCTATTGGCTGCGCTCGGAAAAAACCGAATGTGCGGTGATCAAGGTCAAGATCACGGTCCCTGAACAGCGCGGCAAAGGCTACGGCACCGAGGCGCAGAAATACCTGATCATCAATCTCTTTGACCGGTTGCAACTCGACGAAGTGGATATGTACACCGATATCAACAACAAGGCGCAACAACGCTGCCTGAGCAAGCTCGGGTTCGAGCTGATCGAATCACTGGCCTACGACGATCACCAGGTCCGCCGGCTCGGCCATCTCTACCGGCTGTCCAAACAGCGCTATCAATCTCATCCGGTCTATCGCTACCATTATGAATAACCTCGGCGTGCTGCTTGACGATCGCTTTTTCGACCATTGCATCAACCGTCCCACCCCGGAGAACCCGGCACGGCTCAGGCGGCTGTTTCCCGTCGTCAAGGAGCGATACAACGGCAGCCTTACCATGGTTGCCCCCCGCGAAGCGCAAACAGAGGATATCCAGCGGGTCCATTCCGCCTTCTACCTCAACCAGGTACGCAATCATGCCGCTCGAACCGACCCGTTTTCCTACGATCGCGACACGTATTTAATGGATCGCTCCCTGGAGACCGCCCGACTGGCCGCCGGCGGCTGCCTGGAGTTGGCGGACCGGATCATGAGCGGCAGTCTGCGCCATGGATTCGCGCTGGTGCGGCCCCCCGGTCATCATGCCGAGCCGGGCCGCGGCATGGGGTTCTGTATTCTCAACAATGTGGCCATCACCGCGGCATATCTGCAGCGAATATACGGCCTGAGCCGTATCCTGATTCTTGATTTCGACGTCCATCACGGCAACGGCACCCAGGACGTTTTCTACGATTCCGATCAGGTGCTGTTCGTCTCGCTGCACCAGCGCGACCTGTTCCCGTTTTCCGGACAGGCGGGGGAAATCGGCGCTGACAACGGTCGCGGCTATACCATCAATATCCCGGTATTCAGCCAGTTCGGCGACCAGGAATACACCTACCTGCTCGGTACGATCCTGAACACTCTCTGCGAACAATACCTGCCGCAGATCATCCTGATCTCGGCAGGTTATGACGGCCACCAGGCCGATTCGATCAGCTCGACGCTGCTCTCCACCCACTGGTATCACACCGCAACGACGCTGATCAAACACTGTGCCCGGGAACTCTGCGACAACCGGCTGCTCTTTATCCTGGAAGGAGGCTACAACCCGGAATCACTGGAGGAATCGGTTTTGGCAACCATCGACAGCCTGCTCCAGCCGAAGGCCCCGCGCGTCGGCATCCTTCATTCCGACCGGGCCCGGGCGCTGCTGGCCGACCATCCCCTCAACCAATTCTGGACAGTGTAACAAGGAATCGCCATGACCAGGCACATCGATGTTGACAGTAACGCCCTGAGAACGATCTTCCATGAATGTCAGCAATGCGGTACCTGCTGCAAGAAGTATCGGAAAATCACGCTGCAGCCCGACGAAGTCGACTTCATCAAAAAGATGGGCGGCCATGTCGGCATCGACCTGAGCCTCGCGGAAATTCGGGCCAAAGGCTTGACCCGGGCCAGGGAAGAAGCGATGGCAAGCGGCAAGATCTTTATGATCCACCCGGACGACAAAGGATGTCTGTTTTTGCAGAAGCGCGACAACAAATACTATTGCAAGATCTATAACTATCGGCCGCGAACCTGCCGTGGGTTCAAGTGCAACCTGGCCGACGGCACCTTCCTCGACCTGTTCGGTCAGGACTCCATCCACCTGCTCGGCCAGAACAGCTTCGGACTGCCGCTGGGCTGACCACCGGGCCAGCATCGGTCGCTATTACTCCCGCAGCTCCAGGTGCAGATACAAATCGCCGCGCCCGGCCGGCCCCGTTCGGCCCTTGCCGCGCAGCCGCAGGCGCTGCCCGGCCCGGCTGTCCGGCGGAATAGCCACCTTGAGCATTTCCCGGCCGTCGGGACCGTCCGTCTGCACCTGAATGGTCTTGCCGGTACGCAGCTCTTCCGGGGACAACGGCGTCACATAGGTGATATCCGTTGCCGTCGCCTCCGGCTGAGCCTTTGATTGTTCGTGCGTTTTTTTGACGCCGGCCAGCACCTTGCCGACCCTGTTGCCCAGAGAGCGAAACAGTGTGCTTGTGTCCGGCAAGCGCTGCCCCGCCGAGCGGAGCAACGCCGGGCCGACCAGGGAACCGATGAAAAAGAGGCCGCCGAAAAAGAGACCACCTCGTCCACCGAAAAAACTTCTCCTGATGAATTGTGGGCCGGCACGAAAGCCGGAGCGCTGAAAATCCCGCATCAATCCTTGGAATACCTGCTGAAAACGAGGGTCACGAAACAGATCACGGAGAATATCTTCCTGGCTGTAACCGAAGCCATTCGTTTCTCCGTCCTGCCGCCATGGCCCACCGGCGGCCCGGGCACGATTATAGGAGGCGCGCTTGACCGGGTCGGTCAACACGCCGTACGCCTCGGCGATTTCCTTGAATTTTTCTTCGGCCTGCGGATCATCGGGATTGCGGTCGGGGTGGTAGTGCATTGCCAGTTTCCGATAACTTCGGCGGATCTCATCGGCCGTGGATGCCTCGGTGACACCGAGAATCTGGTAATAGTCCTTCATAATCAGCCGCTGGCTCCAATCGGGATCGCTGTTTTCGCCGGCGTTTATCTTGGGCTGCCGGCAACGAAGCAATGTTCAAAGCAACTTTGATTATATGCCACCCGGACCGAGCTGTCAGTCACTTTTCCCATTTCCCCATGACTAAGATCACGACGAACAATGAAGAGTATCCCCTCGGTCGAAAAACTTGGTCGGGTCTCTCTGAGGTTGCTGCGCGGCAGAACCGGTCGGTGTCGGATAGATCACGGAAAAACCGTTGGTTCTTGATTATCGTCCCGTTATCCCGTACCATTATATCCAGAATATTCGAATCGACAGTTTTTCCAGCCAGCGACACTCATCTCCGAGAGAGGAAACACCCCCCATGCCGCCGAGAAAACCAGCTCCCAAGACGACCACCGGTTTCGACCTCGACAGCCCCGAATGGTACTTGAATCGGGAACTGACCTGGCTCGCCTTCAACAAACGGGTGCTGCACGAGGCCCTGGACGAGCGGATCCCCTTGCTGGAACGGGTCTTTTTCGAGGCGGTGGTCAGCTCCAACCTCGATGAATTCTTCATGAAACGCATCGGCGGCCTGAAGCAGCAGGTCGGGGCCGGGGTCAAGAAACTGACGGTAGACGGCATGCTGCCGCAGGAACAGATCGATGCCAGCCTGGCGGCGGCCCAGGAAATCCTGCTCGAGCAGCGCCGGATCGATGCCCAGTTGCGCGAACTCCTGGCCGGTGAGGGGATCATTTTCCTGCGCTACGAGGAACTGAGCAGCCAGCAGAAAAAAGAGATGGATACCTTCTTCAAGCGGGAGATTTTCCCACTGCTCACCCCGCAAGGCATCGACCCCGCTCATCCGTTCCCGTTTATCTCGAACCTTTCCCTGAACCTGCTCGTAACCACGAACGAACCGGGCTCCAACATGGAGCACCTGAACCGTATCAAAGTACCGCTTGGCGTCGGCATCCCACGTTTTATCAAAGTCGGCGGCAAAGATCACTATCTGACCTTCGAGGAACTCATTGCCAACAATCTCGATGACCTGTTCCCCGGCCTGGCTATCCGGCACTGCGAATTTTTCCGAGTTATCAGAAATGCCAATACCGACCAGCGGGGTGAACAGGCCAACGACCTGCTGTCGATGATCGAATCGGCTCTGCGCGATCGCAAATTTGCCGACATCGTCCGGCTGCAGGTCGCCTCCGGCATGGTGCCGATCCATCGCGGCAAACTGGCCGCCGAGCTCGATATCGACGAGCAGTTCGATGTCTCCGAAGCACCCGGCATCCTGGCAAAGCGCGACCTGATGGAAATCTGGAAAATCGACCGGCCGCACCTTCATTACCCGGTCCATCATCCCTGCGACCTGCCGCAGCTGCTGATCGACGAACCCAATATCTTCCACATCATCCGCCAGCATAAATCGATGCTGCTGCAGCATCCGTACGAATCGTTCGAGACCTCGGTAGAGCGCTTCCTCAAGGAAGCAAGCACCGATCCAAAGGTTCTCGTCATCAAGATGACCTTGTACCGGACCAATCCGGACTCCCGGATCATTCGCTACCTGATCGACGCGGCCCAGAACGGCAAACAGGTGGCGGTAGTCGTCGAGCTGATGGCCCGCTTCGACGAATCGGCCAATATCAAGTGGGCGGAAGCGATGGAAGAGGCCGGTATTCATGTAACGTACGGGGTTATCGGCCTGAAGACCCACAGCAAGGTCATTTTGGTGGTCAGGCGCGACTATTCCGGATTGCAGCGCTACGCCCATATCGGCACCGGCAACTACCATTCGGGCACGGCGCGGCAATACAGCGATCTCGGTCTGCTGACCAACGACCAGGAGATCTGTGAAGACCTGACCGAGTTGTTCAACTACCTGACCACCGGCTATGCCCCGCTTCGCAAGTATAAGAAGATCCTGCCGTCACCGAACATCTTGAAAAAATCACTGCTGAAAAAGATCGCCCGCGAGATCGACCTGCACACGCCGGACAAACCCGGTCTCATCCAGTTCAAATGCAACGCCCTGGAGGACAAGGACATCGCCAAGGCCCTCTACCAGGCCTCTCAGGCGGGGGTTCACGTCGATCTGATCATCAGGGACACCTGCCGGCTGCGGCCCGGCATCAAAGGGTTGTCGGAATCGATCTCGGTGATCTCGGTCGTCGGCCGTTTTCTCGAGCATGCCCGCATCTACTACTTCAGAAACGACGGTCAGGAGGAATACTTCATCGGTTCCGCCGACCTGATGAAACGCAATCTCGAAGAACGGGTCGAGGTCGTCACGCCCATCGAGGACCCCGCTTGGCAAAATCGGCTTCGCGAAATCATCGACGTTCAATTGACCAACAAGCGCAGCGTTTGGGAAATGCAGGCGGACGGCAGCTATAGCAAGCGGCAGCCGGGCGATAGGGATGACGCCCGGACCGTTCCGGAAATCATGATCGATCTGGCCGAAAAACGACTCGCCACCTCACCGTTTGCCAAGAAAAACAGGCTCAAATCGGTCAACAAAAGCCAGCGCAAGAAAAAATAGTGCGGTTTGCAGCACTCCGGGAAACGATCGGTCTCGAGAAGAACCCGTATCCGCCGGATGATATTGACAGTAACGCCATCCCTGACATACAATTGTTCTTCATGGGGGCTGTCTCAGCTCTCTCACCTTGCATCGCGGCGCGATGCATCACGATAAGGAGACAACCATGGCTCAGAGCGTCTACAAGATTATCGAACTGGTCGGTACAAGCAGCAAATCCTGGGAAGATGCGGCAAAATCGGCCGTTGAAACCGCCGCCAAGTCACTCAAGGACCTGCGTATTGCCGAAATATCAGAACTGGACATGCAGATCGACAAAGGCAAGGTGGTTACCTATCGGGCACGGGTCAAAATTTCTTTTAAATACAAGCAATAAACCGGTAACATCGGCGCACCGCCGATGCCGGCTCAAGCCAGCTCATCAAAACGGCAGGTCAGCACCAACTCGCCGTCTTCAAGTTGTTTCTTGACCTGGTAGGGCAGGGACTTAAACAGCGCGATCATCCCGGTGTTGGTCGGAAAGGTATAGGCGATCAGTCCGGCCACACCGCTTTCCCGGGCGGCATCGGCGAGCTTTCGCAAAAACAGGCGCCCGAGCCCTTTCCCCTGGTATTCGGGGCTGATCGAGAAGGCCACCTCGGAGAAATTTTCATCCTTGAGGCGCATCGACTCGGCCACCCCGACCACTTTGCCGAAACCGAATTCGCCGACCACCGCGACCAGCGTCAGGCTGTTGACGTAATCGACCTGCGAGCGGATTTCCACGTCCTTGCGGGCAAAGATTGTTTTCTGCCCGAAAAAACGGGAAACGACATCTTCCTTCGGCAAGGAGTAGTAATGCTCCTGGATGCGCCGCTCGTCAACCGGTTTGGCCGGCCTGATGACCACTTCCTCGCCGTCTATCTCGATGGTCTCCTCAAGACGCACCGGATACACCGCCTTGACCGCTTCACCGAGGCTCCGTTCCCGGCCGATCAGCCCCTGCTCCTTGGCGGAGTCGAACAGGTGTTCACGATAGTCGGGATGGGCGATGGAGATCATTGCCACCACGCGCTCCTGCAAACTCTTGCCGAACAGGTTGACCGCCCCGTATTCGGATACCACGTAATGAACATCTCCCCGGGGCACCACCACCGCCGTATCGCCCATAGTCGGGACGACACTGGAAAGCGGTTGGCCGTCCGGCCCGACTCTCGTCGAGCAGAGCATCAGGATCGACTTGCCGCCCGGCGAACGCCGCGCGCCCCGGACGAAATCGGGAATACCGGAGACACCGGCGAACCGGGTGATTGCCGACGCCTCGGCGGCGACCTGGCCGGTCAGGTCCATCATATAGGCGACATTGAGGGAAACCATGCGGTGATGCTGGGCAATGACAAACGGATCGTTGACGTAGTCGGATGGACGGAAATCAACGGCCGGGTTGTCATTGAGAAATTCATACAGATCCTGGCTGCCGACCGCCATCGAGGCCACCATCTTGCCTTCGTTGAGGCCCTTTTTCATATTGGTGATATTGCCCTTGGCATAGAGCTGCATGATATCGTCGGTCAGGAATTGCGAATGGATCCCCAGGTCAGACTTATTCTCCAGTCCCCGGACAGTGGCCTGCGAAGCTGCGTCAAGGCCGATCTGCAGGGTCGAGCCGTTCTCGATCAGGTGGGTGATATGGCTGCCGATCTGGTTTGCCGCTTCGGACACGGCCCTCGATGGCGGCACCGAGAGCAGCTCTTCCTCATGCTCGACAAAGAGATCGACATAATTGACGTGGATGAAGCTCGACCCCATGACCCGCGGCATCTTCGGGTTCACCTGGGCAATCACCAGATCGGCCGAACGGCTGGCGGCCATGGTCACATCCACTGAAATACCGAGGCTCATCCAGCCGAAATCATCCGGCGGACTGACCTGGACCAGGGCCACATTGAGCGGCATCTTGCGGGAGAGAAAGAGGCCGGACACATCGGACATGTTCATCGGCGTGATAAAGCGTCGCTGCTGGCCGATCGCCTCGATTGTCGCTGAGCCGAGATAGATGGAGCGGATATTGAGCGAGGTGTCCTTGGTCCGGTCGGCAATCGCAGTCAGCGACGCCGTTTCCCGGCCGAGCAGGCGGACGATCTCCAGGCCGCTGAAGATGTTGGCCTGTTCGGTCAACGCCTGGACCAGATGCTGCGGTTCGCCGCAGCCGGACCCGATGAAAACCCGTTGTCCCGATTTGATGTGGTCGATGGCCGCAGCCGCGGACACCCGTTTCTGCAGGTACCTGTCCGCCCAATATTGAGAAGCCGGCATAACGTGTGCCCCCTGTGCTGGTTGAACAAAGAGCCCGTTCGACATCGGCCGGGCCGCTGTCACGGGATTGGTTCAATCCATGATAGCACAGAATCGCCGGCCTCGACAAAAAATTGCGGTGGTTGTTTTTTATATGAAGATCAGTTCCACAGGCTGAACTCCCCGGGCTGGTTGGTTCTCTCGG
>CAZUJZ010000155.1:0-9290 GCA_964620665.1 uncultured Desulfofustis sp. | reverse complement strand
TGCTGCTGCTCCGCAACATGTTTATCATGGAGGAAGGCCAATCGCTGATCATCGGCCGGGGGCTCCTGCCTCACTGGCTGGAGACGGGGCAGACACTCTTCTACGGCCCGACGTTGACACGGTTCGGCAGCGTCTCCGTTGCCCTGTCCGCAGGCGACGAGACCACCGACGTCACCGTGACGGCCGACTGGCAGCCGGTCCGACCGCACACCGTCAGCATCGAGATACCGGGGCACACCCCAAAACTGTTGCAACATCCCGATCAGAGCTGTACCGTAGCGAGGAATCTATGAAAATCAGCATGTTCACCAACACCTACCTGCCCCATGTCGGCGGCGTAGCCCGTTCGGTATCGACCTTTGCCGTCGAACTTCGGCGGCAGGGACATCTGGTCCAGATTATCGCGCCAACCTTTGCCGAAGCGCCTGAAGAAACCGATGCCGCCGTGGTTCGGGTACCGGCGATCCAGCACTTCAACGGCAGCGATTTTTCGGTGCGCATCCCGCTACCGGGCATTATCGGCGAGGCGCTCTTCGATTTTGCGCCGGACATCATCCACAGCCATCATCCTTTTCTGCTCGGAGATGCAGCGCTGCGCCTGGCCCGCACCATGCAACTGCCCCTGCTCTTTACCCACCATACACTCTATGAACAGTATACCCACTACGTGCCCCTCGACTCGCCGGCCTTGAAACGCTTTGTCATCGAACTGGCAACGGGCTATGCCAATCTCTGCAACCACGTGATCGCCCCCAGTTCTTCCGTGAAAAACCTGCTCCGGGAGCGGGGCGTCAAATCAGACATCACCGTTCTGGCCACCGGCATCGACATCGATCTCTTCTCCCGGGGAGACGGCCGACGATTCCGCGAACGACACGGAATCACCGACCGGACGAAAGTGATCGGCCACGTCGGCCGGCTGGCTCGGGAAAAAAACCTGCCATACCTGGCAGAGGCCGTAGCCAATGCCGTCAAGGAGCGCGACCGGAGCTGCTTTCTGGTTGTCGGGACGGGCGATGCCGAACAGGAGATCAGAGACATCATAAATGGCCACGGATGTGCGGAGCAACTGGTCATGCCGGGCTCCCTGACCGGCGAGCAGTTGGCAGATGCCTACGCGGCCATGGATATCTTCGCCTTTGCCTCCCACTCCGAAACCCAGGGGCTCGTGCTGGCTGAAGCAATGGCCGCTTCGACCCCGGTCATCGCCCTGAAGGCATCGGGGGTCGAGGATGTGGCTCGACACGATGTCAATGGCCTGGTGCTCGCCGCCGATGCCTCCACGGATGAATTCGCCCGGGCGCTTCTCGCCCTGCTCGACGACGGTGACCGGCTCGCAGCCTTGCGCCGTGCCGCCCGGACAACCGCGGACGAATTTTCGAAGGAAAACTGTACCGAGCGTTTGACTGAACTATACCGGGAAACGATCGGCAATGACCACCGCCCCCACCATACCGACCAGGACATTATCGATTCGGTGCTGCTGGCAATCAAAGCGGAGTGGGAGCTCTTCCAGGAAAAAACAAAAGCCGCCTTCACGTCATTTGTTGAGAGCGAGGATCAAGCATAACGGTGTTTACAGAAATTGGCAGAAAATGGCGCTCCCTGCGTCGGACATTGAGCCCCGGCGAATGGGCGGCCCACCATGTCCGACCGGAACACCCCGAGGACCGAGAACTGAGCGTCAACGCCCCCGGCATTCTGATGATCCAGATTGACGGCCTGAGCTACCGGCAGCTGCAGTGGGCGATTGAGAAAAAACGACTGCCCTTTCTCAGCCGCCTACTCCGGCAAGATCATTTCGTGCTCAAGGAGTTCTATTCGGGAGTGCCGTCAGCGACACCCGCCGTACAGGCCGAACTCTTTTTCGGCGAAAAAGGCGTGGTCCCCGCTTTCATGTACTACGATCGCGCCGCGCAGCAGGAAAAAACCATGTTCGACGCCCAGGCGGTCGACGAACTGGCCCATACGCTGGAAAATCGTACCGACTGCCTGTTGCGCGGCGGCAGTTCCTATGCAAACATCTATTCCGGTGGTGCGGATGAAGCGCCGTTCTGCATCCAATCAATGAAATTGCGGTCTATCTTCCGCGACTTCAAGCTCCGCACAATCCTCTGGTTCATAGCGGCCAACCTGGGTAAGATCGCCCGGATCATCGGCCTGAGCGTCCTTGAAACCGGCCTCGCCGTCAGAGATTTCTGCATCGGCGTCTATCGCCGCAACAACCCGTTTAAAGAATTAAAGTTCATCTTCTCCCGAATCGGCGTTTGCATCGTGCTTCGGGAGCTGGTCCGTCTCCATGTGAAACTCGATCTTGCCCGCGGTCTTCCCATTATCCACGCCAATTTCATCGGTTACGACGAACATGCCCATCGCCGCGGACCCGGTTCGGCCTTTGCGATGTGGACTCTTAAAGGCATAGACGGCACCATCAAAGACCTGGTGCGCTCGGCCAGGTGGTCGGAAAAAAGAGATTATCGAATTTTCATCTATTCAGACCATGGCCAGGAGGCCTGTCTGCCCTATGAACGGGAAACCGGCAGGACCATTCACCAGGCCGTGACCGCTGTTTTCCGCCAAGGGCCCCTGCAACGATTTGACGTCGCCGAACCGGAGCCGGCGATCATCCAACATACCAGCCTGCAGCAACGCAGCAGCGCTTTATTTCGCCGGCTTGCCAATCAGGAGACACCCGCCGGGCGACAGCAGGACCCGAATACGGATAGGATCCATGTGACCGCAATGGGCCCGCTCGGCCATATCTACCTCCCCGAGCGTCCTGATGCATCAACCATGCAGCACTATGCCGAGGAGTTGGTGAACGCGGCCGCTGTGCCGCTCGTTTTGTATCGGCGCGGCGACCGGATCATCTGTGTTTCACCGTCTGGCTCCGGAGAACTGGCGACGATGGCGCACCGGGTATTCGGCAAAGAACACCCCTTTCTGGCAGCGGTTACCCGCGATATGGAAAGGATCTGCCGCCACGAAAATGGTGGCGACTTCATTATTTCCGGCTGGCGACCAGACCACCGTTCACTCAGCTTCGCTGTTGAAAACGGCTCGCACGGCGGCCCCGGCAGCACGGAAACCAAGGGATTTCTTATTCTGCCCGACACGCTCACCAGCGACGAGCAACGCTCTTTTCGACCACTCGACCTCCGGCGACTGGTCGTCGCCGTCCGCAACCAGCGGCTGCCGGTACCCCTGTCCGCTGCCCGCGCACTGAACGACGCACCGGAGATCTTGACCGTGATGTCCTACAATATCCATCATTGCCGCGGCCTGGACGGCAAACTCTTTCCCGATCGTATCGCCCGGATTATCGAGCGCCTCGCCCCCGACTTGGTAGCTTTGCAGGAAGTGGACAAAAACAAGACGCGTACCGACCACCTGGACCAGGCCGCCGAACTGGGCCGTCTTCTGGGCATGGAACACCGGTTCCTGCCGCTGCTTCAGGACCAGACCGGCGAATACGGCCTGGCAGTGCTCAGCCGCTACCCGCTGACGGCCACTCATTGCACACTGCTACCGCAGATTCCACACAACGGCCGGACGGAACCCCGCGGCATCATCCGGGTAACGATCGCGACCAGACACGGTCCCGTACACCTGTGCAACACCCACCTGAGTATCATCAGAAAAGAACGGATCGCCCAGATGCGCTATCTGGTCGATGAATACCTCCCCGGTGAGATCCCTGCAGCGGAGCCCGTCATCGTCTGCGGCGATCTCAACGCCTCTCTGCTGTCACCGGCTTACCGGCTGTTATCGAGCAGGCTCCTCGACGCTCACCGAATGTCCGCCGCCGATTCGCCGGGACCGACGTTTCTTGCATCATATCCGCTGGTTCGACTCGATCATATCTTTGCCTCCCGGCATCTCGCTCCCGTCAAAGGCAGCGTGGTCCGTGACGGGGAGAGCAGACTCGCCTCCGATCACCTGCCGGTGGTCAGCGTCTTTTTACACGACCCGGCCCACGTGAACATCAGTCAGGGAAACGGCCATGCCTAATCAACCGCCACACCGGACCATCGTTGCCCGGGTCAGGGTTGCGGTGCTCGCCGTCCTTTTTTTTGCTTTGCTCGCCATTGCCGTCTATGCCGTCATCAATCACGAACCGATCGCCGTCCTGAAGAACTATCTGGAGAACCGGGTCCACCCGGCACTCTTTATCCTGCTGATGGCCGTCCTTCCAATATGTGGCGTACCGATCTCCATCTTCCTGGTGCTGGTCGGCATGAGATTCGGCATCGCTACCGGTATCGTGCTGACGGCAGTGACCATGCTCTTTCACCTGGCCGCCACCTACTTCCTCGTCCACTCGTTTCTGCGCATGTGGATCACCGGGATGCTGCAGCGTTTCCGCATCCCGGTACCGGAACTGCAGATAATGTCAAACAAGCGCTACGCCTTCTTTTTCATGCTCGTTCCCGGCCTGCCCTATGTGGTGAAAAACAACCTTCTCGCACTGACCGGCTTACCCCTTGTTCCGTACCTGCTCATCAGCTGGTTCAGCCAATTCCTTACCGGTATCGCGTTTATCATTTTCGGCGGCGCCGTCATGGAGATGAATTATTCCATCCTTGCCCTGGCCCTTGTCCTGATCCTGGCCGGGTTTCTGCTTCAGCGTGTCATCCGCAACAACCTGCCTGCATCAGTAAAACGACTGGTATCCGGTAATGAAGAGGACGACCGGAGCGATATCGACGGCCGATCAGACAACGATACCCGGCGCTGAACGGTTTGATCCGGACGGGACCGCAACACGACTCACTCCGATGACGAGAGGTCGCGACGCACAATGAAACGATTCGCCCCGGCCGATTGCCGTTCAGCCAACCGGAGCCTGAATCATATGTTGCGCAAGAACAAAACGATAATAACAAAAAGAGCCACCGACCAGCATCGATAAGCCGGCGACGACGTAGTAAAAACCACACGGCATTCCACTCGGTAACGGCGCACTCGGTGCCGTCGGACAGGACTTATCGCGACTTTTGCACGCGGTTGCATCCTTTTTGCATAAATCAGGATAACGATGTCCGCCGACCGGGGACGAGGCCGGCGCTCTTCGCTTCATCCCCGATCCTGCCATATGAACTTCAGCCCAGAACGTGTAGTCGTGGAAAACCTGGCAATTCTGATCATTGAAAGCAGTACCGCGGACAGATATCTGATCAAGGATCTTCTCTGCCGCGCGCCGTTGACGGCAGGGATAATCGAGATGGCGGGATCATTGGCTTCCGCGCTGGAACGTCTTGTACATGCCGCCTATGACGTGGTGCTGGTCAACCTGATGCTCGACGACAGCAGCGGTTTAGAAACAGTTCGCAGTATCGTAAACACTGCGCCGGGGGCGGCAGTAATCGTGATCTCGGAAGGCGACAACCATGCCCTGGCAGCCAAGAGTATCCGCTTCGGCGCCCAGGATCACCTGGAAAAGCAGCACCTCTCCCCGATCATGCTGCACAAATCGATGCGTTACGCCACTGAACGACGGACCATACTGCAGGAAAAGGAAGACGTCCTCAATGACCTCTACATGGCCCTGGAAAAACTCATTTCACTGGAAGACATCCTGCCGATCTGCGTTAATTGCCGGAAAATCCGCAGCACTGCAGGTCAATGGCTTGATCTGGAAGAGTACGTCAACAAGCACGGCCGTCATGGAAAAGACCGGCTGATCTGCCCGGCCTGTCGGCAGGATCTCTGATTCCAGCCGCTCCTGCCGGTACCCGCACCATTGCCCGCCGACCCCGGTCCAGCAGGGATAATGTCAACTGAGAAGCGATACCTGCCGTCCAGTAACGGTGGACACAGTCCTTTCCGGCAGGACAGCCACCGCCAGCCGGACCGGCTATCATCCGTCGTTTCGATCGGAATACGGAACGACAAGGGTCGGGATCGGTGCTTGCCGGATCACCGATTCGGCAACGGACCCGAGCATCAGGTGGGAAAGACCCTGGCGGCCATGGGTTGCCATGACGATCAGATCGATATCGTTGTCCCGGGCGAAGTCAAGGATCACCATTTTGGCCGTTCCCGTTGCCACATGAATTTCGGTCTCCAACTCATCGGGAACGTTGTCGGCAACCGTCTTTACCAATGCCTCTCGAGCCGCCTCGACCAGCTGGTGCTCGTACAGGGGCAGGTTGAAAGCCGGCACGGTCGTGCCGGCCAGACCGATTTCCGCCATCGTCGGCACCCGCTGGACAACCTGCAGGGCATGAATTTTCGCACCGAACTGCTGTGCCAGCAGCACAGCCTTTTCCAAGGCCTTCAAAGCGGATTCACCGGCGTCGGTCGGCCAGAGGATTGTCTTGATCGATCCCATAACAGCCTCCTTGACTGGATGGTACAGATGACCACTGGAAATAGAAATACATTGGACAGACCGTCTCCGAACCGGAGCGATCAAATGATAGCCCCCGATCACGTGTGACGATAACGTCCACCGCCGGCGTTTACGATCGGGGGATCCGGTCGCTCTTTCGATGCCGGCTGCCGTCTTGACCGGGCTTCGGCCGAGCCGGTCGTTGCCCGGTGCGCTCGGAACAGGTATCTTTTTTTTCTTTAACTACTTTTTCAAGATGCTGAAAGGTCCTTTCCAGCACGCGTTCGACGGTTGTATCTTTCATCACGATCTCCCTTGCTCTCCGATGAGAATCAACGCAACGACAGCGGGTCAACCGCCGCCTGCTTATCTTTCTACAATTCTCGTGCCAGACATGCTTTTGCGACACTCCCGCCCCTTTCCCTTCGAAGTTCAAGGAAAAACGATTATCATAGTCAGGTCTCCTTTTCCGATGGCCGCTCCTGCCGACCAAGCCCTCGAAAAGGTAGCAATCGGCAAATAACCATACAGAGCGTTACTCCCGATCATCTCATTGTCGCCAAGGGGCACCCATGCACAATCGGGCTTACCAGATCAGTGAATCGTTCCTCGATCGTCTTTACGAGCGGTTGACCGGCTCAACGGAGGCAATCGTCCCCCACGCCAACCTGAGCGATGTCTTTTTGCGCGGCAATACCCCGTCCCTTGAGCATTTGGCGGAGTTGATCAATGTCGCTCACTGGGCAAGTTACACCACGGAGGAGGGACACCCGGTCATTGTCTCGTTGATCTACCGCGAACTGCCCCGAACCAGCGATGTCTTTCATTTCGATATTCCGCTGGATTTTTGCGACAAGACGCTCGGTAAACTCGGGCCGGCGCTGACATCGCCCCAGGCCGATATCGCCGTCTGGCCCGACGGCTCGGGGCTCCTGAAAATCTGGGGATTTACCAGCATCCCGGACGAAACGACGATCAAGTCGGACCTGTGGGTCCAGATCCTCGGACCGGGCCGAATTCTTATCATGTACAGCGGCCGGGCCGTCGCGGCGCTGAGCGCCAATCAGGCGGTCTTTATCGATCCTCGGAGCTTTCTCCATTCGATCATGCCCAAGATCGTTGCCCAGGCACAGACCACCGATATCACCCTGATCAACCTCTTCCGCTACAACGCCATTCTGAAGATCGCCCAGCAGATGCGTCTGCACGGTCGGGGCGGCACCGTTCTGATCGTGCCGGAAGGCAGGGCCTGGGAAAAATCGATCACCACTCCGATCAAATACACGGGCGGCACCAATTTCCTCAATGCCGACGCAATGGTCCCGACTCCGTCGCGGACCGAATTGGCCGATGCCGAAAACCTGATCAGAATCGTCAGTGAGATGAACCTGACCCTGAAAAGGGACTGGCTGCAAAACTGGCAGCAGGTCCAACGACAATGTTCGCGAATCGCCCGCCTGACCGCGGTGGACGGCGCCCTGGTGATGACGTTTGATCGCTATGTCCATTGCTTCGGCGCCAAGATCAAGACGCTCGATCCACGCAGCTCCACCGTGGAGTTGAGCGTTATCGAACCGTTCGAAGACCGACCGGTGACCAGACAACCATTTTCCGATCTCAGCGGCACCCGCCATCTCTCCGCTGCCCAATTCGCATTCGACCAGCCGGAGTCCCTCGCCATCGTCGCCTCCCAGGACGGCAATGTGACCTTTTTCACTAAAACCTCGGAGAGCAAGGGCGTGCTCACCGTGCAACAGGCGGAAATGGTCCTGCTCCATGAAGGACTTGGCAGCCTGGCCTGGAATCTTTCATTTTTCTCCGAGATGGGCTGGCTCGAGAAAGGGGTCGACAAAAACGAACAAGGCTACCTGACCGGGGTGCTCTCCTGGATGCGCAACGTTTTCCGCAAGGACGGATAAAACAGCAACCCGCCGCCGCTCGGCGCCGATCGCCGCACAAACACAACTATCCGGCACGGCACTTATTTTTTCAGAATCGTCAATTCGATCAGGCTCGATAATCACCAGGAACCGATTGATGCCAATGAGAATCATTCATCTATTTACTTGTGAGGAGCCGGAGAACACGGTAAAGTTTCACAAGGTTGGTCACGAACGTGACCGGATCAGACGAGGTCTTTGCAACGAATGCCTCGGACAACGTTTTTCAAGGGAGGGTGTATGAAAAAAGAGATGAAAAAACTGCTGGCCGGCCTCGGCGTCGCGGGTCTGCTCAGCACTGGCGGAGTAAGCCTGCCCGGCGCCATGGCTGCCGGCAGCGGTTGAGGAGCAAAGCCCAGTGCCGGCGGCACTGAAGAGACCAAACCGGCAGCCGGAAGCGGCTGAGGCGGCCAATCCGGTGCCGGGAGCACCGAGGCCGAAACGCCACCTGCAGAAGGTGACACTCAAGAAACTCCGCCCGCAGCGGGCAGCGGCTGAAGCGGCAGCAAAGACAGCGCCGGGAGCGCTGATGAACAGCCCGCCGAAGAGCAAGACAAACCCAAAAAAAGCGGCTGAAGCGGTTAATCCATCGTGCGGTCGCACGACCCCATGCCGAGGTTCGATGCCCGCTTCCGGGATCGGGCCTCGGCCCCGCCTTCAGCCACGCAGTTCTGCAAAACGATAACCGTTTGATTGAACTCCTTTACAGACATCGGTGATGGATCCTGAACTGCATACCATGTATCCGGTCAGCAGCAGCTTGTTGCCACCGGATTTTCCAGACTGTCCGGCGCCGGAACTGCCGGAACTGCTCCGGGAGCATCCGGAATCTCTCGACCACGCGCCGTTTTTGGCCGATCTTGCGACTATAGAACGCGCGGCCCATCGACTGATGCACGCCCCGATCGAGCCACCGGCCGCGGTAACCGAATTGACGGTTCACCCGGGGGTCGAGCTGTTCGAGGTTGACTGGACAGCCCTTCCCGAGCTGCTCGCGCACCCCACTGTCCGCCCCC
>CAZUJZ010000154.1:0-9324 GCA_964620665.1 uncultured Desulfofustis sp. | reverse complement strand
CCGCGTCTCCAATGCGAATCGTCATCGGTTTGTCTGCGGGAACCCGCATAAAAACCGCTCCGTTATCGAGCGTGCCGATGAAGGTGATAGTGACCTGATCGTTCTTTTCAACAACGTGTTCCATGTTCCCTCGATGCTTTGTGGGGACCTTGAAAAATTGTCGTTCCGCCCAATCTTATCGTTGCGCAATCACATTTTATCCTCAAAATATCATCTATCCCTGCAAAAAAATGTTCTAGCGCGCCTCGATCTTGAACGAAACTCCGAATTTTTCAAGCTCCCCTTGTGTCGTTGCTCTACTGATATCCTCCGAGCGCGCCGGCAAGCGATTGTTGCAAAGCGATGCGTCATCGTGCTGGCCGGGCAATGGTTGACTATATTAGTGACTGGATCAATGAGTGTCAAATTTTCTCGGCGCTTTCTTGACAAAAGCGGCTCAGCCCCCTAATGTAGGGAGCCCCGACCAGGCGGACTCACCCCGCCAGGCCACGCAAACACCGGGGTGACCGGCAGAAGAAAGCACATACAGTAAAGGCGGCTATGATACAACTCAATTTCAACAAGTCGGCGGACGGACTGCTGCCGGCAATCGTCCAGGAAGCGGGAACCGGCCGCATTTTGATGCTGGCATATATCAATCAGGAGGCCTTTGCCCAAACGCTGGCGACCGGTTATGCCCATTATTGGAGCAGGTCTCGACAAACATTGTGGTTAAAAGGCGAGACATCGGGCCACCGGCAAGAGGTTGTCGATATCCTCATTGATTGCGACGAAGACACGATCGTTTACGTGGTCCGCCAACAGGGCGGGGCGGCCTGCCATAAAGGGTATCCTTCCTGTTTTTATCGAAGAGTCGAAGACGGGGAGCTGCGGGTCATCGAGCAGCGTGTTTTCGATCCTGCAACAGTGTATAATAAATAGCGGCCTGCTGCTTCAGCGCCGACAACCGGGAGACGATATGCAGGTATTGAAGTTGGGGCTTCCCAAGGGAAGTCTGGAAAAAGCGACCATCGAATTGTTTGAAAAGGCCGGCTGGTTGATCAAACCGGCGGCCAGGAACTATTTTCCCAAGATTGACGATCCGGAACTCGACTGTTCGATCTGTCGTCCCCAGGAAATGTCGCGTTATATCGAAGGGGGAATGCTCGATGCCGGCATCACCGGTAAAGACTGGACCGATGAGAACGAATCCGAGGCGGTGATCGTTGCCGACCTGATCTACTCAAAAGTCAGCAACAAACCGACCAGGTGGGTCATCGCCGTTGCCGGCGATTCCGATATCAAATCGATCGAAGATCTGAAGGGCAAACGGGTGGCGACCGAGCTGGTCAATGTCACCCGAAGATTCTTTGCCTCCCGCAATATCGATGTCAATATCGAATTTTCCTGGGGCGCGACGGAGGCAAAGGTGGTTTCAGGACTGGCGGATGCCATCGTTGAAGTCACCGAAACGGAAAGCACCATCCGGGCCCACGGCCTGCGTATCATCCATGAGCTGATGGAGTCGAACACCCAGCTGATCGCCAATAAAGATGCGTGGAACGACCCGTGGAAGCGGCAGAAGATCGAAAATATCTCACTGCTGCTCCAAGGAGCCCTTCGCGCCGACCGGATCGTCGGGTTGAAGATGAACGTGGAAGACACCAACCTCGATCAACTGGTCGATATCCTGCCCAGCCTCAACGCGCCGACCATAGCACCGTTGTACCAGTCAAAATGGTTTTCCGTGGAGACCGTTGTTTCCGAAGATATCGTCAGAGACCTCATTCCCCGGCTGATCGGCAGAGGTGCCCAGGGAATCATCGAATATCCGCTCAACAAGGTCATCTGAAACAATGGAATTTTTCGAGACCGCATTCGTCGTCAGCGCCCATCGTCTCGACCAGTTACCGCAGGATAATCTGCCGGAGATTGTTTTTGCCGGTCGCTCCAATGTCGGCAAATCAAGTCTGCTCAATACGTTGCTGAACCGAAAACAGCTGGTCAAAGTCAGTTCCCGGCCGGGAAAAACCACCGGTCTCAACTATTTTCTCGTTGAAAACACGGTCTATTTCGTCGATCTGCCCGGCTACGGCTATGCCAAAGTGGGGAAAGACCTTCGCTCTCAATGGGGCAAGCTGATCACGTCCTACCTGCAGACCCGCAGTCAGATTGCCTGTGTCGTGGTCATCGTTGATCTGCGGCACGGGGTCAAGCAGCTTGACAGCGAATTGCTGGGCTGGCTGCGCCAGCGTGGTGTACCGTTTCTCACGGTCTATACGAAGGCCGATAAACTTTCCGGAAACGAGCGCACCAGAAATGGTGCCCTGCTCGATGCCGGTCACGGTCTGCGCCCGGACGAGAGGATTATTTTTTCGGCTACCAGCAGACTCGGCCGCGATCAACTTGTAGAGAAACTCCAAGCCATTGCCGATATCGCCCATCAATAACGCACAACTCGCACATCGCTGTGGCCCGCGTGATCTGTCGCCAATCACCGAATTTACGACATTGTCGGCGTTTGTTTCTGGTAAAATCTCTTGAACAGATCTGCTTAATGCATTAAGATCCCGGTTCATCCGATGTTGACTCATTCAGAGGAGAGATGAACCATGTCCCCATTTTCACACCTTCCCTGCTGGACGATCATGAATTGTGCCGAAGACAAGGAATGCCCTGCCAGGCTGAACCCGCACAAGGATTGCTGGGAAGTGTTCAGCGAGGTTGACAGCACGGCCTTCAACATTTGTCAGGATTGTATCGTTTTCCTCTCCCGGCAGGAAGAGTCGGTTCTGTCCCATCAGGAGATGGAACAGATCATGATGAGAAAAGGGATCGACATTTCGACGATGGCCTTTTCCTATCGTGGCAGGGTCGATCACTAAAGCCGCATATTAAACGCCGCAGTTTCCGGCAAACCGGCAAGCGATTCGCCGGAATCGGGGTCAGTCCGTGTCGCGCTTGAGGACGGCAAGAAAGGCGCTTTGCGGAAGCTCGACATTGCCGACCGTTTTCATCCGCTTTTTCCCCGCTTTCTGTTTTTCCAGCAGTTTTCTCTTTCTGGTGATATCGCCGCCGTAGCACTTGGCGGTCACATCTTTTCGCAGAGCAGAGACGTTGGTCCTGGCGATGATCGTGGTGCCGATGGCCGCCTGGATGGCGATTTTGAACATCTGCCGGGGAATCTCTTCTTTGAGTTGCTCACAAGCGCTCAGTCCGCGGGCTCTGGCGTTTTGTCGATGCACCAGTTGGGAAAGGGCATCAACAACCTCACCGTTGACCAGGATGTCGAGTTTCACCAAGTCACTTGAACGGTAGTCGAGCATTTCGTAATCGAAGGAACCGTACCCCTGGGTAATCGATTTCAGACGATCATAAAAGTCATAGATGACTTCGCCGAGCGGCAGTTCACAGGCGAATTCAATGCGTCCCGGCGTCGGGTAATGATAGTTGGTGTTTTCCCCGCGCCGTTCCATGCATAGATTCATGACCGCTCCCATATAGCGTTCCGGAATGAGGATCGATGCCTTGATATACGGCTCTTCGGTCCGGGCTATCTTGGATGGATCGGGGAAATGGGCCGGGTTGTCGACCATGATCTCGGTCTGGTCGGTCAGCGTGAAACGATAGCGGACCGAGGGTACCGTGAGAATCAGAGAAATATCGAACTCCCGCTCGAGCCGTTCCTGCACGACTTCCAGATGCAGCAACCCGAGAAACCCGCAGCGAAAGCCAAAGCCCAAGGCGGCGGAAGAGTCTTTCTGAAAGGAGAGGGCGGCATCGTTGAGTTGCAGTTTTTCCAGGGCCGCGACCAGGTCCTCGTAATCGTCGGCGGAAATGGGATACAATGATGAAAAGACGACCGGCAAAACTTCACGAAAACCGGGGAGCGGGACGGAGCATGGCCTGTCCCGCAACGTGATGGTATCGCCGGGTTTGGCGTCGCCGACCGATTTGATGCCGGCCAGGATATATCCCACTTCGCCGGCACGCAATTGTTTGCGCGGTTCCTTTTTCAGGCGGAATAACCCGACTTCCTCGACACGATGGGACGTGCCGGTGGACATCAGGACAATCTGGTCCCCTTGCTTGACGCTGCCGTTGATGATGCGACAGGAAATAACGGTGCCACGATAGGAATCGTACGAGGCGTCGAATATACGGGCTTGCAGAGGGGCGTCGCTGCTGCCGCCGGGGGGCGGCAGATGGGTGACGATGGCTTCCATGATCTCGGCGACTCCGGTGCCGTTCTTGGCGGAGCACAGCTGGATCAATGCGGCATCGAGGCCAAGGTCTTCTTCGATCTGAAAGGTTACCCGATCCGGTTCGGCCGAGGGGAGGTCTATCTTGTTGATCACCGGGATCAGGACCAGGTCGTTTTCCATTGCCAGATAGAGATTGGCCAGCGTCTGGGCCTCGACGCCCTGGGCCGCATCGACGAGCAGCAGGGCCCCCTCACAGGAGGCCAGGGCCCGGGAAACCTCATAGCTGAAGTCGACATGGCCCGGTGTATCGACAAGGTTCAGGGAGTAGGTGATACCGTCGCGCGCCGTATAGGGCAGGTTGATCGTCTGACTTTTGATTGTAATGCCGCGTTCGCGTTCGATATCCATCGTGTCGAGCAACTGGTCCTTGAATTCGCGGGCCGTCACCAGGTCGCACAGCTGAATCATTCGATCGGCGAGGGTCGATTTTCCGTGATCGATATGGGCTATTATGCTGAAGTTTCTGATATTATTCATATTATCCAATAAAAACAAACTGGCTCGAAAATAATTGACCACCGGCCGTGTCGGTGAAAAACAGGACTTCTATCATTAAAACGAAAAAATGAAAAATAAAATATTCTCTGCCCGATGGATGTGGTAGGATGTACCGTGATGCAGGGATGCCTAAAACAGGGTCATGGACATAGCAATTGCACTTTTTTTCTGATGGAGTAAAATAGCAGTTTTTTCAACAAAAGACCAGGGGTACTGTGGAGCCTCGAACAATAGTATGAGCAGAGACGATAACACAACAACGCTGGATGTGGAAGAACACGAAAATCCGCTGATCTCCGTTCCGGATGACGACAACCTTCCGGCGCTCAGCAATCCGGCATTGCACCGATATCTCCAGGAAATCAGCCAGTACGAGCTGTTGTCCCGTGAGGAAACGGAAGAGTTGGCGATACGATTTCGAGAAACCGGCGATCCGAATGCCGCCTATCGACTCGTCTCTTCGAATCTTCGACTGGTTGTCAAGGTGGCCATGGATTTCCAGAAATATTGGATGCAGAATTTCATGGATCTTATCCAGGAAGGAAATGTCGGACTGGTGCAGGCCACCAAAAAATTTGATCCGTATCGAGGGGTGAAGTTTTCTTATTACGCCGCTTACTGGATCAGGGCCTACGTACTCAAATTCATTATGGACAATTGGCGCCTGGTAAAGATCGGCACGACCCAGGCCCAGCGGAAATTGTTTTTCAGTCTCAACAAAGAGAAAAAACTGCTCGAGGCGCAGGGGTTTCAAGCGGAACCCAAGTTGCTTGCCGAACGGCTCAATGTTAAGGAAAAAGAAGTCGTGGAAATGAGCCAGCGGATGGACAGCTGGGATGTTTCCCTGGAAAGTCCGGTCAAAAACGATTCCGATGATGAACAGAAAAGCTTTATTCCCAGCGAAGATCCGAGCATCGAATCACGAATCGCCGGCCGGGAGATGAAACAGCGACTCCAGGAATTGCTCGAGAAGCTCAAGGAAAGCCTCAACGACAAGGAACGGATGATTCTCGAAGAGCGGTTGTTGACCGATGAGCCGCTGACCCTGCAAACCATCGCCGACAAATTTGCCATTTCCCGCGAGCGTGTCCGTCAGATCGAAGTCAACCTTCTTGCTAAAATGAAGAAGTACCTTGAAGCTGAAATGCCTGATATTGTTGATTTCTTTGACGGAGAAAAGATCATTGTCAACACCTCCGGGTCTTCATCGTCCTAAGTGAAGACTGCTCATTTTCCGTCAACCTCTGCTGTGTTTACCGGCCAATGAACGTACCGTTGCTCGACCTGAAGCCGCAACTCGATGAGGTGCGCGAAGAGATCATCGAAAAAGTAATCGAAGTTATCGATTCTACACGATATATTCAAGGTCCTGAGGTCGATGCCCTGGAGGCGGAGGTGGCCGACTATTGCGGGGCCGCTCACGCGATCGGCGTCTCCAGCGGTACCGATGCTCTGCTTATAGCCTTGATGGCGCTTGATATTGGTCCCGGCGATCAGGTTCTCACCACCCCGTTTTCCTTCTTTGCCACCATGGGGGTCGTCCTTCGCCTTGGAGCACGTCCGGTATTTGCCGATATCGACCCGGTATCGTTCAACGTCGATCCGAACCAGCTGGAATCCGTTTTGGCGCAAGATCGTGAGCGCCGGATCAAAGCGATGATACCGGTTCATCTCTACGGGCAATGTGCGGAAATGACCAAAATTGTCGCCCTGTCCGAACACTATCGGGTCCCCATTATCGAGGACGCTGCTCAGGCGATCGGTGCGGAAGTGCCCTGTATGGTTGCCGGTTCGGCAAAAACATGGTGCCGGGCCGGGACGCTCGGCATGGCCGGCTGTTTCTCTTTCTTTCCGAGTAAAAACCTCGGGGGGATCGGTGACGGCGGCATGGTTATCAGCCAGGATCCCGATGTTGCTGCAAAAATGAGATTGTTGCGCAATCACGGAGCTCATCCGAAGTATTACCATGCCCTTGTCGGTGGAAATTTTCGCCTCGACCCGATACAAGCCGCTGTCCTGCGTATCAAGTTGCGCCATCTTGAAACCTGGCATGCCCAGAGACGAAAAAACGCAGAGCGGTACAACGAATTGTTCCAGGCAAGTGGTTTGCCGGAAGAGGGGCGGGTATCGCTGCCCCGCGCCGTTTATGCCGATTCCGCTGCAGAGCAGGAAAGAGACGTCAACTACCATATCTACAACCAGTACGTTGTCAGGGTTCAGAAGCGAGACGCTCTGCGATCATGGTTACAGGAGCGGGGTGTGGCTACCGAGATTTACTACCCGCTCGGCCTTCACCAGCAGCAGTGTTTGCAGGCGATCTCATCACCCGAACCTATGGTTAACACCGAGCAGGCAGCCCTGGAAACACTGGCTTTGCCTATCTTCCCGGGCTTGACCGAAGAAATGCAACACCACGTCGTGCAGACCATCCGGTTATTTTACGGTTAGCCGGCGCGGCATCACCACGTTAGCGCACGGTACCCGACAGTTATGTTCTCTGACCACCAGGTATCGCCCAGCCTCACCGGACACGGTTGCTTCTCGAAGATGCGCGGCTCCCTGCGTCAACGGCGGCCGCGCCAGGTACCGCGTCGTACCGGCGCGATTGTTTCTGTACTCTGGACCTTTATTCTGGCAGGCGGCTGGTTGCTGGCGATGAGTGTCCAACCGGCAATATCCCTGCCCCTTACCCCGGAAAAAACGATCACCATCGTGACCCAGGATGCCGAACAACCGGCCTGGAAACGCTCCTGGGACAAAGCCCGCGAACTGGTCAAGCAGGAGCAGTATGAATCGGCAATCAGTTCCTACCTGGCCGTTCTTGAGGAAAAGCCGCACATCGAAGAAGTCAGGTGGGAGTTGTGCAGGGTTTTGATCACCGTCGGTGATTACGAGCAGGCGTCTTGGTATCTGGAAGGTCTCTTGGAACTCGACCCGACGAGAAAAGATTATTTGATCAGTGCCGGCACCATTGCGCTTATCAAAAACGACAACGATCGCGCCTTCGAACTCTTCGGTCAGGTGCTCGAACAGGACCCATTTTCCAGTCAGGCAACCGAGGCCCTGGTCGGGATGGTCCAGGCTCTGAAAAACAGTGATCGGGTGAATCTCGCTATCCCGCTGATGGAGCAATTGTACCAGCGGGGTAGTGCCCAGCCCGACCTGCTTCTCGATCTGGCCCGTGCGACGGCACGAATCGGAGATTATGACAAGGCGTGTCACTACTATGCAGTGCTGGTTAAGAAATACCGGGTATCGGCACCAGTCCTCAGTGAGGCTGCCGATCTCTTTGAACAACAGTCCCGGATCGACGAGGCCGCCGCGCTCTGGCAGCGACTGCTCGAAGAACAACCCAACAACCCGCTCTATCATGAAAAGCTCGCCGACTACCATATCGGGCGCAACCGGTTGCAACAGGCCTTGCCCCATCTGATCGTTCTGGTCGAGCACGGCATCAGGCGCGAAGAACTGCTGCTGACCATCGCCGATATTTATTTATACGAGGAAGGACGTACAGATCGGGCACTGTCATATTTTGAGCAATACCAGAAGGAATTCCCGGCAGGAGAAGATGTCTCCGCCCGTATTGCCGATATCCAGCTGATTCTCGCCAACGATCTGCTGACTATTGTCGAGAATGACGGCGCTTGGCTGCTCTGGCGTGATCTCGCCGCGGTGACGCCCGATCGGATCGGTATTTACCGGGCCATGGCGGGTTTACTGGAAAAACTCGGAAAGCGACAGGAACTGGCCGAAATATTGAAAATCATTGTTTTGCACGAGCCGCAGGATTCCGATTCGCTGTCCATGCTTGCCCGGCTCTACCTCGATGACAAAGAGTTTGCTTCGTGCATCTCGCTTCTGCAGGCCCATCGTGATCGAGAAGATTTTCCCGCCCCCTTACACTTGGTTCTGGCCCGGTGTCAGCAGGGTGCGGGTCAGGATACCGAACAATTGTCGAGCCTTATTTCCTATCTGCAGCACCGCCCGGACGATCTGAGCGTCAGGGTTCAGGCCATGAAACTCGCCGGGAGTCTTGGTTTGATCGACATGGTGGAAAGCTTGAAGACACAAGCTCCGGGTGCAGACGACACGACGATCGGTCTGCTGCAAACCTATCTTGATGCACTCAGCACCAATCATCTCCAGGCAACGGTGGAACGTGTGATCGACACCGCCTTGCCACGGTTCCGTGACGACCCGGAAAGTCGAGCGCAGCTTCTGCTCCGCAAGGCTGAAAGTCTTGCCATCCGTGGCAGATCGTATCAGGCTGAAGAAGTTTTACGCCAACTGCTCGCCGAGCAGCCTGATTCACTCGATGCATTGCTGTCGTTAACCGGATTTGCCTTGGACCGGCACGATTACAGCAGTGCTGATGTCTGGTTGACGGCCGCGAAACAACTGGCTGATAAAATGTCTGCCGGTGGAATCGAACCGACGCAAAAAGCCACGTTTTTTTACCGACAGGCCAAACTGCATTGGTATACCGGGAATCAACAGCAAGCGCTCGATCACCTCTTCCAATACTTTTCCAATACCCGGCTGGCAAAACCGCTCAATGCTGCCGATCAGGATATGCTGC
>CAZUJZ010000153.1:0-9357 GCA_964620665.1 uncultured Desulfofustis sp. | reverse complement strand
ACCCAATCCCGGCCGTGCCGATCAGCGCGCTGATCGGCACGGCCGGGATTGGGTTGGCTGGTGTCGCTGTGGTTATTTTGCCGCGGCGATGGCCGCATCGATCAGCTGCTGGCCGGCTTCGGCATCACCGCCGCCGATGGCTTTGACCACCGACGGGTTGGTATAGACCTCAGCCACGGCTGCGGCAAACGGGGCCTTGTCGGGATGGGTGATTATCATGCCTTCCTCGGCGCAGGCGGCTTCCAGTTCCTGGTCGGCCTGCAGCGAGATCTCGCGCTCGTAGGTGCGGGCCTCGGCGGCTGCCTCGGTGATGATCTGCTGTTGTTCCGGAGTCAGCGTTTTCCAGGTGATCTCACTGATCAGCAGAACTGCCGGGGAGTAGAAATGACCGGTCATGGCCAGGTACTTCTGGACCTCGAAGAAGCGCGAGGAATGGATAACGGCGAGCGGGTTTTCCTGGGCGTCGACGGTCTTCTGCTCAAGGGCCGTATAGAGTTCGCCGAAGGCCATCGGCAGCGGACTGGCGCCCAGCGCTTTCATGGTCAGGATGAAGACGTCGTCTTCCATGACCCGGATTTTCAGCCCTTCCATATCCGCCGGGCTGTTGATCGGCCGTTTGGAGTTGGTGATGTTGCGAAAGCCGTTCTCGAACCAGCCGAGGGAACGGATGCCGACGGTGGTGAAGCGGTCGGCGATGCTGGTGCCGATCTCGCCGTCGAGGACGCGGTAGCAGGATTCACGATCCTTGAACAGGAAGGGGAGGTTGAAGAGTTTGACCTGGGGAACGAAGTTGCCCATCGGGCCGGTGGAGGTCAGCGTCATTTCCAGTGAACCGAGTTGCAATCCCTCGACCATGTCCCGCTCGGAACCAAGCTGGGCCGCCGGAAACACCTGAACCTCGATATCACCGCCGGTCCGCTCGGCGACCAGCTTGCCGAAATATTCGGCGGCCTGGTTGTAGATGTGGGTCGGCTGGGTCGAAGTACCCAGTTTGAGGATGGTTTTGGCATAGCATGCCGGGGAGATGATGAGAACCGCCAGGCATAGGACTGTTGCTGCAAGAAACCGTTTTCTGCTCATAACTTCCTCCTCGTGGTAGATTGACTGCGATATCGCCGCTACCGTCCCGCCCTTGCCCGTCAGGGCGTCAGGATCGGGAAGGTGTTGGCACCTTGCGGCATGACCGTGATGGTCGGATTGCCATTGCCACATTTTTGATACGCGAGCTGCAGGGCTTCCTCGATGGTGGCGACGCCATGCAGACCGGCCGTGCGAGCCAGCTCGATGTTGTCCTCGCGGGTAACCATGATCATGTAGCCCTGCTTGACGTATTCAAGCTGGCGGACCGCGACCCAGCCGGAGATCAGGAAATTGGTGCGCACCGCTTTTTCCAGATCGAGAAAGGTCTCGTTGTTGAACCAGTCGAAAAATTCGCTTGGCTCCTTGATATCCGGGCACTCGGCCAGCAGGATCACAACGCCGCCCGGTTTCATCGCATAGACGGCGTTGTCGATGGTCTTCTGGGCCTGGTAGAGGTTGATGTCTTTCGGGTAACCGCCGGCCGAGGCGATGACGATGTCGGCCTGCTCTTTGATCGGCACACCGAATATCTCGTCGACCAGCCGGGTGGCCGCCTGCCAGGCCGATACCCAGTTGCCGGCGAAAAAGCCGCATAGCTCGCCGTCCAGGTTGGGCACCACGTTGACGATGAAATCGGGCTTGATGAAGGCGGCGACCTCCATCATGTCTTCGTGGGCCGGATTGCCGGCGGTTTTCATATTGGCGGCCAGCGGGTTGGAGCCGTCGCCGACGGTGCGGGCCATGGCCCACATGTGGCTCTGCTGGATGGTCTTCAGGGAAGAGACGCCGGGCATGATCGATTTGCGGCCGCCACCGTAGCCGACCATGTAATGATAGATGACGCCGCCGGTCAGGATGACCCGGTCGGCTTCGGCAACCAGGCGGTTGACCGAAACCTCGGTGCCGCGGCTGGTGGTGCCGTAGGAGACCATGTTGTCGGTGTCCCAGGCGTTGTGATTGACCACCCGGATGCGATGGCAGACTTTGGCGCTGCAGAGCTCGACGAATTCGTCGGCGTTGTTCTGACGATGGGCACCGACGGCGATAATGACCGTGATGTCCTCATCTCTGATGCCGGCCTCGTTGAGGTAATCGATGAGCAGCGGCAGGGTCAGCTCGTTGCGCTGCCACCCCCTGGTGATATCACTGACGGTGATCACCACCCGCTCGCCCGGTTTGACGATCTGGCGCAACGGCGGGCTGTCGATCGGATGATCGAGGGCGCGGCGGTAGGTGGCGGTCAGATCATCGGGCGGCGGGCGGTTGTTGCCGATCAGCTCGTAGAGCACGTGCGACTCGGGGAGCGAAAAGCTGGTCGTCCCTTTGCCGATTTTCAGCGAAAATTCACGATAATTCACAGTGCCGTCCATCCTACTTGTTGTACCGGGCGGTCAGCTTGACGGCTTCCCCTTCGACCATTTTGTAGACATGCTCGTCGCCGGGGAAAACGCCCTGGCGCACCTCGTCGATGTAGGCCGCGAAAACCTTGCGGTATTCACCGGCAACGTCGCCGTAGCGTTTCACGAATTTCGGCGTAAAGGCCTGGAAGAGCCCAAGGATGTCGGAGCAGATCATTACCTGGCCGTCGCAGTCGCCGGCGCCGATACCGTAGATCGGGATGGGCAACTCGTCGCGAATGATTTTGGTGACCTCCGGCGGAACCCCCTCGACCAGCATCGAAAAGGCGCCGGCCTCGTAGACCGCATGCGCGTCGTCGATGATCGCCTGGGCGCTGTCGGCGGTCCGTCCCTGGGCCCGGAAGCCTCCCTGGGCGCCGGAACTCTGCGGGGTCAGACCGATGTGGCCCATGACCAGCATGCCGCCGTCAGAGATGGCCCGGATTACCGGGGCGACCCGGACGCCGCCTTCGAGCTTGACGCAGTCGACCGCGGCTTGCTTGTGAAAACGGACCGCGTTGCGACAGGCCTCGTTGGTGCCGACGTGATAGGAGCCGAACGGCATGTCGCCGATAATAAAGGTGTTCGGTGCGGCCCGGCGCACCGCCTCGCAATGGTAGATGCACTGGTCCATGGTTACCGGCACGGTACCGGAATAGCCGTAGACGGCCATGCCCAGGCTGTCGCCGACCAGCAGCATGTCCATGCCCGCTTCCTCGGCCAGCTGGGCGGTTACGTAGTCGTAGGCGGTCATCCATGCCGCCCGCCTGCCTTCATCCTTCATGGTTTGCAGATCAAATCTGGTCAGCTTCTTCTTCAAAACGGGGTCCTCCTGGATTGGTTTTCTGGTTCGAGTTGCGTTGGTCGTTGTGGTGCGGGCGGCTCGGCGGCTTGTCGGAGTCGGCCGGTTCTCGCCCGGTTGCAACGGTCACCGGGGCACCGCGTGCCGCCAGGTTGCTCCGGATGGCGGCCGGCAGGGGCCGGTCGGTGACGATTGTAAAGCGGTCGTCGATGTCGAAGGCGTGATAGAAGGCGACGTGGCCGAATTTGGTGGCGTCGGCAAGGATCATGACCGATCCGGCGGCGGCGACCATGTAGCGTTTTGCATAGGCGATGTCGAGGCTGGTGTCGCAGCACGACGATTCGTTGGTGATCGCGTGAATTCCCATCAGCGCCACGTCGACATGCAGGTCTTGCAGGAATGAGGTACCCGGTTCACCGAACAGGGTATAGGAGCCGGGACGCAGGGTGCCGCCGCTGATCAGCAGATTGATCGACGGACAGCCGGCGAGTAGTTCGCCGATGCGCAGATCGTTGGTGATGGCGGTCAGGGTGAGTCCCTTTTCGACGACCCGATAAGCTGCCTCGTAGACGGTCGAACTGGAATCGAAGATGACGCTTTGGCCGTCGCGCAGGCGGTCTGCAGCGTACCTGCCGATCCGTGTCTTTTCCTCACGAGCAACTCGTGACGTGATATGGTAATCAGGCTCAAAAGTCGTGCCGGGCGCGGTCTTCAGCGAGGCGCCGCCATGGCTGCGTTGAATCGCGCCGGCCCGGGCCAGCCAGTCCAGGTCGCGGCGGATGGTCGGCAACGAGGCCTCGGTTGATGCGGCAAGTTCGTGAACGGAGATGGCCCCGGTGCGGCGGATCAACTCCAGGATCAAATGGCGGCGCTGGGCAGGAATGAGATCCGCTTTTTTCTGCGTGACAGTCATGGGCCATCCGGGAAGAGAGCAAGAATATGTTCTTGAAATGATCACAAACAATCATAAAAAGTCAACAAGAAAAACGATGCTCTCGCCGACAGGCGATTATTGTTTGGCCTGTCGCTGTTCCGTCGGTCCAACCACTGCGGGCGCGAGCGACGGTTATCGTGCCACGAGCATGCCTCTTTTTTCCAACAGCCGTCAAAAGCATTTTTCCGTAACGGGGTAGTCATGGTACAAAGAATGCTGTCGATTATGATGAGTGTGGCAACCGGTTTCAGGACGATGAATAAGCGACCGATCTTGGGGTATATATCCGGCCGTGTCCAGGCCCGCCGGCGGGGAAGGTGCGTTTTGCTCATGTTGCTGACCGCCTGCCTGCTGCCTGTGGCCCTGGGACCGCCCGGAGCGGCCGCAGGTAGTGCCGAACCACTCGAGCTGAGGCTGGAGCAGGCGATCGAGCGGGCGCTGCGCGACAACCGTTCGATCCGGGATGCCCGCTACGCGATCGGCAGCAGCGAGCACGGCCTTGTCGCTGCCCGGCAGGCGTTTGCCGTCAAGGTGCGACCGCTCTCCAGTATCAACTATTCCAGCAGCGACGAGCGGGAAATCGCGGTCTGGCAGGTCGGCGGTTCGGTCTCGAGGACCTTTGAAACAGGGGTCACGGTGGCCGTTGAACCGAGTATTGCCAAAGGTGACGATGGGTATGACGCGGACGTCGGCTTCTCCATCACCGTCCCGCTTCTGCGCGGATTGGGGCGCGATGTGGTCCTCGACGACGTCTATGCAAACGAATTTACCGTGGCCGCCGCCCGGCGCCAATTACACCGGCAACGGGTCGACACGGTGTTGGAGACCGTTGCCGCCGTCTACGGCCTGATCAGGGAAGAGCAGTTGATCGACCTCTACCGGCAGCAGCTCGTCGAACTGGGACAGCACCTGCGGTTGACTGCCGGCAAGGAGCGGATCGGCCTGGCCCGGTCGATGGATGTCTATCGGGTGGAGATTCGCATCAAGGAGACCGAAGACAGTCTCAACCTGGCCCGGGAGCGGGCCGACAGCATAGCCGACCAGCTCAAGGCCGTGCTGGCTGTGCCGCTCGAGCAGCCGTTGACGGTCCGGGCGCCGCTGTCCTACTCGCTGATTACTATCGATCTTGACGAAGCGGTGGACGTGGCCTTGAGCCGGCGGGTTGAACTCCGTCAGGGGCAGGCCGATATCGCCGAGGCGCAGCGAAAAGCACAGGTAGCCTACCACAATATCATGCCTGAGCTGCAGCTTGAAGCCGCCTACACCCGCGGTGACAGGATCGGCGATGAGGACTATCTGCCGGCCTATGACGAGAACCTGTTGAGTGTCAGCCTTTCCAGCTCTACGGATCTGGCCCGGTCGACGGAGCTGGCGAGGTGGCAGCAGAGCCGCATTGCGGTGAACCGCCGGCAGCTGCAATATGCCGGGCTGACCGAAAACATTGTCCGGGAGGTGCGCCGGGTGCTCAACGCGCTGGAAAAATCGGCGGAACGGATCGCGCTGCGTCGCCAGCAGATCGCGCAGGCCACCGGCAAGTTTCGACTCGCCCAAGTCAAGTTCAGGCACGGTGAAGCCGACAACTTCGACCTGATGGAGTCCCAGGGGCAGGTACAGCAGGCCCGCGCCGATCTGGTGAGTGACGAGATCAACTATATCATCAACGGCTATCGATTGCGGGCCGCCATCGGCACGCTGCTTGATGAAAATGGGGTGGAGTGATGAAAAGCGGGCGGATGCTGATCGGGCTGCTGGTGCTCGCGGTGCTGGTCTCGGCCGGCTATTATCTCGTTGCCGAACCTCAAGTGCCGCGGCAACGAGATCCCTACCTGACCCGGGTCGAGCTGCGCGATCTGGCCGTTGAGATCAGGACCATCGGCACGCTTGAGGCGCGGCAGGCCCATATGATCTCGTCGCAGATCAAGGGACCGGGGGCAAAGATCATCTATCTTGCGGGAAACGGCCGGTTTGTTGCCAAGGACGAGATTCTGGTCCGCTTCGACGCCCAGCCGTTCGAGACTGCCGTCGATGAGCTGGAGATCGAGGCGCACAACCTGGCCGCCGCACTCGAGGCCGCACAGCAGTTGGTCGAGTGGGAAAAAAACGAGGCAGGGCAACGGATCATCACCGCCGAATACCAGCATAAAGTGGCCCGGCTCGACCTGCGCCGCCTGGTGGAGGGGGAGGGGCCGCTCAAACTGGCACAGCTCAGTGACGAGTTGGATGAGGCGGAACTGGCCCTGCAGCGCCACCGGGCCTACCTCGAGGATTTGCAGGAGTTGGCCGAAGAAGGGATCGCCAATCCGGCGGAGCTGGACCGGGTCGGTGAAGATGTCAAGATCCTTGAAGAGACCCATCGCTCGGCGAAACGACAATATGACAGCTATGAGGGCTACGTGCTGCCCCTGCTGGTCGAGACCGCTCGGGCCAAGGAACAGAATACGAGATTGTCGATCGAGCAGATCCGCCAGGCATCCGTGCATAAGATCGCCAATGCCTCCGCAACGCTGGCCCAGGCCCGGGGCCGGCTCAAGGCCGCCGAGGAGGCGCTGGCCAGGGCCCGCGAGGAGTTGGACAAGACGGTGCTCCGGGCGCCGTTCGATGGCATGATCGTGCACTACGAGACCTACCGAGACGGCGAGATGCGCACTCCGCGCGAGGGGGACACGGTCATCGTTAACCAGCCGATCATGTATTTCCCCGATATCTCCAGCCTGACGGTCAAGAGCCGGGTCAGGGAGTCCGACCTGCATCGCATTCGGGCCGACCAGCGGGCAACGGTCTTTATCGACGCCTATCCGGAAGAGCACTTTGCCGGCCATCTGGCCGGCATCGGGGCCTTGGCACGCAAAGGCGGGCAGGGAGAGGAAAAATTCTTCCAGGTGGATATTTCGCTGGCCGAGACCGACGATCGGCTCAGGCCCGGCATGTCGGCCCGGGTGATCATCCACATCGCCGCGTTGACCCGGGTGCCGACGCTGCCGATCCAGGCGGTGTTCCGCGATGTCGGCGGTGACTACTGCTACCTCTACCGCGACGGGCTGTACGAGCGACGTTTGGTCACCGTCGGTCGCCGCAACGAGGATTACGTGGAGATCGCTGCCGGCCTTGACATCGGCGATCGCGTCTCGCAGGTGGAGCCGGATATGCCGGCGTCCCCTTCCGGCAGGCGCCGGCAGGACGCGCCGTGATTGTCGAACTGCGCGGAATTTCTCATGCCTATCGGCGCGGCGCCGACCGGGTCGAGGTGCTCGGCGGGGTCGATCTGGGTCTTGATTCAGGTGATTTTATAGCGGTCATGGGTGCTTCCGGGACCGGTAAATCGACCCTGCTGCATATCCTCGGCTGTCTGCTGCGACCGAGCGGCGGCAGCTATCTGCTCGACGGCGCGCAGGTGCTGGGGCGCGGGGAACGGGAGCTGGCGGCTATCCGTTCGCGCCGGATCGCCCATGTCTTCCAGATGTTTTACCTGCTGCCGCACCTCGATGTCGTGCAGAACGTCGCGCTCCCCTTTCTCTATCAGGATGGATCGACCAGAGCGGAGATTCGTCGCCGGGTCGATGAGGCCATCGACCGGGTCGGGTTGCAGCAGCGGCGCAGTCATCGGCCGGCCGAGCTGTCCGGCGGCGAGCTGCAGCGGGTGGCCATTGCCCGGGCATTGGCACCCCGGCCCGATCTGATCCTGGCCGATGAGCCGACCGGCAACCTCGATGAGCGCACCAGCGGTGAAATCCTCGATCTGCTTGGGGCGATGAACGACGATGGCCATACCATTGTCATGGTCACCCACGACCGTCAGGTGGCCTCCCGGGCCGGGCGTCTGGTTACCCTGCGGGACGGGATACTGCACGATGACTGAATTTCTCTCCGACAGTGTTCGCACGGCGGTCATTTCGCTGGCGCATCACAAGTTGCGCTCGCTGCTTACCGTCGTCGGTATTGTCTGCGGTGTATCGACGGTGCTGGCGATCTTTGCCATCGGTGCCGGGGCCGAAGCGGAAACCATGCGGCGCATCGGGCAGCTCGGCCTGAACAACATCTATCTGCGCGCCGACGACGTGACCGACCGTCAGCGTGCCCGGGCCCGGAGTTATCAGTCCCGCGGACTGCAGATCGGCGATCTGACGCGCCTGCAGACGACCGGTCTGCCAATCAGGCGAACGGCGGCCAGCCGGGACCAGCGGGTCGAGCTGGTCGGTCTGCCCGACGATCTGAAAGGGCGGGTCATCGAGGCGACCCGGGATTACCGGGCCGTTCTCGGGTTGACCATGGCATCGGGACGGTTTCTGGCCGACCGGGATCTGGCCGATCGCAACCGGGTCTGTGTGCTCGGTTGGTCGGTTTCCGCAGCGCTCGGTGCGGGCGGCAAGCCGGGCGCTTTAATCCGGATCGGTCCCGAATTGTGGCAGGTGGTCGGGGTGCTCGATCGGCAGGATATCGAGGCGGCGAAAACCGGGCGGATTTCGCTGCTCGATATCAATACGATGATCATCGTTCCGCTCGGCACGATGGGGGCGGTGACAGACGGTGAGCCCGTCAGTGAATTAATTGTCGAGCTGACAACGGTGGAGCGGATCGATGCGGCGGTGGCGGTGATTGCCGGCACGGTTCGGGCGGCTCACAACGGTGTCGACGACTTTTCCGTGATCGTGCCGTTCGAACTGCTGAGTCAGGCCAGAGAAATCCAGCGGCTGTTCACCATCGTCTTCGGCTCGATCGGCACATTGTCCCTGATCATCGGCGGGGTCGGCATCATGAATATTATGCTGGCCGGCATTTCCGAGCGGGTCAGAGAAATCGGTCTGCGTCGCGCGGTCGGAGCCCGGCCCGACCATATTGTCGTGCAGTTCCTCAGCGAGGCAGTCCTGCTGACCGCGCTCGGCGGTTTGCTCGGTTTGGCGGGCGGCTGGGCACTGGCCCGTGGGGTGTCGCTCTATGCCGGCTGGCCGGTGCTGTTCTCACCGGCGACCATTGCGCTGCCGCTGCTGATGGCACTGGCCACCGGCGTCCTGTTCGGCATTTACCCGGCCCTCAAAGCGGCCCGGATGGATCCGCTGCAGGCCCTTGGTTACGGGGAATAACAAAAGAAAACGGGGCCGCCTATACGTCTGGTATGGGCGATGCTGGAGATTTAACCGTCACCGCCA
>CAZUJZ010000152.1:0-9504 GCA_964620665.1 uncultured Desulfofustis sp. | reverse complement strand
CGCAGGGTGCCCGGCTCCGCGTCGGCCGGATTGGTGGCCCCCATCAGCTCCCGCCACTTTTTGATAGCGTTGTCGGCCTCCAGTACCATGACCAGGCATGGCCCGCTGCTCATGAAGTCGGTCAGCTCCCCGAAAAAGGGACGTTCCCGGTGAACGGCATAAAAACCTTCCGCTTCAATCTTGCTCAAAAACAACTTTTTGATGCCAACCACCCGGAATTCTTCCTCATAAATTCTTGCTAGAATCTTGCCGGCATGACCGGCACCAAAGGCATCTGGTTTAATAATGGCAAATGTTCGTTCCATGACGGGCTCCCTTTCTTTCGGCGAAATGTATAATCTAAGTTTTGCAAAAGACTCAGATGAAAACGGTACTCCCAAACTTATCGGCCGTGCCTCGGGCCACAGCGCCACAGCCTGATCGGCTGGCCTGAGAGGCCGGCAGACAGGCCATTCATGCCATGACCGCCGGTGACGGACACGCGTCCGTCGCTAGTGAACAGGGCAGCGGGTAAAACCTGCAGCGCGGTTGATTGAGCTTCGATCGCCGCCGGTGCGCTTCTGTAGCATTACCCAGGCTCTCTGTCAAGGTTCGCGGGCCGTGAACGAAATCCGGTCTTCGGACAGCAGAAGATCGTCAACACGCTTCTCGATTTTTTGCAGCACAGCGAGCGTCTCATCGGCACCCTGACGGCAGGCACCGCGCAACAATTCACCCCATTGTTCAATCATGTCCGTATCGATTTTTCGCGTCTCGTTGTCCTTGGCCCACTCAGTGCCGATTTTTATCCCGAGCCGCTGCATCATAATCTGCCGGGAGGGCCATTGTTCTTCGGGGAAGATTTTCAACAACTCCTCGGAAATCGCCGACCAGCCGTCAAAAAACAGGACCCCTTCCTGAAAGCACCGATACCACTCACGCTCCTGTTCATTCAACTGATCGAGAACCTCGGGGCCGATCTCAAGAACGTTGCTCCGGCCCCGTTGCAGGTGTTCAGCCTCGCTCCGCTGGCCATTGGCTAAAACAGCGGCAGCAGCAAACAACTGGACAAAGCAGGACATGGTGATGACCGACAGACACAACAAACGGACCATGGGTATCAATGCTCCTCGCCGGTCGCGGCAAGTCGCAGCAGCGCATTGATGATCGCCACGGCGACCGGACTGCCACCGGTACGTCCCGTATTGGTAATAAATGGATAGTCGCGCTGACTCAAGAGCACTTTGGCTTCGGCGGCATTGACAAAACCGACCGGCACCCCGATGACCAAATCAGGATTGAGTTCACCCCGCTCGATCATCTCCATCGCCGTCAGCAATGCGGTCGGAGCGTTACCGACGGCGATGATGCCGGGATCGTCGACAATTGCTCGCCGCAGAGCGGTTTCGCTTCTGGTCTGTCCACCGAGCCGGGCCTCTTCGGCAATGCCCGGATCACCGATATGGCAGACCACGCGGCCACCGAACCCTTCGACGAGACCACGGTTGATGCCGGCAGCTCCCATCGAAACATCGATGGCAATCGCCCTTCCCTGCCGGATCGTCGCAATGCCGGCGCCGATAGCCCGGTCATGAAAGACAAGGGTCCGGGCGAAACTGAAATCCCCGCTGGCATGGATAACCCGTCTGATGATCCGAAACGTCGGCCGATCAAATGATTCAGGGCGACGTCCGGTCTGGTCAAAAAACTCCTCTTCGATCATCGCAAAACTGAGGCGTTCGATATCCTCAGGAGCAACGTCTTTGATCATTCCACCGCGCATGGTTGGTCCCTTCACATTGGCGTCGAAGATGATTCAGCACCTTCGGTGTATTGGCAAAATGCAGATGAATATAGCTCCCCAGAGCCGATCCGACACTATAGCCCTCCAGGGAGTTATTATCAAGGCGATAGCAGGTTTCGATGGGGGCGGCCGGTTCGTCGGCCGCCTGGTCGGCATCGATGTCCGAGTAATGAAATTCATGACCGTACAGATAATCTCCCCGGCACCCGAGCAGGCAATCACGCCGCAGCCGGGCGGTTCGATAACCGAGCCGCCGCAACCGCGAGCCCATTTTCGTCTGAAACGGAAAGATACCGGTCATTTCGTGAACCCGGCCGGCCTGATCGACGAGGTACCGGCAGAGATACATAAAGCCGCCGCATTCCCCGTAGATCGGCAGGCCCGCTGCAAAACGCTCGCATACCGCAGCGCGCATCTGCTCGTTGGCGCTGAGCGCACCGGCGTGGAGTTCAGGATAGCCGCCGCCAAAATAGAGCAGCTCCACCTCGGCCGGAAGCTGCCGGTCGTGAAGCGGGCTGAAGCGAACAATATCAAAACCGGCCGCGCTGAACAGTTCGAGGTTCTGCTGGTAATAGAAACAAAACGCTTCGTCCTCGGCCACGCCGATGCGCAGTGCCGGCCCGTTGCCGATCAATTGCCTGCGCGGTCGGCCGCCGGGTCGCCCCGATGGATTGACCTGTCTTCCCAGCTCCAGCATGGCGGGCAGATCGAGGTGTTCCTCGACGGTCTGCACCAGCCGGCCGCTGGCCTCATCGTCAAGGGGCTGCTCGCTGCCCATGTGCAACCCGAGATGGCGCTCGGCAATGGTGAAAGCGGGGTCGCGCGGTATCCAGCCGATAACCCGGGTCCGGCAGTGCTGTATCACCGCCTGCTCGATCAGCTGACGGTGGCGCGGCGAGCCGAGCCGATTGAAAATCACCCCGCCGATGCAGAGCTGATCATCGAAATCTTCAAAACCTTTCAACAGCGCGGCATTGCTCTCCGCGCTCGATTGGGCGTCAACGATCAGAATGACCGGAATCTGCAATGTCTTGGCCAACGCCGCGGTGCTGGCCGAGCCGCCGTCGAACAGGCCCATCACTCCTTCAACTACGCAGATCTCTGCGGTTTCAGCTTGATTGAAAAAAAGCTCTCGACAGGCGTCGGCACCCATCATATGCAGATCAAGCGTGTAGGAGACGCGACCGGTAACCGTTTCGTGCAGCGTCGGATCGATGAAATCGGGTCCGCACTTGAACGGCTGCACCCGATAACCACGCCGCACCAGGGCCGCCATGACCCCCAGCGTCAGCGTTGTCTTGCCGGCGCCGCTGCGCGTTGCGCCAATGAGAAAACACGCCGCTGCCATGTTACCTCAACACCGTATCAACCATGCCGACCAAGACCATCACAGTCACCGTAAACAGGATCGCCGCACCGATTACCAGCCGATTGCAGCGATCGATGTCGGCAGCCTCCGGCTGTCTCATCCCGCCACCGATCAGCGGCTTGTGTTGCTCGCTGCCGAAGTACCGTGCCGCCCCGCCCAGCTGGACACCCAGCGCACCGGCCGCCGCCGCTTCGGTCTGACCGCTGTTCGGGCTCGAGCTCTGCAGACGATCGCGCCGGAAGGTGCGGGCCGCCTGCCGGCCGTCATCACCGAGCAGAAAGGCGGCGGCGATCACCGCCAGGCCGCTGATTCTGGCCGGCAGAAAATTGGCCCAGTCGTCCGCCCGGGCGGCCCACCAGCCGAATTCCCGATACCGCTCATTTTTGTAGCCCCACATCGAGTCCATCGTGTTGATCGCTTTATAAGCGACGACTCCGAGTGCTGCTGCGAAAAACGGCTCGACCCCGGCACTCGCGCCGACCACGGCTGCGGCCAGGGCCCAGAAAATCGGTGCCGTGACGCCGTCGACCAGGTTCTCGGCCACCGATTCGATGCAGGCCCGGGCAACACCGATTCGGTCCAGGGAACCGGTGTCCCGGCCGACCATCATCGCCACCGCCTGCCGGGCCCGATCGAGATCGCCCTCGAGCAGGCGACGGCTGACCTCCCGGGCATGGCGGATCAGATCGCCGGCGGCAATACCGAAGTAAAGAACCGCGGTGGCGATCACCAGGCCGGCACGTGGCTGAAGCCGGTTCACCATCAGCAAGAGAACCAGGCAGATCACAAGACTCGCCCCGCTGACCATGGCCCAGGCAAGCACGCCGCAGAGCCGCTGCGACAGCCATCCTTCAGCCCGGCGGACCGATCGCTCAACATGCTCACAGAGCACACCGAGCAAACGGACCGGGTGGTAGCGCCAGCGCGGATCACCGATCAACAGGTCGAGCACCAGTGCCGCAGCAACCAAAAGAGACAGAGTCGCCATGGGCTGTCACAGGCCGATCAACCGGTAGATGCGTTCCAGCGAAAAGCAGGACCGCACCGTTGCCGCCAGCTCATCGAGATTCCTGTCAAGATCGTACGGGGCCAGTACCCGGTTCATGGCCGGTAATCCTTTGGCGAGCCGCAACCGATCGATGAACCAGCGACGAAACAGATCCTCGTCGAACAATCCGTGCAGATAGACGCCCCAGACCCGTCCGGTGTCGTCGCTCCCGCCGCACTTCGTACCGTCCGGAAAACAAAGCACCGGTTTGAGATGGTTTTCGGTCACCCCGTGATGGATCTCATAACCGGAAACCGGCAGATCTGAGGCCAGATGGGTGCCGATCCGCCGGCGCAGAATCTTGCCGGACTGCAATACGGAGCTGACCGCCAGCAAGCCGAGCCCGGCAGTGGACTCGGACTCGGTCTCCAACCGGTGCGGATCCCGGATCGTCTGCCCGAGCATCTGGTAGCCGCCGCACAGGCCGACCAGGGTGCCGCCGGCCGCCACGTAACGGTGCAGCGCTTCGACAAAACCTGCCCGGGTCAGCGCAGCCAGATCGCCGGCGACATTTTTGGACCCCGGGAGAATCACCGCGTCCGGCCGGCCGAATTCGGCTGCCTGGGAAACGAATCGGATCACGACGTCCGGCTCGCCGTGCAAGGCGTCGATATCGGTATAATTGGAGATATGGGGCAGATCGATGACCGCGATGTCCACCTGGTCGGCCGCCGCTTTCTGCCTGCCATAACAGCCCTCGCGCAGGGCCACCGAATCTTCCTGCGGAATCGCCATCCCGGAAATATAGGGAACCACTCCATAGACCGGACGTCCGGTATGGTGCTCGATAAAGCGGTGAGCTTCGTCGAGCAGCGACTGGTCGCCGCGGAACTTGTTGACGACGAAACCGGCGATCAGCCGCCGCTCCCACTCTTCGAGCACGTCCATGATGCCGGCAAACGACGCATAGACGCCGCCCCGGTCGATATCGCCGACCAGCAGGACCGGCGAGCGGGCCTCCCGGGCCATTTTCATGTTGACGAAATCGTGACGCTTGAGATTGACCTCGCCGGGCGAGCCGGCCCCTTCCAGCACGATCACGTCGTAATCGGCGGCCAGCTCGTGATAGCTCTGCCGGGCGGCAGCCCATGCCTGCTCCTTGTACCGATGATACGCTCTGACGTTCATCGTGCCGACCGGCCGGCCGTTGATAATCACCTGGCTGCCGGTATCGCTGTTTGGCTTCAGCAGGACCGGGTTCATTCGCCAGTCCGGGTCGACCCGTGCCGCCATCGCCTGAACCACCTGGGCTCGCCCCATCTCGCCGCCGTCACGGGTAACATGGGAGTTCAGCGACATGTTCTGGGCCTTGAACGGCGCTACCCGCAGGCCTTCCTGAAACAGAATGCGACAGAACGCGGCGGCCATGATCGACTTGCCGGCATTGGACGAGGTGCCTTGAAACATCAGGGCCCGCGCCCGTGGGGATGGTCGGCACGGACCTTTGCGAGCGGTCGGCTCGAGGATGCCCCGCAATGCCTCGACCAGCAGCCGGTTTTCCTCAGCGGTTCGCACGGCGACGCGGAAATAGGAAGGATCGAGACCGTGGTAATTGGTGCACCGCCTAATCACGATGCCCCGGGTCAACAGCCTGGCGTAGAGCTCTTCACCATCGGGACCGCCGATGGAGCGCACGAGCAGGTAATTGGCCGCCGATTCGTACACCTTCAGACCGGCGATCCGCGCCAGGCTGCCGGCCAGCTCTTCGCGCAACAGCCGGCAGGTACTCCTGGTCAATCGGCAGTAGTCGTCGTCGCGCAACGCCTCGGCGGCAACGCTCTGGGCCAGGGAATTGACCGACCACGGCGGCAGCGACTGCCGCATCCGCTCGGCGTAGCGCTCGGGCAGGATACCGAAACCGACGCGCAGGCCGGGTAGCGCGAAGAACTTGGTCAGCGAGTTGAGTGTGATGATATTATCACCACTGCCACCAACACTCTGAAAATCGGCGGTAAAATCATGAAACGCCTCGTCGACGATAAACAGCGTCTGTGGAAAAGCCCGGGCCGCCGCACGGATCTCCGCATCGGTCAACAGCGAGCCGGACGGGTTGGCCGGGTTGCCGAAGATCACCATTTCCCCGCCGCGCAGCCAGTCGGCGAGCCGGCCGACGGTGACGGCAAAACCGTCGGACTCGTCAAGCGTTATCGTCTGCACCGCCCAACCGGCGGCGGTGAACACCCGCTGGTAATCGATATAGGACGGCACCGGAATGATTACCGGCCGCGGCCGGATAATGCGCGGCAGCAGGTGCAGCAGTTCGGTGGTGCCGTTGGCCGCCACCACCTGGTGCTCGTCGACCTGGTATCGCTCGGCGATTGTCCGAAGCAACTCCCGACAATCGGGATCGGGGTAGTGAACAATCATCTCCAGGTGACGGTTGACGTGGGAACGCACCCAGGCCGGCGGGCCGAGCGGGTTGATATTGGCACTGAAATCGAGCAGTTCTGCAGCCTCGCCACCTTCCCTCAGCACCTTGTGGATATTGCCGCCGTGTTCCTGCCGGCTGAGTGGTTCGCAGCCGGCCGTTCGGTCTTTGTTATCGGCTCGTTTCATTGGCTGCAATTCATTAGAGTGTCATCGAACATACTGTCAAGATCGCCGTTTCCATCATCTCACAGGTCGCTCCCAGGGTATCCCCGGTAGCGCCGCCTATTTTTTTCCGGCAGAGTGCGGCCAGCACCAGCAGCAGTAGCGCGGCAATCCCGAAAACCGGCAGGAATCTTCGGCCCGTCAGCACGAGCACCAGCACGGCCAGCAGCAGAACCGACACGACCGCCGCCTGCCGGGTGGCGCCGCTGTAGAACAGCAGCCCCAGCCCCGATTCGCTGCGGGCATAGGGCAGCAGAGCCATCATGCAGACCATACAGACCCGGCCGGCGGTGACGGCGACCAGTAACGCAGCAACCATCTGCCCGGCACCGATCGAAGCCAGCGCCGCCGTCTTGACGATCAGCAGGCAGCAGATCGCCGCACTGCCCATGACCCCGATCCGGCTGTCGCGCATGATTTCCAGACACCGTTCGCGGGGCGTGCCGCTGAAAAAGCCGTCGGCGGTGTCGGCCAGACCGTCGAGGTGAATAAAACCCGGCAACAGGCTGAGCAGGACCGCCAGCAGCGCACCAACCACCAGTGGCGGCAGAATCGACTGCAGGACCAGAAAGAAGACGGCGGCCAGGCCGCCGAGCAGCAGCCCGACCAGCGGAAAATAAAACAGCGCGGCGGCAAACGAGCTCTGCCCGGCGGCGCCGCGGGTACCGACCGGAATGATACTGAGAAAGCCCAGGGCGGTCAGAAACGATCGGACGGGTTGTCCGACGGCCCGGCGGGCGATGCTTTCCGAGTGCTGAGGCACCACGGTTATTTGTCCGCCTGGGCGACAGCCGCCTCGGCAAAGGTGGCGACATCGACCAGCACCGCCCGGGCCGCCTCGACGATATTCATCGCCAGCGCCGCCCCGGTTCCTTCACCCAGACGCAGATTCAGATCGAGCAGCGGGCGAGGCCAGCCGAGCATCTCCTGCATGTATTTGTGACCGGGTTCGACCGAACGGTGCGCACAGATGATATAGTCGCGGACGAACGGTTCGATCCGGTAGGCAATCAGGGCTCCGGCCGTGGAAATCAGGCCGTCGACCAGGACCGGTTGGCGCTGCGCCGCAGCGCCGATGATCAGGCCGGCAATGCCGCCGATCTCAAAGCCGCCGACCGCGGCAAGAACCTCGAGTCCGTTGCTCTGGTCCGGGCGATTGAGCTGCAGAATCTGTTTGAGAATCGTGATTTTTCGGTGATATTGCTCGTCGTTGAGACCGGTTCCCCGACCGGTGACGTCCTCGACCGGCCGGCCGGTCAGCACCGCCGCGATCGCCGAACTCGGCGTGGTATTGCCGATGCCCATATCACCGGTACCGAGCAGGTCGTAATCCCGCAATGACTGGGCCACCTCGATGCCGGCCTCGACGGCGCGCCGGGCGGCGGCAATGCTCATCGCCGGTCCGCGGGCGATATTGTTGGTCCCCGGGCCCACCTTCTTGTCGATTATCTTGCCGGCCGCACTGAGTGCACTCAAATCGCTGTTCACTCCCATGTCGACCACCAGCACCTCGGCGCCGGCCTGCCGAGCCAGTGCATTGATGCCTGCCCCGCCGTTGACGAAGTTGACCACCATCTGCGGCGTGACCTCCTGGGGAAACTTGCTGACCCCCTCGGCGACCACACCGTGGTCACCGGCCATGGTAACGATGGCTTTGCGCTTGAACGACGGGGTCATCGTCCGGGTCATACCGGCCAGTTCGATGGCCAGGTCCATCAGGTCCCCCAGGGCCCAGTGCGGCAGGGCCAACTGATCGAGCCGGGCCTTGGCCGCCTCACGCATTTCACTATCCTGCGGGAATATATCCCGGCAGGTCTTTTCCAACAGATTCATGCTTCTCCTTTGTTTGCTTTTAACCAGAGGGGCAACCCGCAACTGATGAGGACCACTTCATCGGCCCGGGCGGCGATCCGTTGATTGCTTCGGCCGATCAGGTCGCGGTAGAGGCGGGCCAGCCGGTTTTCCGGAACGATCCCCATACCGACTTCACCGCTGACCAGGATGGCGCTGCCGCCGATGGTGCCGAGCTGCTGCAGCAGCTCATCGACCGCGGCCATCACCTGCGTTTCCAGATCATCGGGGGAGTTCTGCGGCCCCTGATACAGGAGATTGCTGACCCAGAGTGTCAGACAATCAATCAGGTAGACGTCATAGCCCGGATGGTCCTTGACCGCGATCCCAAGCCGCACCGGCTCTTCGACGGTATCCCAAGCCTGGGGGTCGCGGGCAGCCCGGTGGCGCGCCACCCGCCGACTCATTTCCGCATCGGCAGCGGCACAGGTCGCAAGAAAACACCGCCTGCCGGCGATCGCCTCGCCGCGCTGCTGAGCGTAATCGCTCTTGCCGCTGCGGGTGCCGCCGATCACCAGGATGATCTCAGTCATCGCTGTCTCCACCGCGATTGAGAAACTCGAGAACGCAGAAATCCGGTTGACGGTTGACCAGCGTAATACCGGCTTCCTTGATCCCGAAGCTGTACACGTGATCGTGCCCGAAGCTGAACAGGTGACAGAGCGCCCGCCGGATGACGCCGGCGTGAGTAACCACGAGGGCTCGCTGATGGCCATGGGTAGCAAGCTGGTCGAACCAGTCGGCGACCCGCCGGCTGAACATCTCGATCCCCTCGCCGCCGGGAAAGGAAAATCGCCCCCGCTGCCGCTGCCAGCGATCCAGGTTGGCCTGGTCGCGCTCGGCGATCTGGGCCAGGGTCAA
>CAZUJZ010000151.1:0-9534 GCA_964620665.1 uncultured Desulfofustis sp. | reverse complement strand
CACCTCGGGAAATCGCCCGAGCAGATCTCCCTGACGATCATGGCCGGCCAGATGACCGTGACACAGGGCAATCAGGAAGCTGCCGATGGAAAAAATCAAAGACTCAGGCAGCAGGTCTCGTGTAGCTGCCGTGCACATATTGCCGTGCACGGCGTACACCTGTTTTCCGGTAAATGCGTCAAGGATGCCCACGTCGGTCAAATCGCCGGCATGGGCGATGGTGGTACAATCCTGAAAGGCGACCAGGGCGGCCCGGGTAAAGGCCGAATCGCAGCTTGAGCGATGCGTATCTGAGAGAATTCCAATTTTTTCAATCATGGCCGGTGAGCAGAAGCTCCGGGTCGCAGTATAACGGGATGGTTGGTGCACGCCTGCAAAAAAACACGGTCTGGCTGGAATTGCAATCCTCTTGGCGAAGACGTCGCAAGAGGGGGTGCACGGGATCACGGTTTTTAACGCTTGTCAAATTGCCTTGTCGGCGAGTATAATGCAAGGTTAAAATCTCGGGTTGGAGGCCGACCCTTCGCCCGCCCACCATTGCTGCCGGCCCGTGCGGATGGCTGCTTTTTACGGAGACTTGAGATGTATACAGCGTCTGATTTACGAAAAGGACTGAAGATCCAGATCGATGGCGAGCCATATATTGTTGTTGATTTTGAGTTTGCCAAACCCGGCAAGGGGCAGGCACTCTATCGGACCAAATTGAGAAATATGATCACCGGATCACAGTTCTCAAACACCTATCGTTCCAACGATAAGTTCGAGAAGCCGGATCTCGAAGAGCGGACCATGCAATACCTGTACAACCAGGACGATCAGTACCATTTCATGGATACCGCCAATTACGAGCAGCTGTTTTTGACCAGGGAACAACTCGGCGACAACATCAATTACCTGATCGACAATATGGAGGTGGAGGTCCTTTTTTTCGGTGCCCGGCCGATCGACATCAGCCTGCCGATCTTTGTCAATCTCATGGTGACCAAGGCCGACCCGTGGGCTCGTGGCGACACGTCCGGCTCGGATACCAAACCGGTGGTGGTCGAAACCGGCTATCAGCTGCAGGTTCCACCGTTCGTCGAGGAGGGGGAGAAGATCCAGATCGACACCCGTACCGGGGAGTATGTCACCCGCGTCAAAGAATAGCTGATGCTCACCGTCGAAGGGCTGCACCTTCGTGCCGTCCTTTTCCGCAGTATTCGTCATTTTTTCCACGAGAAGGGATTCCTGGAAGTCGATACGCCTGTCCGCGCCCCGGTGCTGTTGCCGGAGCGGCATATCACCCCGGTCGCCTGTGACGGCTGGTTTCTGCAACCGTCACCGGAACAGTGTATGAAACGGCTGCTGGCCCGCGGGTGCCGTACGATTTTCCAGATCTGTCCCTGCTTTCGGGCCGGCGAACGCGGCAGCCGGCATCTCTCTGAATTTACGATGCTTGAATGGTATCGAGTGGATGGCGACTATCGCGACCTGATGAGAGATTGCGAAGAACTCGTCTGTTACGTCCTTGACGACGTAGCCGCAGACGGTCGGTTCCACCGCTTGGTCGACAGGTCTTGTTTTCGGACGGGTGCTGCTTCTCCCCCGTGGGAGCGACTCGGCGTCGATCAGGCGTTCGCTCGCCATTGTCCGGAAACGATGCAGCAGGCCCTGGCCGCCGACCGGTTTGACGAGTTGCTTGTCGAGCATATCGAAGCGCATCTTGGCCGCAACGGCCCGGTCTTTCTTGTCGATTATCCGGCCGCCTGCGCCTCTCTGGCCCGGTTGAAGCCCGACGATGAGTCGACCGCAGAGCGATTCGAGCTCTATATCGATGGCCTGGAGTTGGCCAACGGTTTCAGCGAACTCACCGATAGTGCCCAGCAGCGCGCCCGGTTTGCCGAGGAATTGGCCGCCCTGGGAGCGCGGGACGGACATCACCGGGAGATGCCCGAGACCTTTCTGCGCGACCTGTCAACAATCGATGCCGCGGCCGGCATCGCCTTCGGTCTCGATCGTTTTCTGATGCTGCTCCTGTCAGCACCGAGCATCGATCAGGCCGTCAGCTTTGGCCCGGACGATCTCTTCTGATCTCACCGGTCATCGGCGGGGTGTGCGTTTGTGTCCGCCGGCCGGCCTGTTCCGGCGCAGTGCATCACCGCGGCGATGGCGCTGGGCATTGTTTTCAGACGCAGCCTTGTTTTTCAGAAATGCCCGCTCGATCAGGAGCCTGAGCCTGGATCGCTGGGCCTGGCCGCGAGCGACGGTAATCGGCGTGCCATGGTCGCGGTGCAGGCCGGTAACGTACATTGCCGTGGAAAGCGTTCCCGGGGTCGGTGTAAAATCCTGAAATTTCCTGACCACCAGTCCCAGTTCCCGGAGCCGGTCGATCATCCTGACGGTCTCGGTGTCGCCACAGCCCGGGTGGGCGCTGATGATATAAGGACTGAGACCAGGCTTTTTCCCCGAGGCGGCGGTCAGTGCACGAAACGTGGTGACGAATTGTTCAAGGTGTTCCGGTGCTTCCTTGTGCATCAGTTGCAGCACCGCTCCGTCGGTGTGTTCCGGGGCGATCTTGAGCGCTCCTGGAGTATGGTCTCTGACAATTTTCTCGAGAAGGGTCGGCGTCTTGAGGAGCAGTTCGAGACGCAGACCGGAGGAGATAAAGACGTGCCGGACCCCATCACAATTCCTGGCCCGGTCGAGCAGTTCGATAAAACGCTGCTCGTCGATCAGCAGGTGTTTGCAGACGGCAGGAAAAAGGCAGTCGTGCCGGCGGCAGGAACCGATCGCACAGCGGGTGCCATAGAGATTGGCAGTCGGACCACCGAGATCGCTGATGGTCCCGGAAAAATCGTCATCGGCGGCAAGGAGCCGGACTTCGGTCAGGATCGAGTCGATGCTTCTGCTGACCACGGTCGGTCCTTGATGACGGGCGATCGCACAGAAAGAGCAATTGCCGGAACAGCCCCGGACAATGGTGACCGATGATTTGACCATTTCGTAGGCGGGAATGTCGGGCGTGGCCGGATGGGGCTTGCGGGAGAAGGGGAGGTGGGAGAGCTGATCGAGTTCTGATGCGGACAGCGGTGGTGCCGGCGGATAGTGAACCAGCCAGCTTGCCTGCTGCCGTTGCAGCAGCACGGTGCGGTCGCCGGCCCGGGCATGGCGGTCGATGCTTTTTTCCGCCGTCATGAAGCAGGAGAGGTCGGTGTTTATCTGCTGCCAGGACGGAAGCACCTCGATGGCCAGCCCGTCCTCGGCGGCCCGGGTGCTGATTTGCTCTACCCGGGCATCGTCAGTACGTCGGCAACTGCCGGGGATACCTTCCAGAGACTGCCCTGCCGCGATTCGGGCCGCCGCTTCGACGACGGCACGTTCGGCCATACCATAGATAAGCAGGTCGGCCTTGGCGTCGGTAAGATGGGAACCGCGCAGCCGGTTTTGTTGATAATCGAAATGCACGAAACGACGGAGCGAGGCTTCGACCCCGCCGATGATCACCGGGATGCCGGCATAGGCCCGTTTGGCGAGATTGGTATAAATCAGGGCCGCCCGGTCCGGTCGCCACCGGTTATCCCTGCTCTTCTCCCCCGGCCGCCACGGAGATCCCCCGGGAGAGAAGGCGTCGAAATCGCGGACCTTGCCGTTGCCGGAGTAATTGGCGACGATGGAATCGAGGTTGCCGGCGCTGATGCCGAAGAACAGGCGCGGCCGGCCGAAACGGTGAAAGTCCGATTCGTCGGCGTATGTCGGCTGAGCCAATACGGCAACTTTATAGCCGTGCTGTTCGAGCAGTCTGCCGATAACGGCCAGGCCGAAGGACGGGTGGTCGACGTAGGCGTCACCGTTGACCAGCACGATATCGATTTCCTGCCACCCGCGGTCCCGGCATTCCCGAAGGGAGACGGGCAACGGCAGATACGGTTGCGGTACCATGGACTCCTTTACTGCAGAGGTGATTTCAAAACCTCAACCAACGGTGGACCGGATTTTAACCTGTCCTCCACTGACCATGAAGAGATAAGCGGAAAAGACACGACGGACTGGCTCTTGACAAGTAATAATGCAGGAGGGCGGACCATGCCAGAGCCTTTTCCAAGGCGATTGGCGGTTGGGCCGCTCTGCCGCGCCAAGGGGAGGTGCCCTCTTTTCGTCGGTGACCGAGAAAACCTGTGGGCGATCATGATCAGTTCGGTATAATGACAGCTGGGATGGGTGGAACATCCGTGCTGTGTGAAGAGGATCAGTGACAGAGAGGGCGTGAGGTGCTGGCAACAACCAAGGTGCAGCGGTTTCTCGATCTGTTGGAACGTGAAGTCGCCGCGTACCGCGTCCCGGTGGTTGATCTGATCGCGGTGCAGACTGCTGATCCTTACCGGGTTCTCGTGGCGACGATACTCTCTTCGCGAACCAAGGACGACGTTACCGCCGCCGCCTCGACACGGCTGTTCGCCCGGGCACCCGATGTCCATGGATTGATGGCATTGACGGAAAAAGACATCCGAGAACTGATCTATCCGGTCGGATTTTATCAGACCAAGGCCCGGCATTTGGTCGCAACAGCGGCTCTGTTGATACAGCGATATGCCGGTTGCGTGCCGCAGACTATCGAAGAACTGGTCTGTCTGCCCGGGGTCGGGCGCAAGACGGCCAACCTGGTGCTGGCGGTGGCCTTTGGTATTCCGGCGATCTGCGTCGACACCCATGTTCATCGAATCATGAACATCTGGGGTTATACGAAGACCCGAACACCGTATGAGACGGAGATGGTCCTGCGGAGAAAACTGCCCGAGGTCTACTGGATCAAAGTGAATCGTCTGTTGGTGGCCTTCGGGCAGAAGATATGTAAACCGGTCGCCCCCTGTTGCGACATCTGCCTGCTCGAGCAGGGCTGTGCCCAGATCGGGGTGAAACCACGAAAACGAGACAAGGGACGTTAAATGGATTCGGATCGATCCCGTTACTCGATTGTTCTTGCCGATGACCACGTTCTGATCCGTCACGGCATCAAAAAGATCATCTCCCAGGATGACAACCTGGCCATTGTCGGGGAGGTCGGTGACGGCGAGGAACTCTTTGTCGTATTGGCCGAGACGCTGCCCGATTTGCTCATCCTCGATATCTCGATGCCGAAGGTCAGTGGCATCGATCTGGCCGAACAGCTCAAACAGCGTTACCCCGCCTTGAAAATCCTGATGCTGACGATGCACAAGACGAAGCAGTTCTTTTATCGATCAATGACTGCCGGAGCTGACGGTTATCTGATCAAGAGCGATTCGGAAAAGGAATTGCTGGCGGCGATTGCCAAGATTCGCGATGGGCGTACCTATATCTCACCGCAGCTTGCCGAGGACTTTGCCGAAGATCTGCTCAGTGCGTGCCGCAAGCAGGCTGACAATCCGTTTCGTGACTTGACGAAGCGGGAGAAGCAGATCCTCTCGCTGGTCGTCGAAGGACACACCTCGAAGGCGGTGGCGGAATTGTTGAACCTGAGTCCCCGGACTGTCGATCATCATCGTTCGAATCTGCTGAAAAAATTCAATATGAAAAACAGCGTGGATCTCGTCAATTTCGCCGTTCGCAACGGCTATGTCACCCTTGATTAGGCTGACCTGACGCACCGGTGCTGTCGCCGGGGCATCGACGGTGTTCAGGTATCTGTCGTCTTCCGCTTTTCCTGCTGTTTTTTTCGCCTCTCCAGCTGATTGTCCATCTTGCTGAAACAACGATTTTATCTTTTGTTATTACGGGCCGACCTGGTACATATACCCAGTGCTGTATCGGTAATTGCCCCGATGGTATTTCCTTTTCAATACGGTACATATAACCCCGAGCCGAGACAGAGTAGCCATACCGGTGCCCAGAGCAGAGCGCACGGCTGTGGCTGGCCGTGTCTCACCTTCGTCGAGGGCGACAAGCGTTTGAGCACTTACGGTACCAGCAAGAGGGGGATGTATGAACAAGCGTGAATTGATAGCCACGATTGCCGAATCAGCCGATCTGACCAAAGTAGCCGCCGGCCGGGCGCTTGACAGCGTGCTTGGCCACATGGCCAAAGCCATGGAGCGGGGGGAGCGGGTAACGTTGTCCGGCTTCGGTTCCTTCAGGGTGGTCGAGCGGGCCGAACAGAAAGGGCGAAATCCGCAGACCGGCGGAACCATCGTGATCCCGGCGCACAACGTGGTGAAATTTCGGCCGGGAAAGAAATTGTCCGGCAAGTTCAAGGTGCAGTAGCATTTCGGTGCCGGCGAGCAGCGACCAGCCAGAGCCAGACACCGAGACCGCCGGCGACCATGATGGCGCTGAGAACCTGGCCCATGCTAAACATGGATAAGACCAGGCCGACCTGCGGATCGGGCTGTCTGACGAATTCGACGCCGAAGCGAAACAGGCCGTAGCCGACGAGGAACAGTGACAGGATCGAGCCGTGCGGCCACCACCGCCGGTTTTGCCACGGCCGTTTCCGGAGCAGCCAGAGCAGCACAAAGAGCACGGCGCCTTCCAGCAGTGCTTCGTAGAGCTGCGACGGGTGCCGGGCCACCGGACCGCCGCCGGGAAAGACCATGCCCCAGGGCAGGGCGGTGGGTCTACCGAACAGTTCGCCGTTGATGAAATTGCCGATTCGGCCCAGGCCGAGGCCGATCGGGACGGTGGCGGCGTAGAGGTCGGCGGTTGCCAGGAAATTGATGCGTTGCCATCGGCAGAACAGCAGGCCGCCGGCCAGCAGACCGATGGCGGCACCGTGGAAGGACATGCCGCCGCTCCAGGTGGCCGGGATTTCCAGTGGATGTTCGAGGTAATAGGGCAAATTGTAGAACAGCACGTAGCCGAGCCGGCCGCCGACGATAACCGACAGGATCAGGATGACATTGAGGTTTTCGAACTGGTCACGGAGCGGCGTGAAGGAAAATTCGCTGATCTGGCGTTTGACCAGTATATAGCTGGCGGTAAAGCCAAGCAGGTACATCAGGCCGTACCAGCGGATCTGCAGCGGGCCGAGAGAAAACAGGACCGGATCGATATCGGGATAGGGGAGCATCGGCGTTACCCGTCGACCTTCGATGGATTGAGGGTGCCGCTTATCGCTCTGTTGCGGCGATTTCCGAGCTTTTTCAGATGGACCTGCAGGATCGATACGGCGGCCGGTGTGATGCCCGAGATCCGTGATGCCTGGCCAAGCGACAGCGGCCGCACGGTACTGAGTTTTTCCACCACCTCCGTCGATAACCCGGCCAGCGAGCCATAGTCGAGGTCAGCCGGCAGACTCAGTGATTCGAGTTTGCGGAAACGGGCTACCTGCTCGTTTTGGCGTTCTATATAGCCGCTGTATTTGACCCTGAGCTGAATATCCTCGCTCAATGGTGAATCAGCCAGCCGGCGGAGCTGCTCGCCGTCCTGGTCGACCGGCATGGTCGTCACCTGCCCCAGGGACAGTTCCGGGCGGCGAAGCAGCTCCGCCAGGGTCGTTTTTTGCTTGAGTGGGGTGCTGCCAAGATCTGCCAACACGCGGTCCAGAGCGGGCGAGGGTTTGACGGCAAGACGCTCGAGCAACGCGATGCCGCTGTCGATGGCATCTTGTTTGCGGCGGAACTCCCGATAGCGCCCTGCCGGCAGCAGGCCGATGCGATAGCCGATCTCAGCCAGCCGACCATCGGCGTTGTCCTCACGCAGCAGCAGGCGGTATTCGGCCCGTGACGTGAACAGGCGGTACGGCTCTTTGGTACCGCGGGTGACCAGATCGTCGATGAGCACGCCGATATAGGCCTGGGAGCGATCGATGATCAGCGGTTCTTCGCCGCGGATCGAACGGACACTGTTGATGCCGGCCATCAGACCCTGGGCGGCCGCTTCTTCATAGCCCGAGGTGCCGTTGATCTGCCCGGCCAGGTAGAGTCCGCCAATCCGCTTGGTTTCAAGCGACGGCAGCAGTTCGAGGGGGTCGACGTAATCGTATTCGATGGCGTAGCCCGGCCTGACGATGACCGCCTGTTCAAGCCCCTTGATTGAGCGGATCATCGCAACCTGGGTCGCCAGCGGCAGGCTGGTCGGCACGCCGTTCGGATAGACCTCGGTGGTCTCGATGCCCTCCGGTTCGAGAAAGATCTGGTGGCGGTTTTTTTCCGGAAAGCGCATCACCTTGTCTTCAATGGACGGGCAATAGCGGGCCCCGACTCCTTCAATGATGCCGGTAAACATCGGTGACTGATCGATCGAGCCTCTGATGATCTCGTGGGTCTGCTCGTTGGTATAGGTGATATGACAGGGAGACTGCGGCTGCCGATACGCTCCCCGGCTGGCGAAGGAGAAAAACGCCGGCGGCTGGTCGCTGTATTGCGCTTCGAGTTGGGAGTAGTCGATCGTGGTGGCATCGAGACGCGGTACCGTGCCGGTTTTCATCCGGCCGACGCGAAAACCCTGCTCCCGGAACCATCGGGCCAGACTGATGGACGGATTGTCGCCCATCCGGCCGGCCGGGAAGTGCTTGAGGCCGACGTGGATCAGGCCATTGAGGAAGGTGCCGGTGGCGACCACCACCGCCCTGACCCGCACCCGTTCTTCAAGCGAGGTGATCAGGCCGGTGATGCGGCCGTCCTCGATGATCAGCCGGTCGACCACGGTCTGCCGGATGAACAGGTTTTCCTGCTGTTCCAGGACCCGTTTTAAGCGCAGGCGGTAGAGGAGCCGGTCGGCCTGGGCCCGGGAAGACCGGACCGCCGGGCCTTTGCTGGTGTTCAGGCGGCGGAATTGAATGGACGTGGCATCGATATTATGGGCCATTTCACCGCCGAGGGCATCGATTTCCCGAACGAGGTGCCCCTTGGCCAGGCCGCCGATGGCCGGATTGCAGGACATCGCCCCGATGGTGTCAACATTGATCACCGCCAGCAGCGTTTTGCAGCCCAACCGGGCGGCGGCCAGGGCCGCCTCACAGCCGGCATGGCCGGCACCGACGACGGCGACATCAAAGGCGTTGAGGTCGTTCATGACTCGCTTCTCCCCCGATTTCCGGACGGTTGCCAGGAAATGAGCGCCCAGCGCTGCGGGGCCAATCCGCCGATCGTCACGGTGTCGGCGGTTCTCGAGACGATCCGGGAGCAGAGAAAAGCCCTCAGTCGCTGCTCCTCTTCATCGGTCATATTCTTGATCATCCAGCGATACCGCTCGAGGGCGTGATCGAGATCCGGGTAGGTGGTTTCGGGGGCGATTTCGATCTGCCTGACCTCGGGATGAATGCCCATCGTATAGAGAATATTGAGCGCATAGATGTAGTCGGGACCGGAGTCAAAGGGCCGGCCGACGGCGGTAAAGGCCGCCGGGTCAAACGGCGTCGGGGCGATCCGTTCGACGAGGTAGACCCGTTTTCGGGCATGTTCGTCGAGTTTGGTGATCCCGGCGGTAAGGTCGTCGATACTCAGTGAACGGGAGGCAATGGCGACATCATGAACGGTAATCGACGCATCATTCCAATCGTCTTCCCAGGCACAATGCACCGTTCGGATATTGCTCAACTGCTCTTGCTCGGCTGTCGCGGAAAGACGCTCCAGCATGCCG
>CAZUJZ010000150.1:533-9657 GCA_964620665.1 uncultured Desulfofustis sp. | reverse complement strand
ATTATTGACTTTCAGTCGGGATGTCGTATTATTGGCACGGTGTTATGCATGATCTTACCGGTCCTTGACGCATAACAGTTTCAGCGAGCGCTTCCGTGCCCGTCGGCAGTCAACAACAGGCATGTTATGACAGATATTGCAGGAAAAAATGCGCTGGCCGGTCTCGGCGGCACGGGTATGTATATCCTTGCCGACCTCGGCAAGATGAGCTTGTTTCTGCTTAAAGCGCTCCGGGGGTTGTTTCGCCGGCCATTTCGTTTCCGGGAATGCGTCAAACAGGTGCATTTCATCGGCGCCGGCTCGGTGCTCGTCATTTTTTTTACCGCGCTGTCGACCGGTATGGTCCTTGGCCTGCAAGGATACTATTCGCTCAACAAATTCGGCGCTGAAGGCATGCTCGGTTCGGCCGTGGCGCTGACCCTGATCATGGAACTGGGTCCGGTTCTCACTGCGCTGATGGTTGCCGGGCGGGCCGGTTCGGCGATGTGCGCTGAAATCGGCATCATGCGTATTTCCGACCAGATCGACGCCCTCGAGTGCATGGCGGTGGATCCGTTTCGCTTCTTTATTTCGCCCAAATTTGTTGCCGCGATTATCTCGGTGCCGCTGTTGACCGCGCTGTTCGATGTGATCGGTATCGCCGGCGGCTATATCTCCGGCGTATTGCTGATGGGTGTCAACCCCGGTAGCTTCATCGAGGGAATGCGTCAGAGTGTCACCAACCATGATATCAATCTGGGTATCGTCAAGTCTTTTGTCTTTGCCCTGCTGGTGGTCTGGATCTGCACCGGGCGCGGCTATCTGGTCCGGGAGATTCGCGGTGCCGGGTTCGGCGCCGAGAGTGTCAGCCGGGTGACCACCCAGGCGGTGGTCATGGCCTCGATTTCGGTGCTCATTTTCGATTATCTGTTGACGGCGATTATCCTATGAGCGAACCGGCGGTGTCATTTAGCGGCGTCTCCAAGGGGTTCATCGGTCGGGACGGGCGCCGGCAGGTGATTCTTGACCGGGTCGATTTTTCGATTCCGCCCGGCCAGACCACGGTGATCGCCGGCGGCAGCGGGCAAGGCAAGAGTGTGACGCTGAAGCTGATCCTGCGCCTGCTCGATGCCGACGAGGGCCGGATCATGGTCGGCGGGGTCGATATCACCGGGATCAGGGGCGGCCGGCTCGAGGAAGTGCGGACCAAATTCGGTGTGCTGTTTCAGGGCTCGGCACTGTTCGATTCGATGACCGTCTATGATAACGTGGCCTTGCCGTTGCGCGAGCGGACCGCCAAGTCCGAAGAGCAGATCCGGGAGCAGGTCATGGCGACGCTGCAGACGCTCGATCTGAGCGGACATGAAGATAAATTTCCGGCCCAGTTGAGCGGCGGTATGCAGAAACGGGTCGGCCTGGCCCGCGCGCTGCAGCTCGATCCCGGGATCATGCTGTTCGATGAGCCGACCACCGGCCTTGACCCGGTCATGACCCGCGAGATCTATGAACTTTTCGCCCGCACTCAGCGGAAACTCGGATATACGGCGATTATTGTCAGCCACGATATTCCCGCCGTTTTCAGTCTTGCCGATCAGGTGATCATTCTGCACGACGGGAAAATGGATGTCTTCGCCAGCCCCGATGAACTCCAGTGGTCGACCAAGCCGCATATCAAGGACTTTGTCCGGACCACGATGGGAGAACTTTACCAGAGTCAGCTTGTGGAATAGATCATGAATACGAAAATGGTGGAAATGGCCGTCGGAGCTTTCATGGTGGCCGGTTTTTTGGCCCTGGTCTACCTGGCTTTCAACCTCGGCGAGGTGGGTCTGTTCGACCGCGGCCGAACCTATGAGATCCAGGCCGAGTTCAACAACGTTTCGGGCGTCAAGAAAGGGGCGACGGTGCAGGTGGCCGGGGTTGTCGTCGGCGAGGTCAGCGGGATACAACTCAACGAGGACCTGCTCGCCGAGTTGACGCTGAAACTCGATCGCACGCTCAAGGTGCCGACCGACTCGATCGCCTCGGTGAAGTCACAGGGAATTATCGGAGACAAGTTTATCCAGATCACCATCGGCGGCGCGCTTGAGCACTTCGAAGAAAACGAAGTGATTTTCGATACCGAATCGGCCATAGACATCGAGTCGCTGATCAGTAAGTTTGCCTTCGGCAGCGCTCAATAGTATGTCGTCGCTCGGAGATATAATGCTTCGTTTCAGCCTGCTCATACTTGTCTTTCTCGGATTGACGGTCCCGGCTATCGGTGCAGAGCTGTCCCCCGGGCCGGAGCAGACCTTTCCCGATCTGCTCGAAGACGAAGCGGCTGGCAATGGTTTGGGGCCAGACCTGCTGCGCGGCGATCCGTATATCAGCGATCCGCAGCGGATTCTCGGCGATCCGTTGTTCGAGGACGACTTTTCGCTGGGGCCGCCGGACCTGGTCGTGCACGATCCGCTGGAATCGATGAACCGTGCCTTTTTTCAAGTCAACGACCGTCTCTATTATTGGGTGTTAAAGCCGGTCAAAACGGTGTATGCGGAGATCCTGCCGACCGATATCAGGCAATGCCTCGGCAATTTCTTCATCAACCTGACGGCGCCGGTCCATCTGGTCAACAATCTCCTGCAGGGCGAGGTCGAGGATGCCGGCATCGTCCTCGGCCGTTTTCTGATCAACAGTACCCTCGGTATCTTCGGACTTGTGGACCCGGCCGCCGACGGGTTCGGTATCAGGCAGCGGCATGCCGACTTCGGCCAGACACTGGGTAAATGGGGCCTCAGCGAAGGCGTCTATCTCTACTGGCCGGGGCTTGGGCCATCGAACCTCCGTGATTCGGTCGGCCTGTTTACCGACTTTTATTTTCACCCGGTCTTTTATTTGTCCGGCAATCTCGTGTTCGACTTCGGCTACATTACGACGGAGCGGGTCAATTCCTTATCGATCAACCCCGATGTGTACGAGGAGTTGAAGCGAATATCGCTTGACCCCTATGTGGCGGCGCGACAGGCCTATTATGAATACCGTCGCAAGTTGATCAGCGAACGGTAGGCATTCGGCGGCGGAGCCCCCGCCATTTTACTCCAATGAGGTGGATACCATGAAGGTGCTGCATCTGTTTCTTGTCGCTTTTCTCGCTGTCGCCGTGCCGTCTTTTGCCCCTGCCGACGAGATCGGTCCGACCGAGCAGCTGCGGCCGACCATCGACAAGGTGATCGATATTCTCGTCGATGACAGCCTCAAGGGTCCGGAGAACAAGAAAGAACGGCGTCGCCTGATCATGGCGGCGGTGTCGATCGGCTTCGATTTTCGGGAGATGTCCCGGCGCGTTCTTGGCGCAACCTGGCACGACATTTCCATCGACCAGCAGGATTATTTCGTGACCCAGATGACCACGTTGCTGGAGAATGTCTATGTCGGCAAACTGGAGACATACAGCGGACAGACCGTCGATTTCGCGGCCGAGCGGGTCAAGGGCAAACGAGCCCAGGTGACGACGGTGGTCGAGCACCAGGGACAGGACCTGCCGATTCACTATATCATGCAAAAAGAGCAGGATCGGTGGATGGTCTATGACATCAATATCGAAGGCGTCAGCCTGATCCGTAACTACATGGAACAATTCCGTTCGATTCTGCGGCAGGAAAGTTTCGAGGGGCTGCTGAAAATCATCGAAGAAAAAAATCAATCCTTTGCCGAACACGATGAACCGTCCTGATCCGCCTACGGAGATCCGGCCCGAGGACCTGGCCCGGGTTTTTTCCTTCTTGTCGCCGGAGCAGCAAACCATTGTCCAGCCGTTTCTCGGTGTCTGCCACAGTGCTGCAACAGAGCCTCTTTTTACCATCGGTGATGTCGCCGATGCCTGTTATCTGCTCGTGTCGGGGAGTGTCGCCGTCAAGAAACAGACGGGATATGGCCGCACCAGTCAGGTGGTCGCTTTGCTGGCCCCACCGGCGCCGATCGGTGAAAGGGCGCTGACTGGCAGCGGTGAGCACCAATCAGCCGTGCACGCCGTCGCCGATACCGTGCTGCTTCGTCTGGCCACCGACGATTTTCAACGCCTTGCCGCGCATCATCCGGATATCGCACTGTCGATCATGAAGCATGTGTTGCGCATCGCCGGCCTGAGGTTGGAGAAGTGTTCGGCGCGCCTGGCGCATATCCTGTGATCATTCCTGGGGTTGAAGTCACCTCCCGGCGCCACTGAACTTCCGCGTTGCCGAATCGTCAGTGTCCCGGGAAACAGCGCTTTTTTTTCTGGCAGATATGATGGAAATGGATTAATCTGCTATGTTTGACCCTTTGTTCGTTGGATGGTACGCAGTGAAGGTTGCATTTCATCAGATTGTCGGGGACGAATATGTCCGCCGGATCAGCGATGACGGTTGGTTCCCTGGAAACGAGGTGACGGCGCGCTCGCCGGTTGACGGCCTGGTTTCGCTTCGCCGGATCGGTAGTGACCGGGTCGATGTGACCGGACGGTTGACGGTTCTCATTGCCGCCTCATGTGATCGATGCTGCTGTCCGGTATCCTCGGAACTGGCGGTCGATTTCATCTATCACTGTCGTCTCGGCCAGGAAGAGGTCGACAGTGCTGCGACGGTTGCCGAGGTATGCGAGGAAGATTGTCAGACACTCTTTTTGTCGGAGCCGATTATAGATCTGGGGGCTTTGCTGCGCGAGCAGATCTATCTCGCTCTGCCGGCGAGGGTCTTGTGCCGAAATGATTGCCGGGGACTGTGCCAGCAGTGTGGCGCCGATCTCAACGATTCGCGCTGCTCGTGTCTACAGACCGGCGGTAGCGGCCCGTTTGCCGTTCTTCGGCAGGTAAAGGGAAAATAAATATGAGTCAGCGAGTCTGAATAACGGAGGAAACAATGGCCTTACCAAAAAGACGACATTCACACGCCCGTACCCACAAACGACGTTCACACGATGCGCTGCGGGCCCCCGGCCTGAACCTGTGCCAGGACTGCGGCGAACCGAAGCAACCGCATCGTCTCTGCGGCAGCTGCGGCAAATATAAGGATCGCGTGGTTTACGCTCTGGATACAGACGTCTAGAAGGGGTTACTCGGTGCACATTGCCCTGGATGCCATGGGCGGCGACCATGGTCCGCAAGAACTGATCACCGGGGCGCTGCTGGCCGCCGAGCAGGCCGATATCGATATCTGCCTGGTCGGTGACGAAACGATTCTCGCCAAGCATGTCGATGCCTTGGCAACCGGTCGTGAGGCAGGGCGTCGGCTGACCATCGTCCATGCCCCAACGACAATCGGAATGGATGAAAATCCGGTCGATGCGATTCGAAAAAAGCGCGATTCGTCGATCATGATCGCCTTCGGACTGGTCAAGTCCGGTCAGGCCGCGGCGGTAGTCAGTGCCGGTAATTCCGGTGCCACGCTGGCGGCAGCTGTGCGAACGCTCGGGCGTCTGAAAAATGTCGCCCGACCCGGTCTGGCGTCGATTTTTCCAACCCTCAAAGGGCCGGTAGTGATCATGGACGTCGGTGCCAACGTGGAATGCCGGCCGATTCATCTCTACCAGTTCGCGGTCATGGCCTCGGCTTTTTCCCGGCTCTACAATGTCGACAAACCGCGAATCGGCCTGCTGACCATCGGCGAGGAGTCGGGCAAGGGCAATAGCCTGGTCAAGGAGACCTACGCCCTGCTCCGCAAGAGTGCTCTGAATTTTATCGGCAACGTGGAAGGCCGCGACGTCTTCCTGGGTGATGTCGACGTGATTGTCTGCGACGGCTTTGTCGGCAATATCTGCCTCAAGATCAGTGAAGGATTGGCCGAATCGGCAATGAAGATGCTGCGTGACGAGATCCTTAAATCGACCATGGCCAAGATCGGCTATCTGCTGGCCCGACCGGCCTTCAAAAACTTCCAAAAACGGGTCGACTATGCCGAATACGGCGGGGCGCCGCTCCTTGGCATCAAGGGGACCGGTATTATCTGTCACGGAAAATCGAGTGCCTATGCGATCAAGAATGCATTGATCGAAGCGATGGAGATGGAGCGGCTCAACATCAATGAGCTCATCTCCCGGGAACTGGCAGACGGCGTCACCATTCCGGCCGAGGTGGCGTAAATGGGAACGGCTTTTCTGGGCACCGGATCGTGCCTGCCGGACCGGGTGCTGAGCAATGTCGATCTGGAGCAGATTGTCGATACCAACGACGAATGGATCCGCACCAGGACTGGCATCGAGAATCGCCGCATCGGTGGTCCCGGCGAGAAGACCTACCAGATCGCCGCCCGGGCGGCCTCGGAAGCGCTGGCCATGGCAGGCGTCGCCGCGGCGGATATCTCGCTGCTGATTGTCGGCACCATCAGTTCCCACATGCTCATGCCGTCGTGTGCCTGTTTCGTGCAACAGGAGATCGGCGCCGACAATGCCTTTGCCTACGATATCAATGCGGCCTGTTCCGGTTTCCTCTACGGTTTGGATATCGCCGATAAGCACATTCGTGCCGATCACCAGGCCAAGGTGCTGGTGATCGGGGCCGAAACGCTGTCTTCCCGTCTCAACTGGCAGGATCGCAATACCTGCATCCTCTTCGGCGACGGCGCCGGCGCCGCGGTGCTCGGTCATGTGGACGATGAGCGACGGCGGATACTCGGCGCCAAGCATCGCTCGGACGGCCGTCTCTGGCAATTGCTCTATATGCACCAGTCACCGAGCACCAATCCCGATCTGCTCGTGCCCGATAATCCCGGCGTGCACATTATCATGGAGGGACGCGAAGTATTCAAACATGCGGTCAAGGCCATGGAAGACGCTGTAGACGGGGTGCTGCGCGCGACCGGGACGACCATGCGGGATATCGACCTGGTGATTCCCCACCAAGCCAATATCAGAATCTTGAAAAAACTCATGGAGCGGCTGGCTATCCCCGAGGAGAAAGTGATTCTCAACGTGATGCACTACGGCAACACCTCGGCCGCTTCCATACCCATCGCCCTGGACGAGACCAATCGTGCCGGACTGCTGCAGCCCGGGACAACGGTTTTGTTCTGTTCCTTCGGTGGTGGTTTTACCTGGGGTGCGACCCTGCTCAGGTGGTAGAAAGGAGACTAGTTATGGAGAGATTTTTGACTGAGGAACAGCAGATGATCGTCGACATCGCGCGGCAGATCACTGATGAACTGATCATCCCGAACCGTGCCGAGCTCGATGAAAAGCATCTGTTTCCCCGGGAAATCCTGACGGCCATGGCCAAGGCCGATCTGTTCGGTATTCCCATTCCGGAGGACTATGGTGGCTTTGGCGGCAGCTGTCTCGACATTGTGCTGGCCTTGGAAGAGATCGGTCGGGGCTGTATCGGGGTCGGCACCGCTTTTGCCGCCAGTGCGCTCGGCATCTATCCGATTATGATCGGCGGTTCTCCGGAGATGAAAGAAAAATATCTGCCCGAGGTGGCAGTCGGCAACAAGTTTGCGGCTTTCGGGCTGACGGAGGCCAACGCCGGTTCGGATGCCGGAGGGATCCGCACCACGGCCGTGCTCGACGGCGACGAGTGGGTGCTCAACGGCACCAAACAGTGGATCACCAACGGCGGTGAAGCGCAGATCTACACGGTCGTGGCCATAACCGACAAGAACAAGGGCGCCCGCGGTGCTTCGATGTTTGTCGTCGAAGAGGGTGATCCCGGGTTTTCCTGCGGACCAAAGGAAATCAAGATGGGCATCCGGGCGTCCTCGACCACCGAGCTCATTTTCAAGGATTGCCGGATTCCCAAGGATCGCTTGATCGGCCGGCAGGGAACGGGCTTTATCACGGTGATGAAGACCCTTGATTCCAGTCGTCCCGGTATTGCCGCACTCGGCGTCGGCCTGGCTCAGGGGGCGCTGGACATGGCCGTCACCTATGCCAAGCAGCGAGAGCAGTTCGGCAAGCCGATCATCGGTTTCCAGGCGGTTCAGCACCTGCTCGCCGATATGGCCACCGCCCTCGAAGCGGCGCGGGCGCTCACCTATGCAGCCGCCCGGCATATCGACGCCCATCCGAAGGATATGTCCAAGGTCTCTTCGATGTGCAAGGTCTTTGCCACCGATATGGCGATGAAGGTGACCACCGACGCGGTCCAGGTGATGGGCGGCTATGGCTACATGTGCCATTACCCGGCCGAGAAAATGATGCGTGATGCGAAAATCCTGCAGATCTACGAAGGGACCAACCAGGTGCAGCGCAACGTGATCGGCCAGGAACTCAACAAAGAGTACAACAAATAACGATTGGTGCCGGTAGGGCGCCTGCAGAAAATCGACGGATTGCGCATGAAGATCATTGTCTGTGTCAAACAGGTACCGGATGCCAAGGACGTCCGCCTCGACCCGGAGACCAACACGCTGACCCGGGAAGGGGTGGAGTCGATCATGAACCCCTATGACCAGCACGCGCTGGAAGCGGCGGTCTCGCTGAAGGAAGAGCGGGGCGGGGAGGTGATCGTGCTGACCATGGGGCCGCCCCAGGCCGAAGACGTGCTGCGCCAAGCCCTGGCCTGCGGTGCCGACCGGGCCGTGCTCGTTTCCGACCGGAGTTTCGCCGGTGCCGATACCTGGGCGACCTCGTACACCCTGGGCAAGGCGGTGGAACAATTCGCGCCGTTTGACTTGATCATCTGCGGCAAGCAGGCGATCGACGGCGATACCGCCCAGGTCGGACCGGGCCTGGCAATGCGGCTTGGTATCCCGTATGCCACCTGTATCCAGAAAATCCGGTCCGCCGCTGCCGACGAATTGGTGGTCGAACGAATGATGGATGACGGCTATGATCTGCTCAGCGTCGGTTTCCCGGCCCTGCTCACCGTGGTCAAGGATATCAACCAGCCGCGCGTGCCGTCGCTCAAGGGGAAGATGAAGGCAAAAAAGGCGCAGATCACCGTCCTGACCGGTGCCGACATCAAGGCCGATCCGGCCAATATCGGCCTTGGCGGTTCGCCGACCCAGGTGGTCAGGGTCTTTCCGCCGGAGCCCCGCGGTCAGCGGGCGATCCTGTCGGGCAGTGTCGATGAGCAGGTGGAGCAGTTGGTTGACAGGCTCTCGCCATATCTGGTTTAGCTGGTAGGTATTGTCGGCTGAATTGACAGGCTCTCGCCATATCTGGTTTAGCTGGTAGGTATTGTCGGCTGAATTGA
>CAZUJZ010000150.1:0-433 GCA_964620665.1 uncultured Desulfofustis sp. | reverse complement strand
CAGGCTCGCGCCATATCTGGTTTAGCTGGTAGCTATTGTCGGCTGAATTGACAGGGTCGCGCCATATCTGGTTTAGATGGTAGGTATTGTATGCTGAAGATAGACGAAACGCTCTGTATCGGTTGCGGCATCTGCGAACAGCAGTGTCCGTTCGGAGCCATCGAAGTGGTGGACACCATTGCCGTCGTCGGTGATTCGTGCACATTGTGCGGCGCCTGCGTCGAGGAGTGCGAGGTCGGGGCGCTGCAGATCGAGGGCGGGGCTCGGGCCGTCCAGCAGGATCTGGCCAGTTTTTCCGGGGTCTGGGTCTTTGCCGAACATAGCCGGGGCAGATTGGCGCCGGTGGCCACCGAATTGCTCGGTGTCGGCCGCAGGCTCGCCGATGCCCGGGGGGTGCAGCTGGCCGCGGTGCTGCTCGGTCACATGACCGGGG
>CAZUJZ010000149.1:0-9794 GCA_964620665.1 uncultured Desulfofustis sp. | reverse complement strand
GATCAACGCTTCGCAGAACTGATTCTTGCCTCCTGTGTACTTCATCATTATTCTATTGCATGTCAGTTGAAAAATGCTGAACCTTGTCAACTGAGCACGGGATGGGGAGCGGAAAAGACATTACACACCTTTATTAATTAGTTATTTACTTTATTAATGGCGACAAAACTGCTACAGTGTATCCGGTAGATCCATTACGACGGATTATTGATTATTTCACAAGGAGGAATGACCATGAAGAAACAGTGGCTACGGATCGGCATACCACTTGCCCTCTTGGCTGGGATGGTACTTTTTTCGGGATGTGCCCGTGACACGGCACGTGTCGCCCAGCAGGAACAAGCGGTAAGCGCCCAGACCGACAAGCAGGCAAAAAAGAAGGGTTCCACGGTCTATACCGGCTCCATCGTCGGTAAGTCAAACAAGGCCCAAACGGTATCAATCGAGGTAGGAAAAGGCGCCGATGCCCAGACCTACATGCTCAAATTCGATGAAGACACCACCGGTCTGAAATATGCAGAACCCGGCGAAGCCGCGATCATCAGCTGGAGGCAGCAGGGCGAAGACAAATTCGCCCTTGTCATCGAGCCGAAACTGGCGACTCTGCCCGAGGGAGTGACTGAAATCGGTGTCGACGAACTCTACCAGATGATCGAAAACGACACCCAGATGTTTCTTGCCGACGCACGGCCGGAAATGAGATACAACCAGGCCCACCTCCCCGGTGCGGTCAGTATTCCGGTGCCGCTCTTGAAAGAGAAAAAAGAAGCGGTCCTGCCGGCAGACAAAGACATCCCGCTGATTTTCTATTGCGGCGGCTATACCTGAGGCATGACCGGTGCTAACGCCGGTCTGGCGAAGAAACTCGGTTATACCAACATTCGCGGTTTTTTGGGTGGAGAACCGGCCTGGGTTGAGGCGGGTCACCCGGTGTATGCTTCCTACGAATATGTCGAAAACGGCAATATCGTTCTTATCGATCTGCGCACCGATGGCAAAACAGTAGAAGGACGGATTCCTCGCGCCATTCCACTGAGCGTCGATGAGCTTGAACGACGGGTCGGCGATATCCCCCGCAACGCTCCGGTCGTCCTGTACGGCGACGATCAAGATGATGTGATGTATGCGTTTGATGAACTGCGCTGGCAGGGCTATAAACACGTCTCGCTGGTGCGGGGAGGATATGAGGGCTGGGTCGCCGCCGGCAAACCGATCGTCACCGGTCCGGTTTTTTCCACCGAGATCAAATGGGTCAGAAAACTCGGCAAAGGTGAGGTTTCCGTTGCTGAGTTCAGAAAGGCGACGCTCGGCCAACTGCCCGACACCTTTGTCATCGACTCCCGTACCGATGAGGAAATCGCCGAGCTCGGCATCTTCAAAAATACCGTCAATATTCCGCTCGACGAGATTCCCAAGCGGATGGACGAGATCCCGAAAGACAAGCGTATCTTCATCCATTGCTCAACCGGAGCCCGGGCCGACCTTGCCTATCGCGAGTTGGTCAAACACGGCTACGACGTGAAATTCCTGTTGCTCGACATCTCCGATCCGGAATGTGACTGCCCGATTATCAGGCCGTAAGCAACGACTGACATTTTTTTAAAAGGGAACTCCCGGCCTGCTCCGGGAGTTCCCTTTTTTCATTATCCCGTGTAGACTGCGCCCCGTCAATTCACCTTTCCACAACTTCCACTACACACAGGTTATGAGCAACGACGAACAGAAAGTCATCTATTCGATGATCAAGGTCAGCAAATTTTACGACACCAAACCGGTTCTAAAAGATATTTCGCTCTCTTATTTTTACGGTGCGAAAATCGGCGTACTCGGTCTCAACGGTTCCGGCAAATCGACGCTGCTGCGCATCCTGGCCGGTCGGGACACCGAATTCAACGGGAAGACGGTGTTGTCGCCCGGCTACACCATCGATTTTCTCGAGCAGGAGCCGCAACTCGATCCGAACAAAACGGTCAAGGAAATCGTCGAGGAAGGCGTGCAGGAGACGGTACATCTGCTGGACGAATTCAATACAATCAACGAGCGCTTTGCCGAACCGATGAACGACGACGAGATGCAGGCGCTGATACAGCAGCAGGCCGCAGTCCAGGATAAGCTCGACGCATTGTCCGCCTGGGATTTGGACAGTCGTCTCGATATGGCCATGGACGCGCTGCGCTGTCCACCGTCCGACACCGTGTGCAGCGTCTTATCCGGTGGCGAACAGAGGCGGGTCGCCCTTTGTCGCATCTTGCTGAAAAAACCGGATATCCTGCTCCTCGACGAACCGACCAACCATCTTGACGCCGAATCCGTCGCCTGGCTGGAGCATCATCTGCAGGACTATGCCGGTACGGTTATCGCCGTGACCCATGATCGCTATTTTCTCGACAATGTGGCCGGCTGGATTCTCGAATTGGATCGCGGCGTCGGAATTCCCTGGAAAGGCAACTATTCTTCCTGGCTCGAACAAAAAGAAAAACGATTGGCCATGGAGGAAAAGCACGAAAGTGAGCGTCGCAAAACCCTGCAACGGGAACTGGAATGGATCCGCATGTCGCCAAAAGGCCGACGCAGTAAAGCAAAGGCCAGGATAACGTCGTATGAGGATCTCCTTTCGTCCGGGTCCGTCGACAAAGCCAAAGACCTGGAGATCTATATTCCTCCGGGACCGCGTCTCGGCAAAAAGGTAATCGAGGCAACCGGGGTCCGGAAAAGCTACGGTGATCGGCTTATCGTCGACAACATGAGTTTCAACCTGCCCGCCGGCGGCATCGTCGGCGTCATTGGGCCCAACGGCGCCGGCAAAACAACATTGTTTAGGATGATTACCGGGCAGGAGACACCCGATGGTGGTTCGATCAGTCTCGGGGAAACGGTCAAGCCGGCCTATGTCGATCAGAGCAGAGAGGCCCTTGAACCGGAGCAGACCATCTGGCAGGCAATTTCTGATGGTCAGGACACGATCTGGCTCGGTACCAAAGAAGTTAACTCCCGGGCCTATGTTGCTCGTTTCAACTTCTCCGGCGCCGATCAGCAGAAGAAGGTCGGTCTGCTGTCCGGTGGCCAGCGCAACCGTGTTCATCTCGCCAAGATGCTGAAAGAAGGCGGAAACGTCCTGCTGCTCGATGAGCCCACCAATGATCTCGATGTCAATACGCTCCGAGCGCTTGAGGAAGCGTTGGAGCATTTTGGCGGCTGTGCGGTGGTTATCAGCCATGACCGCTGGTTTCTCGACCGGATTGCCACTCACATCCTCGCTTTTGAGGGCAATTCCGAGGTTGTCTGGTTTGAAGGAAACTATTCCGACTACGAGAAAGACCGCAAAAAAAGACTGGGTGCCGCGGCCGATCAGCCGCACCGGCTGAAATATCGTCAATTGACTCGTTGAGCCCGGCTCGCTGACAATGAGCGAGCACCTGAGAGCATAACCGGCATCGGCCCAGCCGATATGAAGCCGGGGGTCGGAAAACGACAGAGCGGCAGGTTACATATCTTTTAGTTCTCTGCCGAAACGTTCCAGCACCGGGAGATGTTCCTGCGCGGCGGAGAGGTTGTTGCCCCGCGCCGCCGTTTCAATACTCAGTGCGACATCGCGGATACCATGCATGCCAAGACTGGCGGCTGCACCCTTGATCGAGTGTGCCGCGGCGCGCACCTGCTCCGCATCGTTCTGCTCGAGCCCGCGTTCGATCAGGCTGATATCGCTGGCACAGGATCCTTTGAAGAGTTCGAGGAGTTCCTGAAGCAGATCGGCATCATCTGCCGCTTGTTGCAGTGCAAATTGCTTGTTCCAATTGAAGTTTGTCATGTCTGCCGGTTTACCGTTCCTGTTTATCGTGCCGATGTTGGTCGCTTTCTGAATGGGGTCATGCTCACCTGGTATGTTAGCATTACCATAATGAGCATTACCATGAGCCGGGGAAAAACTCAATTACCGTGCACAGAGGCGTTGTCCGATGTCAGCTGGGAAAAGTCGATCCTGCCTGCCCTGATCAATTGCAGCCTTCCGTCTTCCTGGCTGACGACCGTGGAACACTGATCGCCGTTTCGTTCACCGTCGTCGATGATCAAATCGATCGCATCGCCGAATTGCTGACAAATCTGCTCTGCCGACCGGGCAGGTTCCGCTCCGGAAACATTGGCACTGGTTGCCGTGACCGGGCCTCCGACGGCCCGACAGAGCCGTCGGGCAACGGGATCGGACGACACCCTGATGCCGACGGTTCCGGTTTCGCCGGTAAGCCATGGCGAAAGAGCAGGCACGGCTGGAAAAATCAACGTCAACGGCCCCGGCCAATAGGCCGTTAACAATGGTCGATAACAATCCGGAACGTCTGCGGCAAGGCGCGGCAGCCATTCGACTCCATCTATCAATACCAACACCGGCTTATGGCGTGGGCGGTGCTTGGCGGCGTAGAGTCGTCTGAGTGCCTGCTCATTGAATGGATCGACAGCGAGACCATAGGAGGTCTCGGTAGGCAGGGCGACGATACCCCCCTCGATAATGAGCGCTGCCGCTTTTCTCAACGCGGCAGCGCTTGCCGCTTCAACCCGGTTATCCCTTGAGTGCACGGGCCTTTTCATGGACTTCTGCAATCATCTTGGCGCGGAAATCGCGCAGTCTCAGGGCGATGTGCTGGTCCTCCAAAGCAAGGATGCGACAGGCGAGCACGGCGGCGTTTTTCGCCCCGGCTTTGCCGATCCCCATCGTCGCCACGGGTACTCCGGGTGGCATCTGAACGGTTGCCAGCAACGCATCCATACCGCCCAGCGGCGATGCATCGAGCGGGACGCCGATAACCGGGAGATCGGTATGGGAGGCGATGACACCGGCCAGGTGAGCCGCCATGCCGGCCCCGGCAATGATGATCTTGATCCCCCGCTCCGGTGCCGACCGGGTATATTCCATAACCAGTTCCGGCGTTCGGTGCGCCGAGGCGACCGTCATTTCACACACCACCCCCATACTTGCAAAAACGTCTGCCGCACTGCGCATCACCGGCAGATCGGAGTCGCTGCCCATCAGAATTCCAACCACCGGCCGCGATCCGGAATCAAGGCCCCGCCGTATGGCTTTATCACCGATATCACTGCGATAATGGCAGCCGGACCAGCTGATTTTGTCAACCGCCTGATAGGCGGTATTGCGTGCTGCTTCAAGATTTTCGCCAATGGCGGTAACGCCGAGCACGCGACCACCGGCGGTCACCAGTCGTCCGTTTTTGCGCTTGGTACCGGCATGAAAGACGGTCATGTCGGGCCGATCCTGAACCCCTTTGAGTCCGCGAATCTGTTTCCCGGTTTCATATGCCCCGGGGTAGCCGCCGGAGGCCATGACGACGCACAGGGCCGGTCGAGGATCGATTTCTATCTCAATTTCGTCAAGTCTGCCGTCGATGGTCGCCTCAAAAATATCGATAATATCGGTTTGTAGGCGCATCAATAACGGCTGGGCTTCCGGATCGCCGAATCGGCAATTGAATTCGAGAACATCGACGCGACCGTCGGCAATCATCAGGCCGGCATAAAGCATCCCTTTGTAGAATCTCCCTTCGGCGGCCATTCCCCGCACGGTTGGCAGCATGACCTTGTCCATGACAAATCGGGAGATCTCGTCGGTAACCACCGGTGCCGGCGAATAGGCGCCCATGCCGCCGGTATTCGGTCCCCGATCGTTGTCGAAAACAGCTTTGTGATCTTGGGAAGTGGGGAGCGGCAGTACGGTCTTGCCGTCGGTAAAGGCGATAAAAGACGCTTCTTCGCCAACCAGGCATTGTTCCACGATGACCTGATTGCCGGCGCTGCCGAATTTCTTCTGCTTCATGATCAGGTCAACTGCTTCTTTTGCCTGATCAACCGTTGACGCGACGATAACACCTTTACCGGCAGCCAGACCGTCGGCCTTCACGACGATCGGAGCACCGCATTTTTCGATATATTTCTTCGCCTTTTTCGGCTCGGAAAAAACTTTGAAATCGGCAGTAGGAATTTGGTATTTCTTTAAAAAATCCTTGGAGAAGGCCTTGCTTCCCTCAAGGGCTGCAGCGGCACGGTTCGGCCCGAATATTTTCAGGCCCTTCTGGGCAAAGGCATCGACGATTCCGGCGGTCAACGATGCTTCCGGGCCGACAACGGTCAAATCAATGGCGTGTTCTTCGGCAAACGCCGTCAATGCGTCGATATCGGTGACATTGATGTCGACGCATTGAGCGAGATTGGCTATACCTGCGTTACCCGGCGCACAGTAAATATCGGACACTCTGGAGCTCTGTCTGATTTTCCAGACCAGCGCATGCTCCCTGCCTCCCGAACCAATAACCAGGATCTTCATAACTCCCCCTTTTAACAATGCTGATGAAAGGTGCCCTCCACCGGGCGGCGGACACACCTGCTGCGCGCGAAAATAGTGCGTGATTGAATGGCTCTACCATTTCCAAAGTGAACAGTAAGCTTAGCCGATTTAGGAAATCTTACAATCACAATATACCGATCCGACGGTTTCTCCAGATCGCCCTCACCGTGCAATTGTTGAGAGAATATTCCAGACGAACATTGACAAATTGCATGTCAATGAGTAGATGAATGAATAGTCATTCATTTACTCTTTACGCAGCTAACCTACATAGATGTCATGAAATCCGCCGAAAAGCACAATAAAATTCTCGTTTCAGCAACCAAGGTCTTTGCCAAGAAGGGCTTCTTCAACGCCAGGATCTCCGATATTGCCAAAGAAGCCAAGGTTGCCGACGGCACGATCTATTTGTATTTCAATAACAAATTCGATATCCTGATCTCTGTGCTCGAAGAGGAAATCGGTAAAATTATTGAACAGATACAAAAAGCAATTGAAAAGGAGACCGACCCGCACAAGATGCTCACCATTTTTGTCCACAAGCATCTAGCGGCAATGAAGCAGAATAAGAACCTGGCCGAAGTCATTCACATCGAGTTACGACAGAGCGATAAACTGGTCAAGGAGTACCGCAATAAAACGTTTAAACAATACATCGACCTGTTATCGGAAATCATCAGGCTTGGCCAGGAGCAGCATATCTATCGCAAAGAAATCATGCCGGGTATTGCCAAGCGAGCCTTTTTCGGGGCATTGGATGAAGTCTCCCGTGTCTGGACGGAATCAGGCGGTACGCACTACTCTTTGGAAGAAACGACGGAGCAGATTCTTTCCCTGTTCCTGTTTGGCATGATAGAGAGAACAACCTGACAGCTCTCGCCTTTTCAGGCAATCTCGGCCGCCGAGATACCGGTAACCTCAAACTCCCTCTTTCCTCCCGGGGTTCGCGCCAACACATCATCCCCGACTTCTTTGCCGATCAGGCTGCTGCCGAGAGGCGAGAGGACGGAGATGGATCCTTTTTTGACATCTGCCTCTTCCGGTCCGAGGAGTTGATAACGGATCTCTTCGTTGGTATCGAGATCGAGCAGACTGACGATCGTGCCAAAGACGGCACGGTCGCATCTGACCTGCGTGCAATCGATCACCTCGGCACGGCTCAATTTATCCTTGAGCTCAAGAATCCGACCTTCAATGTGGCCCTGTCTCTCTTTGGCTGCGTGATATTCGGCATTTTCCTTGAGATCGCCATGTCCTCGTGCGGTTTCAATGGCTTGCACAACTTCTCGGCGATCCTTTCGCTCGAGTCGTTCCAGTTCTTCCTTGAGTCGTTGATAGCCGGTTTTTGACATCGGTATACGTTCTACCATCTGCTGCCTCCATAAAAAAAAATACCTGCCACGGCCTGGTGGTGACCGGTGCAGGACAATGCTCGGGTGCGAAAATTACCAGCGATACGCCAGAGAAGCGGACACGCCGTACTGATCGTAGTCATCCGACCAATCGGATGAGAATGTTCCTTTTACTAAAAAGAGCGAACTTATTTCAAGTGAAATAGTACATGCCAGTTTCTGCACCAGTGAATCGCCCTTCTCGATGCCAAGACCATAGAGGGCGGACACATAACTCGTTCCTCCTTGCAGTTTTCCGGTCGGCCACAGGTCGATTTTATATTCGGCCGTCGCCATGTGCCGCCAATATTTGCCGGGACTCCAGTAAGATAGATCGGCCTGGAACTCCTCTGCCTGGTCGTGACCATATTCGTTGTCGATGCTGTTTTCAAGTTTCTGATACCGATAACTGAGATCAAAGGAGCTTTGTTCCCTGAAAAATCGATAGGAAGCAAACAGGTTAAAGGCTCGGCCGTCGTTTGTATCGCTGTAGTCATGCATGCTGAAATCAAAGCCGAGAAACACCCGCGGAAGATAATCGATGGTGATACCGGACTTGAACTGTTTCTTGTACAGTCCCGCCGTCAGGGATTCAATGGTGTCTGCCACCGGTGACTGATTCAACGAGACAAAGACATTGACCTTTTCTTCAAGATTTCCTTCAAGTCCGACATCGAACACGAGAAACGATTTACCGTCGGTGTCAAAATCCTCAAAACCCGCATTGATTTTCCCTTTGAGATAATCATTGAACTGCAGGGTGTATCGACCACTGATAAAAACACTTTTTGCCAGCGTGGAGGCATCGCTGTTGCCGTATTCATTGCGGCCGAACCAGGCTCCTACTTCGTGGAAGACGGCGGGGTTGAATTGCACGTTCGCTCCGCCATATCCTTGCGTGACATCGATATGTCCATCACGTCCCTGTTCTTCACGGTAACTCGAATCAAGCGACACGTGGGGCTGACGCTGACGCACATTTTTCTCGGCCGCCTCTTTGAGGACCGGTACATCCTGTTGACTGTCTTTCAGTCTCTCGTAGAGCTGGGCCTCTTTTTGTCGTTTGCCAAGGCGGCTGTAGATTGTTGCCAGATCCGCATAGGAGGATTGTACTGCCGATTCGTCAATATCCTCCAGTTCATGATAGGTGCGTTCAGCCTGGTAGAATTCCCTGGCATTGACGGCCAGCTTTGCTTCGCGCTCCTTTTTGACGATCTTCCACCAGCGATAGGGAGCATAAAACGACGCTGCCAGATCGGCGATCTCCTCGGTTCTCGTGGTAGCGAAAAAAGATGGGGACATGATTTCGTCGAGCATCTCTTCCTCATTCATCGAGATCAGGACCAGACGGCGCCCCGATTCGGGAAACCTGCGACGAAAGGTATCGGTCGTTTTGATTTTATCCAGAGAACCGAGGACGTGCTGGTCAAGAATGCGCTGCATTGTCCCATAGAGTTTCAACGCTTCATCCCACCGATCATCAGTCCATAAGGCCCGGGCCTGGCTGATGACCGATCGGGGATCGGCGAGAATGTTCTGCGGCGCGCTGATGTGCTCGGTGTCGGACAACCTTGCTTTCGACTGCCCTCGCAGCAGAGCGAGCTGTTCTGCTTGCTCGTAAAAGAATTGTTCGCTGGGCAGCTGTTCGTAAAGGACAAGAAATTCCCGTTGGGCCTGCTTGTTCTTTCCGCAGGCAGAGAATGCCTGGGCGATAAGAACATGGGCACGAAGGGATTCGGGGAATTCTTGAAAAATCTGTTCTGCCGTGACGAGCGCTGTCAGTGGCAGCTGGAGTTTTATCAAGGTTTGACACATATCGAGACGCTCGGCGATCGGCAGCGCTTCCAGATAGCGGGGTATCTCATGTGGCGCTTCGCGGTTTGCCTCAGGGCCTGCGGCCATAATCGCGGACAACACATCGGCCAGCCCGGCCGGTTCGACTTTTTGCAGCAGTTCCTGAAAACGAGCTCTCTCAGGTGCCGCCTGCCCATCGTGCAAAAAATGACCCAGGAAAAAATGCAGCATATCCTGATCGGCAGCATTGAGCGGTT
>CAZUJZ010000148.1:0-9810 GCA_964620665.1 uncultured Desulfofustis sp. | reverse complement strand
TGGCAGCTTTACCGGCTGTCTTCAAACTGCCAATGATGCCTTGGTCATAACCGACCTATGTAAAAAAAATAGGGTCAGACCCCGTTTATTCCCTCTGCTTCACAGTTTCACCTGGGGTTGAGGGGTTGTGTTTTGACATGCACATAAATAGATGTATATTTATGTGACGAGGCCAGTGGAGCTACGATAAGGAGTCGACACCAATGAAATCCAGTTTTGAATGGGATCACGCCAAGGATCAAGTGAATCAGGAAAAGCATGGAGGTTCGTTCGCTCTGGCTCAGCTTGCCTTTCTCGATGCACGGCGTGTCATTCTCGAGGATCTCGAGCACAGTGGGAAAGAAAAACGGTTCTATTGTTTGGGAAAGGTTGCCGAAGGAATCTTGACCGTCAGGTTTACCTGGCGGAAGAATAAAGTGCGGATCATTGGCGCCGGATACTGGCGCAAGGGGAAGAAAATTTATGAAACGGAAAATAACATACACCGATGAGCCGATCGGTAAGGTGCGGGTGATTCCTGATTTCCTGCCGTCTCCGGAAGAGCTGGCGCTCAAGGATGAAACGGTGCGGGTAACGATTTCGCTGAGCAAATCGTCCGTTGACTTCTTCAAGAACGAAGCGAAAAAATATAACACCCAGTACCAGAAGATGATTCGCCGGTTGCTGGATGAATACGCCGCGCACCAGCAATAAGAAGCTGTTTGTTTGTCGGTTGTTTAACAAACTAGTGGAACCTGCCGGAGCGCCATTTTTGATACAGAGAACTTCTTGCAAGTTCCGTGAAACCGGCATCCAGCAGTGGTTTGCGGTTTTTTTTGTTTGTCCGGTATGGCAGCCTGAAAAATCGGCGTAAAGTTGCCGTTGTCGGGCGTGTCAACTTCTAAGATATATTGTCGAAACAACCTTCCTCCTGCCTGCATTACCTGGGGAAGCTCCAACATGGCGGGAAGGCCGCCTGGCTGGCCGTTGACGTTGCGGTCGAGGTAGGCTTGACAGAAACTAGCTCTCCATCATCTCTTGTCATCGGCATGTTGGTTTGCTACCCTGGAACTATGCAGATATCATGAAGAGACTGCCGTAGTTGCATGGGAGGGAGTATGCGCCCTGGTTTTGACGAGCCCCTGTCTTTGAATTTTCTCAAATCCATTTCTCCATTGGAGCGATTGTCCACCACACCCCCGAGATATCTCGTCGAGCACCAGGACCGGACACTGATCCTCGAACGTCGCGGGACCTGTGATTACGACAAATGCCAAGCTATCTGTTGCCGCATGCTGTGCGTCAACCTTGACTGGAACGAATACCTCGCAGGCTTTGCCGAACAGGGTACGAATGCGCAAATTATTCACCGCAGCTGCCGATACCTGGAAAACGACTGGACGTGTCGGCGCTGGCACAGGACGGATTTTCCGCGGGTTTGCGACAATTTCCCAATACCAGGAGATCCCTTGTACCTGGAGGTTATGGAGTTTTGTTCATTCTTTTTTGTTTTCCTGCAGGTAGTCGAGATCGATGGTCCAATGGAGCGTCAGACAGGGTAAGTGCCAAAATTATCAAAAAATAGGGTCAGACCCCGTTTATTCCACGTTCTCGACAGGGCAGCTGTTCCGCCTCGGCGTGATCCTGCCCCTGAACGCGGAGTTCGACGGTCACGAGACCGGCGACAGGAGGCGACGCAGGACGGACGAGGAAGTCTGTATCAAATCGAGTTACCGAAGAATGCTGCAGGAGGCGGTGGAGAGGGAATTATGGTGAGGTGTCAGCGGGAGGGGGGAATCCAGAGGCCCCGGCAGTTCGATCGCCTCAGCCATGCCAAATACTTATCTGATTTTTGCCATTGCTTTTTGCATCATAGAGGGCTTTGTCGGCTCTCTCCATCATAATCTGAAGTGCCTGTGGTTCGTCAGCAGGTTGAAATTCCGAAATGCCAATACTCGCAGTGATCCGGAGTTCCGAGTCGTTTATGGTCATTACATGGAATTCGAGAACTTCTCGTATGCGCTCGGCAACTATTTTCGCCGCGGAAAGGTCTGTTTCAATGAGGATTACGGCAAATTCCTCACCTCCGAGTCGACCTAATATGTCGCACTCCCGGATCTCACCCAGGCAGAGATTGCTGAATTGTTTCAAGACTTGATCTCCGGCGGCATGCCCATAGGTATCGTTAATTCTCTTGAAATTATCGATATCAAGCATCAACAGCGAACTGGTATGGCCGTAACGCTTGCACCTGTTGAGCTCCTTTTGGGCAAGATTGATAAAATATCTTCTGTTGTTCACTCCGGTAAGCGAATCTGTGGTCGCAAGACGTCTGAGCTCTTCCTCCATTTTTTTGTAGGGGGTCACATCACGAATAATCCCCTCGTAACTGACGAATCTTCCATTCTCATCTGTTTTCGAAGTCAACGTTATGAGGCAATCCATTATCGTGCCTTCGCTGTTTCGCAACTGTGCGCCGAAGTCACGAACAGCGCCGTTTGTCGATAGTTTTTCCAGCAGACTGCGAGCCACTCCGGAATCGCAGAAAGAATCATTGAAATTGCTGGCTTTTACATCCTGAGCAGAAAGCTGAAAAAGTCTCATGCCCGCAGGGTTCAGCATGTGCAGATGTCCCTCTTTACCTGCAATGAGGATGGTGTCCATGGAGTCCTCAAATAATGACCTGAAGCGTTTTTCTGATTCTGCGAGTTCTTGTTCCTTTTGTCTGCGGGTCTGGATTTCTTGCCGGATCGTATTTCTTGACTCGATCAGTCTCTTTTGTATTCCGCCTATGTAGAAATTGAAGGTGAGCAATAAGACTGCTCCTATCAGCATGGTAATGGCGGCAATTGCGGCGATCATTATCAAAAGGTTCCGGTACTGATCTGAAATATCGATCAAGCTGACCATCTCTCCCACAGGTCTGTTACCTGCGTCCAACAAACTGATAATCGTTCCACGGTAACGGCGTTTACCAAGCTTGACCGAAAAGATTTCCTCTCTGTCTCTCGGATAACGATATATTTCATCATTGAGAACAGGGGTGGTATCCATTGTTTTGTCAATAATTACATACTCATCAAACAGGTCCCAATTGCCCTTCCTGTTCAACATCTTGAGACCCGATTCCCAGCCAGCTCTATCCAGGTGTTTTTTATGTATGAGAACAAAGAGTTCAACTTCAAGAATCTCATTGATAAGGCTGGTCAGATGTTCGATCTCCATACCCAATTCTATATAGCCAATAATCCGGTCACCCACTTTCCACGGATGCACGATCCGCAAGGTAAACGTTCCCAACGGACCCAATTCAATGCCATATGATGGTTCTCCAGATGAGACTGCAGCTTTCATGGTGAACCGGTCGATCAGATCACCATGACGCCCGGGGGCATGAACTCTGAGAAAACAATGTTGGTTCTGGTCGTGGAAATAAAAATGGGTAATACGGTATTTCGAACGCATCCTTTCGAAAAACCGGCGTGCATTTTCGTAGAGACCGGAGCGATCACCGGACATGAACGGTTCGAGCAATCGCCCGTCGGTCTTGATAAAATCTATCTGGCCAATCATCAATTGAGATTGTTCCAGCAAGAGTTCCTTGTACAGACGATTCATCCCAGAAATTCTATGGTGCACTGAGTCCTCGATGGCCTCGTTCTGAAGCCAATAAGCACCGATTATTGAGATGAAAATCGACAAGACACCGACAACGCAAATAGGGGCAAGAATACGCCCCTTGATATGTTCCGACACCTCAGTCATCTATATTTCCGTGGGTATGAAAGGATAAAAAGCGCCTCTCTAGGGACGATAGGTTTTGTGTGACCTCGGCAACATACTCCCGGTTTTTATTTTGTTGCGAGCATATAAGGAAGGTCACGTTAAGCGTGTTTGAGAAAATACTAAGATATCAGGTGGTAAAATAAGCACACCGGAAGTCCTGTAGGTTTTTGGAAATGGGCGTTCCGGTGTCACGGCGTGTTAAATTGTAGGATGGTTGATCAATAGCTTGAGTCACATGATGCGTTGCAAGGCTGCTGTCAGTTTTTCTATCTCGACAGGTTTGGTCAAGTGTTCGTCGAATCCGGCTTCAAGAGCGCGCCGGCGGTCCTCTTCCTGCCCATAGCCGGTCGCCGCAATGAGAGGGAGTTTGTTCAGCTCCGGGTCCTCTCGAATTGTTTGTGCCAGCTCGTAACCATTCATGCCAGGCAGGCCGATATCGCACAGGACGACGTCGACTGTCTGCTGGTGCAATGTCTCAAGGGCTGCCCGGGCGTGTTCTGCCACGAGTACGTGATGCCCTGATGACTCGAGCAGTTCTTGAATCATCAGGGCGGCATCATCGTTGTCCTCGACGACGAGAATCTTCAGCGAGCCAATGTCATTGACCGACTGATCTTCGAAATGTTCTTTGTCTGCCGCAGTGATGGGCAGCCTGATTACAAACTCGGAGCCGGTACCGGCCCCGTTGCTGTGCGCTTCGATCGTCCCTTCATGCAGTAGCAAGAGTCCCCTGACGAGAGAGAGTCCGAGACCAAGTCCTCCACTGGAGCGGGCCACATCCTGTCGTCCCTGTTGAAACGATTCGAAAATAATCGACAAATAATCCGGTTCGATGCCGACGCCGCTATCTCGCACCCGAACCACTGCATCCTGACTATCACGCTCGGCGCTCACAGTAATGGTTCCTGAAGGTTGGTTATACTTGATGGCATTGGTGATAATGTTATCGAACACCTGGGTGAGACGAACCTCATCTCCCATTACCCAGATCGGATCAGAACCGATCTCCATCTCGAGTTCCAGATCCTTGGCGATGATGTCCGTATTTCGGGCATCAAGGACGCCTTCGAGAATACGGCGAAGATCGATTGTCTGGAGATTGAGCTTGATTTTTCCGCGTACAATCCGGGACACATCGAGCAGTCCGTCAATAATTTCCGACATGTGGGATGTCTGGCGATGGAGTACACCGGTAACCCTGCGCAAACGCTCATCTCGGTGCTCGATGCGTCGTTGAATTTCAGCTGCGTTGCGTATTGCCCCGAGGGGATTGCGAAGTTCGTGGCCCAGCATGGCGAGATACTCATCTTTGCGACGGCTGGATTTCCTCAGTTGTTCTTCCGCCTGTCTCTGCTCGGTGATGTCGTGGATTCCCAGCAGAATGAGGTTCATGTTGTCGAGCCGGCGTGCGTCGAGCGATATGACCCGTCTCCCCAGCCGTTCAAAGATGTGGTCGACCTCGTATCCGGAGAACTCTCCTCGGTCGGGCAATACCCGCTCGAGCAGATGCCTGAGACTGGGGATGTCCCACTGCCGATTGCCAAGATCGTAGACCAGCTTGTCCTGGATCTCACTCCGGTCGACCTTGAAATGGTCGTAGAAGGCGGAGTTGGCCGAATAAACCCGGAGTTCCGGGGTCAGCACGAGCAGTGGTATGGGCAATCTTTCGAGAATTTTCTCGGACGTCTCTTTGGCCCGGCGAACTTCCTCCTCCGCCTGCTTGAGGCGGTTGATGTCAACAAAGGTGACCACCGTCCCGGCGATACGATCCCTGAGATCGCGATACGGGTGGATTCGGGATAGATACCATCGGCCTGAATTCTCCTGCACTTCCCGCTCGATGGGGACGAGCTTCTCTAACACCTTGCCTATATCTTCGCCGAGTTCATTGTATTCAAGATGAGTCGTGAAGTCGGACAGCGCCCGCCCGCGGTCGATGGTCTGGATATTGAAGAGCTGCTCGATTCGGGGCGTGAAGCGGAGGATTCTGTTGTGGCGATCGAGAAACAGCGTGGCGATGTCGGTCGCTACCAGTAGGTTCTGGAGATCACTTGACAGCTGATCGAGTTCCTCCACTTTATGGCGATTCTCCTGATTGAGCGTCTGGAGCTCTTCGTTGGCGCTCTGGAGTTCTTCTTTACTGGTCTCGAGTTCTTCGAGTGTCGACCGGAGCTCTTCGTTGGACGACTGAAGCTCCTCATTGGAAGCCTTGAGTTCCTCCTGACCCGACTCGTGATCTTCGATGAGCTGCTGCATTCGTTGTCCGGTGAGCCGCTTTTCTTCTTCAAGTTCTCGAACCTTCCGGTTGTCATGCTTCTTTGTTTCCCGGGCCTCTGTCTCGTCCACCTGCGTTTTCGCTTGCTGCTTCCGGAACTGGGGATATTCATTGAAAATGACCAGGATGAAGCCTTCCTGGACGGATGCCGCTGCCGGCTGCAGATCAAGTAGTACCGGGACGAGTGTGCCGTCCAATCGGGTGGAAACCGGCTCTGTTCGGACGGCGCATCGCTCGCGGCGGACCTTCGACAGGGCCGTGCGCAGCTCGATACGCAGGTCTTCATGAACAACCTTGAAAATGCTGCTGGTGGGCGGGCCGCCGGGATGAACGAGATAGCGCCCGGCTTGTACTGAGGAATGCACGACATTGTCGTCGGGACTCAGAAGTATGCTCGGCGGACCGTACCGATCGACGAGGCGGTGGTGCAGGTTTTCGTAGGTGAGCGGCTTGCTGCCCGTGTCCTCGGCCTGCGGAAACACTTTTGGCAGACGCGAACGGGTGAGTGGAAATACCGGTAGCCGTAATTCCGGCACAGGTACCTTTCTCCTGCGATAAATCGCCTGTTTCTTGTTAATTGTCTGGAACAACTCGGAACCTTCGAGGCTCTCGGAGGTTCCGAGGACGAGGACCCCCCTTTCCTGCAGGGCATAATGGAACAGTTCCGCTACCTGTCGCTGGAGAGAACGCTGAAGGTAGATGAGCAGGTTGCGGCAGATGAGCAGATCGATCCTCGAAAAAGGCGGGTCGACAAGCAAATTATGCGGTGCGAAAACGATGAGTTCGCGAACTTCCTTGCGAACACGGTAGCAGCCGTTTTCCCTGGAGAAGAAACGCTCAAGTCGCTCGGCATCGACGTCTTGCGCTATATCCCCGGGATAGAAGCCCTCGCGCGCTCTCTCGAGCGACTCTTTGTGCAGGTCGGAGGCGAAGACCTGGATTGCCGGGGCGGCATCGCACCGTTCCGCTGCCTCGATCAGCAGCATGACAAGCGAGTAGGCTTCCTCGCCGGTGGCACAGCCCACCGACCAGACACGCACGGTATCTTGAGGACCCTTGTCGGTGAACAGCGATGGGATAATCTCTTGTTCGAGTACCTCGTAGGCAGCCTGATCGCGAAAGAAGCTGGTAACGTTGATGAGAAAGTCGTCGGCGAGTGCCTGTGTTTCACCGGGCTGCGTGTTCAGCAGTTCCAGGTACTCGTCGGCTTCGCTGATGTGATTGAACTGCATGCGGCGCATGGTGCGTCGCAGCATGGTACTGTGCTTGTAATAAGTGAAGTCCCACCCCGTCTGTGATCGTACGGTGTTGAAGACCTTTTCAAGGAAATGTCGCGTCGGCGTGCTTATCTGCTGGGTATCGAACGACTTCTTAACACTCTTTCTGGTCTTGAGGAAACGCATCACAGAGGCCGGGATTTCAGCGACCGGCAGAACCGCATCCACGGCCAAAGCGGCAATGGCGCTCTGCGGCATGCCCCCGAACTCCGCCTCGCTTGGATCCTGAACGATAGTCAGGCCATTGTGCTCCTTGATTGTTCTCAGGCCCAGGGTGCCGTCCGATCCGGTACCGCTGAGCAGGATGCCTACGATACCGGCATCGTGGGCCTGCGGCAGCGTCCGGAAGAAATGATCTATCGGAGCTCGTCTCTTTCTGGCTGGCTCAAGTTCCGATAAACGGAGAGAAGAGTCGATGGCATTGAGGTTGGCGTTGGGTGGAATGAGGTAAACACAGTTTTTCTCCAGCGCCACTGTTTCACTGACCTGCCGCACACTCATCTGGGTATGCGGCTGGAGGATCGATTCGAGGTGACTTTCGTGGTCCGGCGACAGATGCATGACAACGATGAAGGCGCAGCCATTATCAGGGGGCGTGTTGTCGAACATCTGCCGGAGAGCATCGAGACCACCGGCGGATGCCCCGATGGCAACGATTGGAAACTGCTCGTCGGGCGACTGATCTTCTGAGCGCGCGGAGTTTTTTTCAGGTGAGCCCTGATTTTTCTGGAGGTCCGTGTCAGCGTCCGATCGTGCGGAAGCTGATTTCGAATCTCGCGCGATATGCTTTTTCTTCGCCATGTTTTCCCGTCTGTCTCTGGGGAACCTTAAAAAATGCCGTTTTGCCCAATCCCATCGTTACGCAATCAAATTTTATCCTCGGAATATCATCTATGCCTGCGGAAAAATTTACTTGCACGCCTCGATCTCGAACGAAATTCCTAATTTTTCAAGCTCCCCTCCGGTGCGCGGTAATCTGACGATGACAGGATATCGTTCCACTCACCTTGCTCACCGTTTACAGATTGTGTTGATCAAAAAATCCTAAAATCTAATCATAAATTACCATTTTTTTAGCCCGCCTTACAAACTATTTGTGGGACTACACATGCTTCCCATGATGCTATACAGGTGGACTCATGTGAGAATTATCCAGGCACATTGCCGCCCGCATACTGTGACGCGGTTTGTTCCATTGAACGATACACATTCGAAAAATACTGACTACTACAGCAAGATATATGAACTTGCAGGCGGACCGTCAGTGCCCTGGCATGATGTTTGCTTGATTGTTAAGCAAAGCCAAACGGCTTTCAAGAAGGAGTAGCTTTTGAACTGACGTACAACAACTATCAAGGGCAATACAGTGGACGCATAACATGAAACGCAATGCAACAGGAAGAATAACAGCGATGATCACCGCAATAGCGTCTTCCAGGCACTATGCGCAGACCCCACGACAGAGGTTGCCGCCGTTGCAGGCAAGGTTGTGGGAATGGTTGGGAAAGATAACGGACGGTGCTGGTGTGTACACGTCTTTACTTGAGTTACCAGTGAGGTGAAAGATATGGTTATCAGGAACCTTTTAAGCAGAGTTTCGTTAGGGTTCGTTACGATAGGGGGTTTGAACGTACTTTTGTTGAGCTCCGCATTCGCGCAATCCGGTGGATATCGAAACGGGCACATGGGGCGATGGATGATGGGCGACTGGGGAATGGGGTGGTTCGGTATGATATTCATGCTCCTGTTCTGGGTTTTAGTCATCGCCGGGATCGTTTTTCTGATTCGCTGGCTGGTTCAAAGCACGGGTGGTAGAAACCGCTCCGGTTCCAATATCGGTAACGGGGCTCAGGCAATGGACATCCTGAAAGAACGCTACGCCAAAGGAGAAATCAGCCGGGATGAATTTGAAACCATGGAAAACGATTTGCTCCGGTAGGCCTGCCTGAGCGAGCCTGGCGATGAAAGACAAAAATTTCGAGGGTAGTCTCATCTACCTATTTTCTTTGAGATTGCCGCAATGAAGTAAATTAAAATTATCACTGATCTCAAGTGTATTTTCTTGCTGTGTTTTGTATGAAACAGCACGGGCGGGGGTAGGCCCCTCGCTGCGCTATCCATAAAGCCCAAAAAAGGTGGAGATGTCCGATAAACATGACCGGCACTGTGGATCATTTTCAAGATCAGATTGAAGCGCTGAAAACTGTCCTGACTCGCGCGCTCTCCAACATTATTGGTCCAGAAAACGGCCTTTTGTGCGGTTCCTCTTCAGCAGGCCCCGGAGTGGCGGCCTTTGAAACAACCCGAATCGATGATAGACTGGAAGAAAACGGAAATTCAGCGCAAAGAGCAGGTGAGTCATGGACAATGTAGCTTCAGCGTTGAAAAAGCAGGGATTGTTCTGTGTATCCGACGGCTTGGCCGTCTTGTTCGTCGGCCTGGGGGCGATTTTTTCCGATCCCCTGGGCCGGTTTTTCGAAACGGCCCGGGACA